>CAYWPD010000001.1:0-66072 GCA_964460055.1 uncultured Candidatus Bathyarchaeia archaeon
TGTGGTCGAGTGTTGAGCTTGCGCCCGGGACGCTCAGGAATGCGTGCCGCCCATCCTTGTCTAGGAGATTGATGCAAAGCGTTGTACTTTCGTTCCTTCTGACTCGCGCTCGAGATACATCGACCCCCTCTGAGCTAAGTGCATCCAAGAACAGTCGCCCGTATTCATCGCCTCCAACGCATCCGATCAAACCACACTCTAGGCCCAGTCTGGCTGCCATTATCAGGAAGTTTGCTGCCCCTCCCACCTCGGCCATTGGTTTGGAGGCTGGTATGCTCTCCTCATTTGCTCTTGGAAAATGATCCACTCTCACGATCAGGTCGACAACCGTGTCTCCAATCGTCAAAACGTCGATCAAGAAGAGCTCTCCATCATTGATCCGGCTCTTGCTCTTTCATTGGCCAGCCTCTGCAGAGCCAGAGCCCACTTCTCAAGGCCTAGATTATTTGTCTCTTCCACCTGTTCAACAAGAATTGGAGATATGCTGCCGATTCCGCTGAAGGCCCCGCACAATGCGCCCACCATGGAACCGATAGTATCCGTGTCTCCACCCATGTTGGCCGCCGCGAAGATGGCCTTCTGAAGGTCTCCACGAGCGGCCGCGAAGAGTCCTACGACGGTTGGTATGGAATCAACACAGCTGATGTCGCTCCCAATGTAATCATACAAGATCTTAGCTGCTTGAGAGGGGGTCTTACAGCCACTGACTAGCTTGAGGGTGAGTTCAATTCTCTTTGCGATCGACGGAGATGGAACCCTTTTTCCGAGCTCGGCTCCAGCTGAGGCTCCTCTACTTGATGCCCTAAGCACTCTTTCGACAGACGAATTCGGTTGCAATGCTTCGTTGATTGCGAACGCGATTGAGCACGCGCCGGAGATCGCGACACTAGTCCAATGAGTGGGTCTGCAAGTCTCCTCGACTTCTAAGGAAAGACGTCTCAAGTTGTCGGCAGCAATTATGCCGATCGGTGCAATCTTCATGGCGGAACCGTTTGTAGTTCCGAATTTGCCAGTCTGTCTGGGGTCTTTTCCTTCCATCAGCTCTCGAATGGCTCTCGTTGTGCTAGGTCCAAGGAGATTAGTGCTGAGAAGATTCTTTCTCGCTGCCCACTCAACGATCCTCTTCGCCATTCCTTCAGCACTTGGTCTCCGATCTTCGATGATCATATCCGCAACGAGGAGCGTTAGTTCGGTGTCATCTGTAACTTGTGAAGCCTTCAGTCCAGAGTGAAGTGGATGGTCGTCTGGAGCATCCAAGAAGCGCGTTATCTCTCCGAAGCGGAATCTGATCTCCTCAGGCGTGAAACCTGCAGAGGGCATTCCCATCGCGTCACCGATGGCTATGCCTGCAAGGCAGCCCAGCACTTTGTTCAGCGGGATCTCTCTCATAGGCGTCCCGACTTGCGACAGGTCTCGAGAAGCTTCGGCAGCTCAAGCCTTTTACCATTTTCTTGAGTCATGACGTGACTCTCCAGATGAATTCCTCAAGGATTCAGCTCTGACATCTTTTTATCGAACTGTAATAGTCTCACCTGAAAGGCTGGAAGACATGGGAAGTGGAGCTAAGCCGAGATATGAATGGCTCATCTTGGCAATGATGGCTCTCTCGTACTTCCAAGTCCAGTTTCATCGAATCTCCCCATCACCTTTGATCCCCATCTTGATGGACGAGTTAGGCCTGACATACGCGGTTGCGGGTTTACTCTCTTCAGCCTTCTTCATCTGCTACACATCGATGCAGATACCCACAGGCGTCTTGATAGAGACATTGGGAGTGAAGAAAATAGTGCTCCCCTTTATGGCGCTCTTCGCCTCTGGGGCTGTAGTGTTCAGTCAAGGAAGAGACATTGGAACGCTGCTAGCTGGGAGGGTCATAATGGGTCTAGGCTCGAGCGTGATATGGGTGTCAACCCTCAAACTTATCTCGATATGGTTCCCGGTCGAAAAGAGAGCCACAGCTACTGGCCTTGCCAACTCAGCTGGAGGCATAGGTTCGTTCATGGCCTACATAGTCCTCCCATTTCTATCGGCGACGATGGGCGGGTGGAACACACCCTACCTGACAATATCCTCTTTGCTCTTGATCACACTGGCCCTGCTCGCACTGTTCCTAAAGGATGCTCCTGCAGGTCTTAGGCCCGATGAGGAAAGTTCCCTTGGCAACTGGTCCATCGTCAAGGAGAATATGCGCGCTGTGTTCGCGGTGAAAGATTTCCGCCCTTTCGTTGTCGCATCGGTGATTAGTGGGATTGGTTGGTCGTTGATTCTCTGGATGCCAAAGTTCTTGGTAGACGTGAGGGGCCTGTCGTATGTGAACGCCGATTTGATCTCCTCATCGATTACAGTTGCTATGATACCGGGCGGAGCGTCGATCGGCTTCATCTCCGACAGACTCAAGAAGCGCAAATTGCCGCTGTTTCTGGGTTCGATGATGAGTACAGCTCTGATAGTAGTCTTCGTGGCGCTTCCGACTGGATCATCCTACGTTTTGATGGGCTTCGTGGGTTTCGTGGTCGGTCTCTTCTGGTCTACTTGGATTCTGGGCTTCAGCATGGTATCGGAGATCCTGCCCAGAAGAGCATTAGGCACCGGCTTAGGATTCTATAATATGTGCAACTTCATTGGTTCAATTTTCGCTCCACCACTACTGGGAGCTTTGGTAGATTGGACAGGGACCTATGCTGCACCAATTCTCTTCGCTCTTTCTGCTCTGGTTGTTCAAACCTTGATCTACATCTTTCTGGTGAAGGAGACGTATTTGAGAAACGCACATCTGCAAGCCGGTGAGCGGCGCAGTCAAGCTTGAGTCTGTAAAGTTTGTTGCTCTCAGGTCACAGAACTTGGCCAAGGCATGGATCTGTTAGCAAGTCATAGCATAAGTGGCACCTATTCACGTAGTTGTCGCGCCGCTTTGAACCGAGAAGTCTCTGAAGGCCTAAGGGTCCCTCAGCGCTGAGCGTTCTGAACAATGGGCGGTGACTTGCCTCCTCGATGAGCCTCCTCAATTTGTTGTTTTTTACGTTTCCTATCACAGCTGTGTCTGTTGATGCCGCCGCGGAGCAGCATGGAAGAACATTCCCCGAAGGTGCTATGCCTACATCGCGGAGAATGGCCCGACACGGTCCCTCGAAGGAGCCGTTGCTGACGAGCCACTCTTCTCTTGGGATTTCCATTGCTCTGCCTATCGGAATGAATCCCGTCTCGATAGCTAGGGCGACAGGATGGTCCTTTGGTGACCCTGCCCCTATGATTCGGATGTCTTTGTCTTCTAGCAGTCTAGTGACCTCTCCTACCCTTAATCTGCTTGATTTTGCTGCAGCGCACATGATGATTATCTTTAGCCCAAGCTTTTTCGCCGCTTCGTAGCAGTTGCGGACTCGATCAAATGGGATGTGGCGTTGATGGAAATCGTCGGCGCTTATGTTGATCGCATCGAGTCCGGCATCTACGAGCTTCTTCAATATCCTCTCGGCTTCTTCCTTCGTTGTTGCCCAGAAGCAATTCGTGACGCACTCTGTGTGAAATCCTCTACTGGCTGTGTAGCTGACGAGTTCTAGGAGTGTCTCCGGGAGCAAGAACGGTTCCCCACCCGTGAGACTGATCCATTCAACAGTCGGGATCTCCAGAGCTTGGTCGATGTAGTCAGCGGCTTCAACCAAGGCCATCTTAGCCTTCTTGTCCGGACCACAACCAAACCAACAGTGGCTACATGTCACGTTGCACTGCTCTGTAAGGAGCAAAGCCACCCGAAAGGTTCCAAACGGATCTTCCACGTGTGCTAACATGTGATTTACGGGCCATTGTGAATCAGGGATCTAGATGGCGGCTTTAAACTTCGCCAGTGTGTCCTTTATGAGCTCGTTGGCTAGGTAGAGTTCGTCCTCAACAATGTTCTTTTGTCTTTGGAGCTTTGTCAGCATGAACTTGAACTCTGGTGACTGTGGTAGAGACATCTCCGCGAGCTTTAGCATTCCATAGATCCGGGGGAATGGTGTAGCTCCGAAGGTTTCCATGGACATCTGCTCCGTCCTTTCTGCGTCTGAGTGGGCTACGAGGTTGATGTGTCTCGATACCCACATGATGCACCGGTTCAGTTCCTCCAGCATCTCATCAGTTGCTGCCCCATCCACCGCCTTCCTCACAGTGCCCTCCAGCCTCTCTGCCAACTCCCGAAATTCTCTGGCCCTCTCAATGACTGAATTGATATTGAAATAGAAACTGATCTTGCCAGCCCCAGCTTGAAGGTCTTCAAGTATCTTGAGCATGGCGTCAGCATATGGGACGAAGTTCATGGGCAGGACTGGGCAGTTCGTAACCTTGAAGATGAAGTTGAGGTTCACCTTCACATCTGTGCCAAGGATGTCTATATCGCCATGCTCGATGGTTTCGTAGGGCGTATGCCACCACCAACCGCCGCCCGAGTAGTTCACAAAGGGATCATACAGATCCTTGGGACGAGCTGAGATGGTGCTTGCATGAGGAAGTCCTGTCCCCCAGAAACTGTGGTCTCCAGCCCGACTCGGCCAATGGGAGCCTTCGACCTTTACGCCCGCAACCGACGCTATGCTTTCAGTAACCAACTCCTGCAATTCACCTATAGGGGCCTCTCTGTAGGTGGTGGCTCCCTCAGTTCCAGGCGAATCGATGTTGAAGAAGGCAGTACAGTAATACCGCAGCTCGTGCCAGAAAGCGTCATTGTACCAAGTTGAACCACCATAGCGCCCTATCTCATGAGCAGTCCAGAATGCGAACCGAATGCTCCGTTTGAGCTTCTCACTGTGCCCGTTGAGGACGCGCGCCAGTTCGAGGATGGCTACATTACCAGAGGCGTTGTCTACAGCGCCGGGTGAGAAAGGTGGTGTATCAACATGGCCATTCACCAACATGAACTTCTCCGGATCTCTCACCCCTCTAATCTCGGCGACCAAGAGTGGCAACTTCTTCCATCCAGTCTCCACGATGGAGGTGACATGAGCGCGCATGTTTCCCTGCTTCGCGAGAACCTTCAGCCGCTGACCATCTCTATTAGACACGTGGACTATGGCCGAGATCCGCTGGACTAAGTCTATGCTGTCGATGGTCGGATTTCCCGAAACGGAGAAGTCAGCGCGTTGGTGGCATATCGTCGGCATGAACGAGTCTTGTTCGATGACAATGAGGCCCTTGACGCCCATATTTTGTAGCTTTAACAACAGTGCGCCTTGAAGCCCCATCCAGTCACCAGAAGTCTTCTGCTCCGCCAGTACGATTTTTCCACGGCAATCTATTCTGCCGATTTGCTCTGGGTCTATGTAGATGACTTCGCCTTCTATGCCCTCAGGCCCGGTCGTCCCTACCTGACGGTAAGGTGTGCATTGAACCTCGACCATCTCCGGAGACAGTACCTCGAGTCTGGCCAACTTGGGTTCGCTGATGTAAGCTTCGTATCGGAGCACCTGTGGTTTGAGGCCGTATTCCTCGAGCTTCGATTTCAGGAACTGAATGGCCTTTTCCTCTTGTTGACTACCGGAGGGGAGAGGGGTCAGCTCCATGAGGCTCTTCCAGTTCCTTTGCAACTCTTCCTTGGAGACTTCACCTTCAAGCTCAGCTAGGAGCTCTTTATCTTCGTCTGTGAGCCAGATCATGAAAATACCTCGATAATGGTTCCTCTCGAAAGGAGGGGTATAAGATTTGTTGGCACTGTCGCTGTCCCTGCGCATAGAGAACTTAGAATTTCCTTGTGAAGCTCTATCTCGTCGGTTGAAAGTCAGATTGCAGTCTAGATCTTCGACACTGGCCTAATCGGGAGAGAAATCCTTTCAAATTTGGCCACCCCCATGAGTGCGAGAGGAAAGGCCGTTTGAGAATTTCCGTAATAGTTCCAATCACCGGTTTGAATGAAGATGGCCTCGCTGAAAGAGTGAAGGTGCTGAACTCCATCAAAAGGCCTGATACCGTGATAGAGTTTTACAGAAGCGTTTCTGGACCGCCTGCGATCGAGACGCGCGTAGACCATGATCTCGCCGTGCCCGAGATCCTGAGACTGGTTAAGGAAGCTGAGAACAAGGGTAGTGACGCAGCCATAATTTGGTGTGCCGGTGATCCCGGCCTCGAATCTTCCAGAGAGCTTGTCGACATTCCGGTAGTCGGTCCGAGACAAGCCTCATTCTCAATCGCCATGAACCTAGGCAGCAACCCTACGGTACTGCCGCCTCCGTTACCCGTTCTTGAGCTGCGAAAGGATCTGGAGAAGACGATGCGTCTGGCCGAGAAGGCTGCAAGAGACTTGATGCGGAGCAGCAACTCGGATGTCTTGATTCTTGGCTGCATGGGGCTCTTCGGCCTGGCTAGGAAGCTTAGTATCAATCTGGGGATTCCTGTGATCGATCCTGCGGAGGCCGCTCTCAGCATGGCGGAGACTCTAGCGCACCTCAAATTGAGGCACAGCAGGCTCACCTATCCGAAGTACGAACCTCCTTCTAGATGACGCCTAGGATTCAACTCCCGTCCCCGCCTTTTGGGATGAATTTCAATACTGTCGGCGGGAATTGACCTCTTTTATTCGTGTCTTCTGAAGCGTCTGATGTCGTCAGAGCCACAGACATACTCGAGGCCTGTTTCGATGAGTGAGCTGGCTCCTTCGACGTTTTTGGCAACTTTGCAGACGTATTCGTCATCCTTAGACCATATGAGCTGTGTATGGACCAAGATGTGGCGCGCGGAATCACGATGGGCTGGACCGAAATTAAGCCGAAATGAGGTCAAGTCCACTAGCGTGCACTAGATCTTCGAGCAATCGCGTGCTTTCGCTAGGGATATCGGAAGACATGAAGCGCACGCGGGGGTTTTCATTCTAGTTTTCGCAGGATCTTCGCATCTGTCGTCCACGTAGTCGGGGAGAGAAGGCTTCAGTTGCGCGCGCTCAAAGAGAGAATGTGTGCGGGAAAACAAACGCTTCAGATCTGTAGAAAAGTCTGGATGAGCCTTGCGATCAGCATTGCGGCAACCGAAGCCGTGATCAATGCGAGCTTTCCTATTAGTGGGTTCTCAATCGGCCAAGTCCTAACAGTCATGAGTTTCCTTTCTACAGTTTCCAACGTCAATAGCCTGATCATGTTCTGGTCATCCTTCTCACCTGTTTCTTCGATGCGGCTAATGAGTTCTGACAATAGCTTATTTGTCGATGCGATTTCGGCCCTTTTCGCTTCGAGCAGCCTATTGTGAGTACTCACCAACGGCGCTATGAATAGTGTTATCCCGACAGGAACTAGGACGAGCATAAAAATCACGTTTACCACAGATGTCTGGCCTGCTAATCCGCCAAGAATCATCTGCCCCGCAAAAAGAGTCAATCCCAAGAAATATGCCGATAAAAATGAAAAGGCCAGGGACCCTAATTTCCTAGTCCCTAGCGTTGGATCCTCGTGATAAGATTTGAGCTTGAGGTTCTGCTTTCCAAATCGATAAAGTCCCAGTAGAGATGCGCAATATAGCCACAGTATGGAGCCAAACATCACGGAACGAACGAGAGAACGGAGAATGTAAATTGGAGTGCTAAGAACAGTCAGCTCACCTTTGCCTACCAGCTCTGGGACGGATGTCGCGTAGACAAATAAGAAGACGGACATTATTACCAGCTGAGGAAAATATTCGGAAACGATATTGAAAATTCTGCGCACGTCCTTTTCTCCGTTTGGAGCCAGAGATATCAGCTCTGGTTCAGCTTTGACCAAACACATTCCAAGATAACGTATGATGAAAGCTACATAAAAAAGGAAAACGTACCAAAGAACGTTGCCTGCTAGGGAATACCAGTTGGACTGGACTGCCGCCACGAGTCCGAATTCTTCTGCATTCGTCGATATGAAAGTTTGATATAAGGCACCTATGGCATTGTGTGACACTGAGTACAGGTAAAGGAAATTCCCAAGTGGCCCAGCGAAAGCCGCAACGAAGATGGTGCCAAGCACGGATGGTAGATGTGAAAAAACAAGCGTTTTTTCGAGCAGTGTTGGACGAAAGCTATCTGTCTTTTTCTTCGTGGAACTCACTTTCCTTTAATTCTTATGTCTGTTTGGAGCTTGATTTGCATTTGTTCGTGAACCTGCTCGGTTTGGGTCTGCGTATTTCTAACATCTGCGAACTTTGTTTTTGAGGTGGGCAAGTTGTCCACAACTGAGCTCATTCTGGGCTGAATCATCTTCACAAGTTCATAACAACTGTAAGTATGTTAGCTAGCAATATCGCTGTCACGGAAAGCAGAATCGTGAGCATGTGTCCTAGTACCCCTGTGTCAAAGGGCCAAGTGGGGATTCTCTCGAGTCTCTTTTCCATAAAATCCATCAACAGCAATTTCTGGATGCAGTTGGGATTCTTCCCTATCTTTGTTTCGCCGTCCACAGACGAAATTTGCAGAGTCCTACGTTCTTCTAGGAGTTTATGCCTCTCGAGCTCCTTTTGCTCGACCATTTTTCTGCGAAAAACATTGATAGTGAGTAGGAATGCAATCAATCCGAAAACCACCAGGGTCAACTCAAATGCGAGGTTCACAGCCGTCGGAGTGATTTCAACGCCGGAAGCCAAGATTCCGAGCCCTCGCAAACCTACAGCTCCAAAGTACACTAGAACTAGAGCGAGAGAAATCGAACCGATTGGACCAAGGCCAAAGAGAGAGTCTTCTGAGGAGGGTTTCAACTTCATCGATTCTTTTGCAAGTTTGCGAAGACTCCAGACTGAACTGAAGAATAGCCATATTCCTGTTCCTCCTGCAAAGTAGAGTGTGACTTGCGAAAGCACGACATATACCGAGCTGAAGCTCCCCAAAGATAGAGCAATCATCTTGTAGGCACTTGGCGCAAAACATGCCCCGATTATGGTTGTTGTCGCAAGTGCACCAATTCGACTCGAAACGATGCGGAAATCCTTATCGAATGCTTCTTCTCCGGCTAAGAGCAAGGGTGAAAGTGCGGTTCGCGCCTTCACTAGTTGCCGTCGGAAATACCTTACGAAATAGAAGAGGTAGAACATGAAGCCCCCATACGCTATAGTCCAGTAGAACACGATAGCACGCCAGTAGCTTTCTGAACCAGTTACGGTTCCAGCGATAGAGAACGTCTGGGCGAGATTGTAGGAATCAAGGTATCTTGTCAACAAATAACCTGGGAATCCAAGCGTCAGAGTAAGAAGAATACAGCTAGCAGTGTAGGGGAGGGGTATGAAAGTCACAAATCCCTCGAAGAGGGTCTCTGTCACAGGCTCTCTCGAACCCTTCACTGAAAGCGTGCCTAGCCATTCTCTGAGTCCCGTATTGACGCCACTCCCGGTGGTTCTTGACCAGAAAAGTATTTAAATCTTCCCACATTGGAAAGAGATCTCTCACATTTGCGGACAATTCGCACGTTTCGCTGGCAAGATATTTCCAAAATGTTAAATACCCGCGTTTCGATCTGGAATCAGAGGAAATATGCCTAATAGACTGGACGAACTTGACCTGAAGATCATTCGACAGCTGCAAATTGATGCCAGAGCCTCGGTAACAGAGTTGGCTGAGAAAGTAGAGTCGTCTCGTCCTACGACGACAAATAGATTGAAGCGGTTACTGGACGAGGATCTGATTCTCATAAGGGGAGGTTTGAATCTTCGACAATTTGGCTTCAAAGTTGCACAAGTCGGTCTGGAGGTTCGAACCGACAACGCTAGAAAGAAAATCGAGAGCCATCTAAGGAACTGCCCCAGAGTCTTGGACATCTTTAGAACTCCCGAGAAGGCGAACATTCACTTGAACCTATGGGGAGAGGACGATCAAACGATCAACTCGACAATAGAAAGTTTTCGCGATCAGCAAAATGTAGGCATAGTCTACACTCGCTACCTGGGAACCCCTATTCACGGAGATATCCCCGTTCATGTTGAAACGAGAAAGAATGATGAAACTCCATGCGGCAGGAAATGTAGTGGATGCCACAGCTATCAAAATGCATGGTGCAGAGGTTGTCCATCGTCATCAGACTACAAAACTTTCTTCTAAATGTCTAAGGAGGCCAGGCGTGCTCCGAGACTTCCTAAGATACTTTGCGCGCATGCCACATTTCGCGAGTATCGACGAAAGGCCAACTCAAGACGTGTCTCCGACGTACTCGATCTCTTGGACGCCTAAACGTAGGGCAGAATGAAAAAACAGAAGAGCCCCAGTCCTAGGACTGCCTCCTTCTTAGAACCATGCCTGCTCTCGCGCCTATATGCTCTCCATTTTCTACCGCAGCCTCACCGTTGACTATTACATAGCGGATGCCCTGAGGATACCGATGTGGGTCTTGGTATGTTGCAAGATCCAACACCGTATCAGGGTCGAAGATTGTTACGTCGGCCTGCATTCCTTCGGCCAGGAGCCCACGGTCGAGTAGCCCAAGTCTACGAGCCGGCAGTGAGGTCATCTTGCGGACTGCTTCCTCAAGCCGCAGGATCTTCTTATCGCGTATGTACCTGCCTAGAACCCGTGGGAAGGTTCCGTAGTTTCGGGGATGAGGCTTTCCAACATGGAGTTTTCCATACGGGGCATAACTGCTTCCGTCCGTCCCTATCATTGAACCGGGATATCGAAGCACCGTTTCGACGTCCTGCTCATTCATCTCAAAGATCACTATCTGGGCGACGCCTTTGCTCTCCACGAGCAGATCGAAGGCAGTGTCGATTGGATCCCTGTCTCTCAGCTTTGCGATCTCGGCGACGCTCTTTCCTTCCAGTGATCTGTCTGGGTCAAACTGTGAGATGATTATGTTCTCCCATCCGGCCTGCCTAGCTAAGTCTTCCCATCTGGGTATGCCTTCTATTATCTCGTGTTTCAGTCTCGATCTGATTTTCTTATCGCCCAGTCTGCTCACTAGGTTCGAAAGCCCTTCTTCATGAGCCCAAGTCGGAATACAGGCACTGAGGTCCGTACTTCCTGCCGTATACGGGTACACATCGCAGGTGACGTCAACTCCTCTCTTGCGTGCCTCCTCGATCATCCGTAGAGAATCGTTTACCTTGCCCCAGTTCTCGCTCCCCGCCGCCTTGTGATGCGATATCTCCACTGGCACCCCGGCTCTTTCTCCGATCGCTATTGCCTCGTCCACAGCTTCAAGAAGGTAGTTGCTTTCATTTCTGATGTGACTGGAATAGAATCCTCCGTATCCTGATACGACTTTGCATAGTTCAACAAGTTCTTCTGTCTTTGAGTATGAGCCTGGTGCGTATATCAGTCCTGAAGAGAGTCCTCGAGCGCCATCCTTCATAGCCTCTCCGACAAGCCCCTTCATCTCTTCCATTTCGACTTCGGTTGGACTCCGATTATCGTAACCCATCACGGCAATTCGCACAGTGCCGTGGCCTACCAGTGGGGCGACATTGACTGAGATCTTTCTCTCTTCCAGAGTCCTCAGATAGTCTTCGAAGGATCTCCAAGCCCAGTTGACCTCTTCTGCTAGCGGCATGCAGTTCTTCTTCAGAAGGTCCAGTCTGTCCTCGCGTATGGGTGCGAGTGTTGAACCACAATTTCCTAGAACCTCTGTGGTAACTCCTTGTCTGATCTTGCTTTCTGCCAAGGGGTTTATGAGGAGATGGAGGTCCGAATGGCTATGCATGTCGATGAAGCCTGGTGCAACTATGAGGCCGGAGCCGTCTATTGTGAGATTAGGCTCGGCTCCGTGGAAAGGGCCTATTCCTGAGATTTTGTCGGATTCGATCAGAACATCAGCCTTAAACCACGGATTCCCGGTTCCGTCGACGACGAACCCATTCTTAATCAGAACGTCTCCCATCACCATTTTCTCCTATTCATTCTCTTGTGCTTCGAAAGAATTGACCTGTCTAGGTTTCTGATAGACTATTTTTCCCCCGACGATGGTCACGTCGACCTCGACATTCTTTATCCGCTCGGTTGGTATGATGGTTATGTCCTCATGTAGGACAGTGATATCTGCCAATTTTCCTTGCTCTATTGAACCCTTCAGATCCTCTTCAAAGGAGGCGTATGCTCCATCGATCGTATATGCTCTCAACGCGTCGACAACACTGATGCACTCACTCTCATCAAGGACCATTCTGGCCATCGTCTTCCGCGTGATCATTCCGTAGATACCTAGCATTGGGTTCTCCGAGCAGACTGGGAAGTCTGAATGTCCAGGCGCTCTAATGCCGAGGGATTTCAAGGTTCTGTGTGGGAGCACATTCCTCATTCTGCCTTCGCCTAGGTTCGCTAGATAGGCGTCTCCGAGATCATAGATGAAACCGGCCGCCGACATGTTCAACACATCGAGACGCTTCAGCCTCGCCGCAATGCTTGAAGTGACATAACAGCAGTGCTCTATCCTATGCCGGTGATTCTTCTTGGGCAGAGCTTCCAGAGCTTTCTCTATGGCATCTAGGCATGCATCTATCCCTCTGTCTCCGACTCCATCCAATCCGACGCGGAGACCTGCCTTGTGAGCTTGAAGAACCATGGAGTTCATCACCTCCGGCGGATAGAGAATGAATCCTCGGTTTTCCGGTTCCCCCAAATATGGCTCATAGTATGCAGCTGTTCTGCCGCTTGTGCTGCCATCAAAGACCCATTCGATGCCGATTACCTTGATCCACTCGTCTCCAAAACCCGTTTCCAGCCCCGTCTTTATCAGCGCTGAGAGCAGTCCCTCCTCCCCTCCATCCATCATCAGGCCAACTCTGATCGGCAGTTCTCCTTCCCTGCGAAGTTCTTGGAAAGCCTTCAAATGTAGCGAGCCGGCGGTCGAGGCTTGTATACTTGTTATACCGCATCGCGTAAGTTGCTGGAAGCAGAGTTTCAGGCCTTTCTTGATGTCTTCTAGCGTGTAAGGTGGGATCGAGTCTCGGACGAGTTCTTGGGCCCTTCCTCTCAAAACTCCCGTGAGTTCTCCATCGGATGCTCTATCTAGCTTTCCGGAGGGTGGATCTTTGGTCTCTCTTCCAACCTCTGCCTTCTCGAACGCCAAAGTGTTGCCGACGCTCACATGCCCATCTACTCTTCTGACGTATACTGGGTTGCATGGGGCCGCTTCATCCAGCTCCCACCTTGTGACGTGCCTATTCTCTTCGAGTTTGGTATTGTCGTAGCCCCAGGCTATTATCCAAGTGCCTGGCTCTGTATGCTTCGCCTTCTTCGAGATCTCAGTCTTCAGATCTGCGATGGATTTGACTTTAGGGTATCTGCAGTCCACCTCACTCAGCAGCCTTGTGGCGAGATGGGTTGGATGTGTATGGGAATCCACTATTCCAGGAATCGCACATCTTCCCGAGAGATCGATCTTCACTGTCTTAGGCCCTGCCGATGATAGAGCCTCATCGCTAGTCCCGACGAAAGTGATTCTGTCGGACTTGATGACAACAGCTTGGGCGATGGTATCGTCCTCATCGAGAGTAACTATCTTCCCGTTGAAGAGAACTAAGTCGGCGCTCACACGATCTGTTGTCGCGATCATTCTCTCACCCGGCCCATGTGATATCAGATTGAAACTTTGGATTGTGTGGTTGCGCTGAGCTCATAATGGTTGAGGTTTCCAATTTGTCCCGACCGAAGCAGTGCCCTGACCGCTCTGCTGATGACGTTATTCACCGCTCTTCTTCCAGAAGTATCTGCAGTTGATACTGTTGAGGAAAATTCTTCACCCGGGTGTTTTCGGTGCTCTGTCTGGGTGAACGAATCGGGCCCTGATAGTTCAGTTCGCGATGGCGCCTCCTACAGAGTATTCCGGCTGATAGTTCTCTGTTTCAAAGGATGACAGGCCAAGCTGAAAAGTAGCTGAATCTGGCAAATGCTTTTTGGGTGAGTATTCTCAGTCTAGTGTTGGAGATGAAGCAGCCGTCCCAGACGGACCTCTTGGCGAAGAGAGATGGCGACCTCGTGACGAGCTGATCCACCTTTCTTAAGGAGAAAGAACAGGCCCTTCAAAACGTCTTTTGAATTTCTGTTCCAATCGAAATTGTCGCTCAATCGGATATCGGCTTGATCATTGTCTTGAGAAGAGTCGCACCCTATAGCTCAGTCCCGGGTATACGTCTTTCTCGACTTTGGAAAAACAGTAGGAATGTGGAAAACGATGTCAAGAGCGCGAACAGCAAGAAAGGAGACCTAAGATCGACTCCTAGGAGAGGAGTGACCAAGATCGGCATAGCGGGAAACGATAGGTCGATGACGCCGTCAAAGAAGGCCATGTATAGACTCTCCATGCCCGAGGGTGCCGATTTCGCTATCATGGCACCGGACTGGACGAAGACCGCTCCAAGGGTCACACCTAGCCATCCCATCCAGACGGCCATCAGGACAGGGTTCTTCGAGATGTAAAGCAAAAAGAAGGGTGGCACGCAAGACAGTGCAAAGAAGGCGGCCAAGAATCGGCCTCTCCATTTCTCGAATACGACTCCGAGAGGGATCTGAAAAAGCAGGAACGTTACGAAATAGGAAGAAAGAATCAATCCTATCGTGACATTCGAGAACCCTTCGGATGACCCGATGAGAGGAATGACCAATTCAAAGCCTGCAAATCCAATTTCTACGAGAAAGACCGCTAGACATACCATTACTACGGAGTATCTGGAGAGCAGGTCTCTAATGGAGTGTCTGAAGGTCTCTCTTGCGGCGACTGTTTTCTTCTCCGAAATCAGTATCATCGTGGGAATGCCGGCTGCACTAACCAGCGCACTCAGGAAGAATGGATACGAAAGATTCAGCGACCCAAGGATTCCTCCCAATATGGGTGCGATCATCATTCCAAATCCTTGGAAAGTCCTGTAGATCGAAAAACTCTTCGACTTCTCTCCCATCTGAGCGATCAATCCCAAAACGGCTGGTCCAAAGATCCCAAGCCCTATACCCTGGATGACACGGAAGACTACAAGTTGAAAGAAGGTCTGGGCGACCCCACATAGTAGGGCAGAGGCTCCATAGGTTGCCAAACCCAATGACCCAAGTCTCTTTTTGCCGTACTTATCGCAAAGATGCCCGGTAAACATCTCAAGTAAGGCCCAAGTTAGAGAATAAGCGGAAAAAAAGGCCCCTATTTCCGCATACGTCACCCCATACTTCTCGACGTATTGAGGGAGGATTGGCGACACTACGAACAGTCCGAAGGTACTGAGGAATCCCAAGACAGATGTGCCCAGTAGCGCAATCTTTCTTTCCAATTAGGAACAATCCGGCGCTTCTGCCCTAGTGTGGAGCGGGCTACAGGATCAAGTTAGGCTCTTTCTGAGCGTTTCGAACTTTTAGGGATATTCTTCGCCCCTGCTCCAGTACCGAGACTCGGCTCTTTTTGGTCTCTGATAATCAGACTATTTCGTTTTTTCAAGGAACTTCGTCAGGACGTATAGGATTCGATCCACTGAAGCCTCTATCAGCTTCTCACCAAGCTCTTTGGAAGCGTAGGTTGGATCTCCGACAGAACCCGTGTTTGTGTAGTCTTCGAAGTATCTTGTTGGATTGGGTTGGATCTTCTCGCTGTATCCCTTCGGTTCCAGACTGATCTCGGGCGTTCTTACAAAGGGCCTTAGAATCCTGTCCATCCTGACTGTCTCCGGCAGTAGATACATAGCCATGCTGGTCTCGATCTCGCAGGCATGCCCCCAGAACTCGGACTTCGCCTCCTTGGCTTCTATGTCTCGCGTGAATCTCCACCAGTCAATCACCAGAATACTCCGTTCCAGTTCATTCTGGAGCTCTGTCGCGGCCACCCACAGGGCTTGATCATTACCCCCATGCCCGTTCAGCAAGACGATCTTTCTCGCGCCATGCCTAGCTAAGCTCCTGCAGATGTCGCTTATCACTCCGATGAATGTCTCCGGGGAGAGCGTAATTGTCCCCGCAAAGTGCATATGGTGTTCGGATAGGCCGTATGAGACTCGTGGAGCCACAAGGATTCTGAGGCTCGACTTCGTTTTCTCGACGATCTTCTTGGCAACCTCGTGGGTGAGGGCAGTATCATTCTGTAGCTCCATATGGTGGGAGTGCTGTTCGTGGCTTCCGATGGGAACGATGACGTAATCGGCGGACTTGATCGCTTCGTCAGCCTCTTGCCATGTCATCCTCTCAAGCTCGAACATCTAATCGCCTCTGACTCAAGTCGGGTTTGACTAGAATGTGTGGAGGTTCAATAATACGCCTTTTCTCATGCGGATCTGATGGGAACCTTTTTCTCGAAGGGCAAGAGGTCTCTTCTCGAAACCGGTGAATAGAGGGTTGCTCAGCTCTAGGGTTGCAATCGCGAGGGGGACTGATCCGTCAGAGATGGTGCGTCAAGCAATCACTCTTCTAGATGCGGGGAGAGTGGTTAAAGGTGGAGACAGGGTTTTGATCAAGCCCAACTGCGTGGCTGACCGGACACCTTTGACGGGAATTACCACTGACCCCCGAATTGTGGAGGAGCTGATACTCTATGCGAATGAGGAAGGAGCTGAAGAGGTTGTGGTTGCAGACGGGGGATCCGTGGATACCGAGAGGGTCTTCGAGACGACTGGGCTGAAGCGACTTGCCAAGAAGCACGGGGTCAGACTCGTCGATCTTAACAGAGACGAAAAAGTCCGAATCCAAATTCCCAATGCGATGGCCTTGACAGAGGTTGATGTTGCCAAGACGGCTCTTGACTGCAACTGCATCATCAATGTCCCGAAGCTGAAGGTTCACCACATAGCCCTCGTGACGTTGGCGATAAAGAACCTGATGGGTGTCATCCTGCCGAAGAGCATCATACACGCGCAGCTGCATGAGAAGCTCTCTGATCTGGCGACCTTCTTCAAGCCTAGGCTCAATGTGATCGATGGAACCGTCGGATCGGAGATCGACGAGGTGAATGGAAGACCGGTTCAAATGAATCTCATCATAGTCGGCGTGGACATCGTGGCCACAGATTCGGTCGGCGCAGCAGTGATGGGGATCAGTCCGCAGAGCGTCAGACACATTGCCCTATCGGAATCGAGAGGAGTAGGTTGTGCAGATCTCGATCAGATCCAAGTGGTAGGGAATAGTATCGAGAAGGTCAAGAAGAATTTTGAGTTGCCCCCTGAGTTCAGAGGCTAAACACGAGATAACAATCGCCTGAATTAAACGATCTCCACAAGGTCTCTCTCAACTGGTAGGAGTTCACCAAACGCCCTATCGTATGTTCTTCTTTCTGGACGCTGTGTTCGGAACCCTAGCATTATCTCATCTGAAGTCGTAGGTGTGGTCGTGGAATTGACCTTGAAGAAATCAGCAATAGCCATGGCTGCGATCGTCCCAGTGCTCATGATAGCCGCCGCTTTCGCTGCAGTCGCGATGACCTCAACCAACCTGCAGGTCAAGTGGCCCAGCAACTATCCATACGTGTATGCCGCAGTGAATGGCGTCAACGGGACATTGAGTGTCTCAGGCACAGGAGTGGCGTCCATCACGCCGGACAGGGCAGAGCTATCGATGGGGCTCTTCACTGAAGGCTTCACAGCAAAGGACGCTGTGGACAAGAACGCGGCGATCTTCGACGACATACTGAGAGCTTTAGAGGAGCAGGGCATCTCGAGAGATAACATTGCGACCTCGTGGTACAACATATATCCGGTCTACGAATACGCCGGATCGAGGCCGATACTTGTAAGCTACAAAGTCGAGCACCAGATCTCCGTCGTCGTCATCGAGGAGGACGTTGACAATCTGGGAAGGAAGGTTGGACGGGTAATTGACGCTGCTGTCGGAGCCGGAGCTAACCAGATGTACGGGATACAGTTCACGGTCTCGGATGAGAAAGTGGAAGAACTGAAAGATCAGGCGCTGGCAAGCGCTGTGAGAGACGCTGCAAGAAAAGCTCAGATCATGACAGAAGCACTGCAGGTTACGATCAAAGGCGTGGTCTCAATAAGTGAGTCCGGTGGCTATTGGCCGGTAGTGCCGATCTACAGGGGCTACGCGGAGTCGGCAGGAACGCAAGTGCTTCCAAAGATGTTTGAAGTGACGGCAAGTGTCAGCGTGGTCTACGCAATAGCCTGAGCGCGAGAACTTCTTCAACCTTTTTTTCTCTTGGTGGATGACCTCCTGACTATTTTGCTACGACTCTGCCGAGATCGATATTCCACCGTTCGACGTCTGTATCCTCAAGTCCACGTTCGCCCCTGTCTGGCCGTATCTTTCAGTCTGTCCGACGAGAAGGGTCTGAGTTGACTGCCCAGCTATCAGCGTGGGGCCTTGCCATGTGACGCGGGCATTGCTAGTCGACGCGTAGACCCTCACTTCGGTCCTGATGCGTATTCTGACATCTACACCGCCGTTGGATGAAGTTGCCCTGTAATTTCCTTCTCCGTCGACGTCCAACTCGATCTCGCCGTTGGAGGTTGAGAAGTCCGCGTTCCTACTTGCGATGCTTGCCTCGATCCTTCCATTGCTTGTCTCGCATTCTGCGTCATCGAATCGTAGGCTTGTGAGTACGAGTTCACCGTTGCTTATGTGGATTTCCAGCTCTCTGCCTTCGAGATTGCTCAAAGTGACGCGTCCGTTTGAGGTTTCGAGCTTAATTGTATAGATCTTGTTTCTGGGTGCTTGTACCTCAAGGCTGACTGAGGGCGTACTTCCCAAGGTTGGCCCTTGGAAGCTTGCATGGAGCCAAATCAGCTTTGTGTCCTGTCGATCTTGGTTGCCAGAGTCTATAGAGGTTCTTTCGAGATCGTCCTCTGCTCCTCTCATGATGATCTTCATTGTCATGGCTTCGGAGTCGACCGGCTCAATCTGAATCGCGCCATTGAAGGTGGAGATATCTAGATCGATGTTGGGCTGCAAGATCTCTATCGAGAGTTGATCGGTTCGTTGTGAAAGGGGCCTGATCAGATTGGAAGTGGCAAGGCCAAACACCAAGACGATGGCTGCCACGATAAGAAGGATCGTGGTTATCCGATTGGAGCCTGGTCGAGTGGGCTCAGATCCACCCATCCCTCTATCACCGGTCTGACCTTGCGCTAATCAAGACGTTATGTCTTGCCCTAGTTGTGCTATGTAAGAGAAATTACATGAAGCAGATGATCAAGGCTTTTTCAGCTCAGGTTGGCGCCTTCTTCCTTACCTCTGTTTTCGCCAGGTCCTCGAGCAATGTGATTATGCTGGAATGGTCAAGGTCTCCTCGACCTGCGACCCTCAAGGCGCCGAACATCTCGTGCACGAGGCTGGTGATCGGAAGGGGCACTCCGAACTCTTTCCCGGTCGCCAACGCGATGCCCAAGTCCTTGTGATGGAGTCTGACCTTGAATCCAGGCTTGAAGTTGCGATCGAGCACGTTGGGTGCCCTAACCTCCAAGGCCCAGCATCTGGCTGCTCCCCCGCTTAATGCCTTTATGATCAATTCGGGGTCAACTCCTGCCTTGTAGCCCAAAACTAAGGCTTCGCCGACTGCTTCGAGAGTGAGAGCTACGACTATCTGGTTGCAGGCCTTGGCGACCTGTCCCATTCCGACATCGCCTACGTGCACTATATTCTTTCCGAGTGCTTGGAAGATCTCGAGACATTCCTCGAACACCTCAGTCTTTCCTCCGACCATTATGCTGAGCGTGGCTTCGATGGCACCTTTCTCCCCTCCACTCACAGGCGCATCGAGCATATCGACGCCCAGTGACGTGAGGTGACCTGCGATCTTCTTCGTTGTGATGGGTGAGATTGTGCTCATGTCGATCAGTATCGAATCGGTTTTGATTCCAGAGGAGACGCCGTTAGATCCCAGTACCACTTGCTCCACGTCAGGTGAGTCGGGGAGCATGGTGATGACGATGTCTGAGGATTCTGCGACTTCTCTTGACGAGTTTGCTGCACGCGCGCCGAGTCTTTCGAGCTCCACGATGGGTGGTCGACTTCTGTTGTATACTGTGAGTTGATACTCTTTCTTGAGCAGGTTCTTGGCCATGGGTTTTCCCATGATTCCAAGTCCGATGAATCCAACTCTTTTCATACGTTCTTCCCTTCATCTCGTTCTATGGACTGTGGTTGCCTGATTTTAGTTTCTCCTAAGCGGATGGGCGTGTTCGGGCAAAGTCTTAAATAGATTATTCGTTCAACAAATAGACTCTCAGGCGCAGGAAGGATGCTCGTTGAGTTGCATGTTCCAACTCCAAAAGCTCTGGAGCCTACCTGGTGAAGCAAAGCAGTATGCAGGCCTCGCAAAGCTAGAGGCCAGGTCAGTCGTTTTCACTATGACCGTCGGAGACGGTCTTCTGCTGATATGCTCACAAGCAGGTAGCGACGGATTGAAAGTAATCGAACACTTCTCAAACCTGATCGGGGAGCCGTCCACAGTCACCACGGACAAACGGTATGGGTACATAGAGTACAGTGCCTGCTGGAGGATAACAGCCACGATAGAGGAAGACATTCTCGAGAAGCTACGGAGCGAAATTCCATTCCAAGTTCCATCGGAACACTCGAACGAAATGGCTCAAAGGGCGTTCGTCTATCTGTAGGCCAAGTGTGGAAGAGCCTCCCAACGTGCCTTCTGATCCGCGATCAAAGGTATTGGAGGATTTCAGAAAGGTCATCGGCAACCACCCTGTCGGCTACTTCAAGCAGAGAGGGATGGTGCGGGCCCACGGCTATTGCCAATCCCGCCCACTTCAGCAATTCGATATCGTTGTAGTGGTCTCCGACGGCAACTATGTCATCTGATTCAACACCGATCAATCTTTGAAAATCCTTGGCCGCAAGGACTTTGCTCGGGAACCCCTTCTCGTCCCTGTACGGAAACTGCACCTCTTCGATGAGTCCTTCATCATCGAAGTGGAACTGATAACTGGCCTCAAAGTCGGGCCGGAAGCCGGTCTCCTCATAGAATATCGATAAAACGAAGTCGGGTGCCTGCGAGACGACAGCGACCTTGTACCCTAGCTCCTTGGCTTTTTCTAATAGGGTCTTCGCACCGGGTTTGATAGGCAGGCACTTGAAGAGTTCAAAGAGCTTGACTTTGCTGATCGATCTTCTCCTCCACTCCGAGAGCTCCACGGTTCTGAACTGGGCTTCACTCATCTTCTGTTCCAGAACCATCTTGCGATAGAGTCCTCTCGGAAGTCCGAAGTGCTCTCTGATCACATCCCATGAGTTCTCGTATTCAATCAGTGTTCCGTCGAAGTCGAGGACGAGCCCCTTAGTCAAGGTCGACTTCCCCTTTGCTGCCTAGGCGATACATGGTAGCTTTAAGCCTCTCGCCTAGCATATGGCGGACTTCGTTTCAGGGGTGGCCAGAAAGCCTGACCGATTCGGTTCTGTGTTCACGGCGTTAAGTTGGGCTCACACCCTCATAGCCGCTCCCAAGATGTAATATCTAGATCCGCCCGATCATCTATGAGGGATGTACACGTGTCAATCTCGGACTCGGAGCTGAATGCTCTCAAGAACTTGGACACGCCGACGGTGGCCAATGCGATCGAGCTGTTTAACGTAAGGCCGAGGAATACGGGCTTCATGCGTCCCGAGGTTAGATCTATCTTCCCTGAGATGGGCGTAATGGTCGGATACGCCTGTACCGCGACTATACAGGCTGATCAACCAGCCTCCAAGACTAGGCAGCTCCAAGTCTCCGATTACTGGGATAGCATACTTAGAGTGCCCAAACCCCGAGTCCTTGTGATGCAGGATTTAGACAACCCCACTGGTGTTGGGTCCTTCTGGGGCGAAGTTCAGGCCAACATTCACAAGCGGCTCGGATGCGTCGGAGCGGTCACAAACGGTGGAGTTCGCGATCTAGATGAGATAGAAAGACTGGGATTCAATCTATATGCATCGCATGTGCTGGTCTCACATGCACACGTGCATCTTGTGGATTTTGAGTCTCGAGTGAGAGTGGGCGGGCTCGTGATCTCGCAAGGAGACCTGATCCACGCGGACAGACATGGCGTGCAAATAGTCCCCCGCGAGATAGCTGGTAGGATCATAAAGGCCGCGGGCGAGATACGGCGACTGGAAGGTGAATTCATCGATTTCTGCAAGTCCAAAGAATTCTCGATTAACGAGCTGAAGATCAGGTTCCCAAAGCTGAGAGAGGCTATGTCTAGAATCGTTACAGACTAGCGGTATCCGCCGGATCTGATAGAACGGGAGATGAAAAAGAGGAAACGAGGTGAAGGACATGCTGACGAATTCAGAGGTCGAAGTCCATAGGTACCTAGAAAGCTGTAAAGATACAATGGTTTCATTCCTTCAGAATCTGATACGGATTCCCACGCAAGTTCCTCCGGGAGAGAACTACGATCGAATCGCGAGCCTCTTGAGTAAGCGACTCGAGGAGCTAGGCTGTCAAGTCTCGATTCACGAGGCACCCGAAGAGTACCTCGTGAAGTCCGGGAAAGACTTCCTCGGACTCAACGGTCCGCGAAGCAACCTAATCGCACGGCACAGAGGCACGAGGGGAAGACCAGTTCTGCATATCAATGGTCACACAGACGTTCAACCTGCCACACCTGCAGGGTGGTCGACAGATCCATTCGAGGGAGTGGTGAAGGACGGACATGTGTTCGGCAGAGGTTCGTCTGACGACAAGGCAGAGTTGACCGCCTTGGTATTTGCTTTGGAGGCTTTACGAAAAAATGGTCCTCCGCTGAAAGGAGATCTACTTCTGACGGCAACGTGCGACGAGGAAATTGGCGGAATCGCTGGGCTCGGTTACCTCTTCGACAACCACTTGATCGCTGCGGATTTCGGCATCGAGCTGGACGGATCTGCGGACAACATCGGTATCGCATATAACGGAAGGATACGGTATCTCCTCTCATCCTATGGGAGAGCAGCCCATGGGCAGACACCACACTTGGGCATTAACGCGATCGAGAAGATGTCGAAGATGATCACCGCCCTGACCATGTATTGGAGGGGCACACTGATGCAGAGGGGTGTCGACATCCCTGTCTCTCCATCTCTCAAGCTCGACAGACTGGTTGCCATGCTAAACATCGGAACAATCAAGGGAGGAGTCCAAGGGGCGACCGTTCCGGACATTTGCACTTCAGAGATTTTGCGATGCATCGTACCTAGAGAAACGCGAGAGGATGCAGAGAGGGAGCTAAGGGAAATCCTGGACAAAGTGAAGTCTGAGGATATCGATGTGAGTTATCAGTTGACTGAGATAAACTATCGAGATGGCTGCTACATCTCACCGAACCACCCATACGTCGAAGAGATCAACGGCATCATCAGAGACGTTATTGGCCATCCGCTTCCGCTCTACGGACACACGGCGAGCTGCGACATGAACTATCAGATCAACCAAGGAAAGATCCCATGCGTGGGCTTTGGAGCCGGAGGACCATACTCCAGAGGTCATGGAGTAGACGAGAATGTCAGAATCAGCGAACTCGTAGATCTTGCCAAGATCGTTAGCACAATCATTCTCAGGAAGTTGGCATGATCACATTATAAAAGAAGGATCCGTCCTCCAAAGGGATTGTTTCAATTCAAGCCTCGGAAAAGATGTTAGGAACCGAATGGGATCGCTCGTGCTTGTAGTGCAAGAAGGTGAGAAAAATGGACGAACTGTCTGGAATTAGGGAGCTTTTCCCGATAACGAAGAAATACGCTTTCATCAATGCAGCTTCAACCGGCGCGTGGCCATCAGCGGCTATCGCCGCGGTTCATCACTTCCTAGAGAATCCAATCGGAGACTATGAATACGGAGATGGCTCGTGGGACACACAGATCGTCGACGTAAGAAGGCTCTTCGCAGAACTCGTGGGTTGCTCAAGCAATGAAGTGGCATTTGCACCAACCACCTCTCACGCACTGAGTACGGTAGCCGCGCTCGTGCCTAGGAATGCAGGATCTAACGTCGTTACCGCAGATCTCGAGTTCCCTTCAAATATCCTCCCCTGGATGAGACAGAGAGAATTCGGCCTCGATCTCAGAATCATAAAGAGCGTCGAAGGACGGATCAGGGTTGAAGACGTTGAGAAGGCGGTCGACGACCACACGTGGGCGCTCTCCGTAAGCCACGTGGAGTATGGTAACGGCTTCAAGAATGACCTGAAAGCTTTGTCGGAGATCGCCCATAGCCACGGCGCATATCTTGTTGTCGACGCCATCCAGTCGGCTGGCGGTCTGCAAGTAGACGTGAAGAAATCTGGCATCGACTTCTTGGCATGCGGCTCATACAAGTGGTTGCTTGGCCCGATAGGCTGCGGCTTCCTATTCATCGATGGCCGGATAGCAGAGAAGTATGAGCCGCTACAAGCAGGCTGGGGCAGTATTATTCCTGAATCATTCAACCTCTCCAAGGGATGGGAGCATTTCCACAGGATCCCGTGGGGAAAGGGTGCTCTTAGATTTGAAGTGGGGTCAAAGCCTCAACTTTCAGCCATAGCATTGCGAGAGTCACTGAAACTTCTATTGAATTTAGGGAAGCAGAGGGTGGAGAAACACATACTCGAACTCACAGAATATTTGCTTCAGCGTCTCGACGAATCTCATCTAGAGGTCCAATCACCTAGGGAGCCTGAGAGCCGTTCAGGGATAGTTAACTTCAAGATCAAAGATCCAGTCGAAGCGTGCGAAAAGCTTCGTGCCATGAAAGTGATAGTGTGCTCAAGGATGGGAGGAATCAGGGTTTCACCACATGTGTACAATAATGAGGGAGATATCGACCGTCTGATGGACTGTCTCAAGAAGATCTAGCTCGTTCCAAATCTTCTCCGCGTCGACAGGTTGACCTTTGGACTGCGGAAGCACTTACTCTCGCGAGAGAAGTCAACCGGAGCTTTCTACCGCTCTTTCTGGATTCATCTTTTATCCAAGGTCGCCAGATTCTTCTCTCCGATGCATCTATGGTCGGCTCCATCGAGGTCCGAGAGTTCAAGAAGATCAGTCTGGAAGGCGGCACAGTCTTGGACGGCTTTCCGAGCATTGGCTTGGTGACCTCAATTGCGGCGACCTATCTCATCTCCACCTTGAACCTTGATCAGGTCGCAGCCTTGGAAAGTGAAAGATTCCCACCTCTCTCCATGGTTTACGATTCGAAACCGAAGTTTCCCGCTAGGATATACGCCAGTGACAAGTGGAAAATTGCCGTCTTCTTGGCGGAGTTTTCCCCTGATCCGCATCTTGACCGGGAAATTGCGAAGACGATATTGGGTTGGGCACGCGAACATCACTGCTCTCTAGTGATCTCCCCGGTGGAAATGCCCTTGGAACAGGAGAAGGATAAGGTAGAGGTCTTTGGAGTGGGCAGTACGGAGAGGGCAAGGCAACGCCTTCGGGAGAGCGGCATCAACGAACTGGGAGTGGGGATGGTGGCTGGCGTTGCCGGGATACTTTTGAACGAGGGAAGATGGAGCGAATTCGACATAATCAGCCTTGGAGTGAGAGCACATAAGGAATATCCAGACGCGAGGGCTGCTGCTAAGGTCGTTGAGGCGATCGACAAGTTGCTGCCTGATCTGCAGATAGATGTGAAGCCGCTCTACGAAGAGGCAGAGGTAATCGAGGCGCGTCTAAAGGCTCTCAGGACTCAAGCCAAGCCGGTTCAACCACCTCCGGGAATCTACGGTTAGCGTAAGCCAAACCGCTTCAATTTTCCGTGCTTACGAAAGGCTTATTTGTTTAACAATTACACATTAATCCGAGAGATACCATTGAAACCCCTCTATCTCGCAGCCGAAGGAATCACACTGAGGCTATGCGAGGCCTGCCAAAGATACGTTTCGCTCTCACTCTGGCATGAACATCGACGGACTTTAGAGCACAAGCTGGCGTTCAAGAGATGGCTGGCATGCCTGCCGAAGGCTCATCCACACAACGATATTCACAAGCATTGATGTCCAAGAGCTACCTCTGTTCAAAGTCGCTAACCTTGAGTTCGTCTAGGACAGTTCTGCATTCCACTTAGAGCCTCGCACACTGCGCGTTATGATAAGATGGCTTGAAGATGATTATGGCTTCGAGAGATATGAGGCGCACGAATTCTTGAGTAACGCTGCGCGAATTCGAGTCGCCTGGATTTGTAGAACAGCCATACACCGTTGAGTTCGTCCTTTCGAAGAAGTTCTTGAGTCAACGATGATGATTCTGATTTCTGCTTCAGGATCAGACAGACGATCTTAGAACGCGAAATCTTATTGAGTTGAAGGCTACATCAGGTGAGCCGAGGTATCTATATGCCTTACGTCCACGTGCACCTGTTGGAAGGCAGAACTGAAGAACAGAAAGAGAAATTGGCCAAGGCGATAACCGAGGCCTTCGTCCAGATTACTGGAGTCTCAAAGGACGCTGTCTGGGTAGAGTTCAGCGACATGGCAAAATTCAACTTTGCAACCGGTGGTGTACTGAGAAGTAAGACCAAGTAGCTCTTGGCTCATCCCTTTCATCTTTCTTGGCAATCCGCGATTTCCCCACGCTTGATTCTGTACTATTTGCTCCTCTTTCTCGTGATCTATCCGGCGCCGGGATAGGATGAGAGCCAACTCTTGATTGGGAATCCTCAAATCGAACTCTCGCCAACTCTTAAGCCCTGAGGATCGTCGATGGAGAGGACGCACCACGAAGTAGAGGCCTGGTATCGGGCTACTACCACATCTACCGCACTGAACCCGAAGAAAGAACTACTGATGATGATCGGGCTCGAGATCTGGAATGTAACTCAACGGGTCTCACGACTCGAGGAGCGATTGAACCAACAACTGGCGGAACTGGACAGGCTAGAGAGCAGACTGCACTCTCAACTCGATGAGATAGAGCTGAGACTCAAGATGGCTAGGCTCTAGAAAAAGTGGGAGAGAGCTTTGTTGCTGCCTCTCCACTCTACTTCAGCCTCTCGAGAGCTCTTTGAAGTTGTCCGATTTCTCTGACCGTGTTGTAATGAGCCAAGCTTCCCCTAATCGCTGTTGGGATTCCAAAGATCTCGAGCGCCTTGGAGTAGTATCCTTCTGAGCGTATTGCGATCGCATGGTCTGTCCACAGCTTCTCAACGACAAGGTTGTCAGAGAGGTCCTCCACTCGGAAGAGGAAGGTTGGATCTCTTTCGTTGAGCCTCTTGGAATCGGTGATTCCGTAGGTCTTGATCCGGGGAATCTGCAGTAGTCCCGGCGCATCTTCAACCCCTTCGAGCATTGCTCGACTCAAGCTCTTCTCGTATTCTTGAATTGAATCCATGGCAATTTTGAGTTCTTTCACACGTCCGGAATACGATGTGAACTTGCCAGCATATCGTGATCTGACCTGTTCGGATAGCCAGGTCAGATAGTCAACGACTCCACTTATGGCGGCAAACTGTGCTTGGTCCCTCGTTCCGAGCTCCCATTTTTCTGGGGGGTGTTCGGGTGCAGGCGTTACCTTGTATGGGCGCAGTCGTTCCAGATGTTCGAGCTTTCCATACATGAAGCTGCCATGTCTGCTGAAGAGCTTATAGCCAGAGAAGACGAGAAAGTCGCAATCTAGGGCCTGAACGTCTATTGGCCCGTGAAGAATGTGGTGCACTGCGTCTACTACAAAGTATGCACCAACTGCTCTTGCCGCCTTGCCAATCTCCACAAGGGGTGTCTTGGTGCCTAAGGCATTTGATGCAGCGCTTACAGCCACGACCTTTGTGTGATTATCGATCATACTTCCCAGACGTGTGAGGTCAAGTGACCCGTTGTCTCGTCTGAGTGGAATGGATCGAATTTCTCTCACCAAGCTGCGTTCCTTGAGTTCGAGCCAAGGGCTGAGATTTGTGTAATGCTCATACTCCGAGGTCACAATGTTCTCGCTGCCAGTGAGCTCTCTCCCGATGGCATAACTCAGCATGAACATGAGAGATGTGGCGGATTCGCCCGTAATGATTGTCTCCGGAGATGATGCGTTGAGAAGGTCGGCTACAGCATGTCGGCCTTCATGGATAGTTTCTTCGGCCTTTCTAGACTCCATGAATGGAGCCTCCGTATTTGCACAGTAGTCGACACGGGCCTTCGCCTCGGCTTCTGCAGCTTTTCCAACAACCAGAGTTCCCGCGCCGCTGTCAAAGAAGGTTCTTTTTCGGCCGGTGGCATCAGCGTCGGCTCTGGGGAACTCCGCTCGGATTTTCTCGATTAGACGTTCGTCGAACATAGGCGACCATCCTTGGTAGGTTACAGCTTCATTCATTATTAGAGCTTGGATCAAGTGGCTGTGCGTCATGAAGGACTAGTTGCGCAGAAAGAAGGGGAGAGAACTTGGATTAGCCCATTTCCTACATTCTGTAGAGCGGCTTGCAACCGGTTGTGGGGTATCTGATGACGGTTTCTTCTCCGTTGAATTCTGGTAGGGCGAGATCAATCGGTGGCTTCTCGTCCTTTGGTATGAGGCATTCTTCGATGCCGCCTTGAGTCCTCTCCTTGAATTCGGCCTTTGCTTTCTTGAGTTGCTTCGAGTCGGTGAGAAGTTCAATCATACTCGCAGCGATTGTCTTTGCTGCGAATAGGCCGCCCTTGTGTGTTATTCCCGTCTTGGATGTGGTAGCGATGGCCCAGCTTGGAATATCAAAGCCTGTAGGGCTTTTGAACCACATTGTGGTGTGAAGCCAAGCCGACGGCGCGTACCAAGTGAATTCGTTGAAGTCGTCGCAGCCTCCTTTGAACCATTGTTCAAGTTCCCAAGGTTTGGTCAGAGCTTCGTCGAGCGGTTCCTTCATAGGTTCAAATCCAAGGTTTCTCTGGATCTCTCTGCAGAACTCCTTCTCGTCATCTGTGAATTGGGGAGCACCGACAAGCTCCATGTTCCTGAAGACGAGTTCTGAAAGAGCATGGTTAGGTACGCCAGTCCTGCTAGCTCCCATTATGCGTGTGTTGAATTTCATGCCGGCTGCAAGAGCCGCAGCTTCGGCGCATTTCTTGAGGACTTCGAAGATCTTCTTGGTTCCCGAGATGGTGGGGCTTCGCATCGCGTAGAAGACTTCGGCAAACTCTGGAATATTTGTGAGGCATTGTCCGCCCACGCTGACTATCTCGTTCAGCGAAGGATATTCATCATGAGGTAGAATCTGTTCTTTCATGAAGTTGGCAAGCACGTTCATCATTACGACTCCATCCAGCGCGCTCCTACCTGCCCAAGGTCGGCCACCATAGGTCTGAAGACCTTGGAACTGGAAAGCTGCGGCGAGGTAACATCCAGGTAGGTAGTCCCATACCACCGTGTTGAAGTTCAGCGGATGATTGGCAATGACGGCGTCGAGATCATCATAGAAGCCGTCTCTCGCTTGGAAGGCCTTTGCTATGCAGATCTTCTCGGCTGGTGTTCCGAATATTTTGAGCGTTCCTTTCAATCTGTGGCGGTCCATAGCTTCCTTTGCTGCGACGATTCCTGAAGTGGCCGCTACTCCTAACATGTTGTGCTTGTCCTCAAATCCAGGCGCGTGAGGTATGACTGGTTCGCGAAAAGGAACTGGTTTCTGTGAGTTCCCCGGTGTGGCGTCGTACTCCGCGTAGGTTGCTATGATTGGTTTTCCGTCGCCGTAGGTTGCGACGAAGGCCGTAGGCATTCCTGAAATGCCCATCTCTACATCAAAGTCGTTTTTCCTGAGATAGTCGCATAGGAGTCTGCTAGATCTGTATTCTCGGAGTGCGGGCTCCGCGTATTCCCAAATGGTGTCGCTCATTTTCGTGATGGTCTTCTTGTTTGCCTCTATGTACTCCAGAGCGGTCCGCTTCTCTTTTGAAGCCTTCAACGGTTCGTGTCACCGGACTTCTCTCGGTCTCTACAGGATTTATGCGTAGTTGGAGCGTATGTGTCACCCTGCAATAGGATTCGGGAGGCAATCTCTGTTATAGGTCTGAAGATCGCCTGTCTCTGGTATCCAGCCTGTGATTCGATGGTCGCGATTCCGAGGCTACTGCGGGAGATCGGTTCTGATCTGGGATTTCAAGTTCCTGAAAAAGAGCGACGAATATGCATTGACAGACAGCTGAGAGTCTACTACAAACCGGACGTGATGTGGCTCACAGACGGCTCCTGCTCAACGCTTTTTGAGTTTGAGCCGCGTTTCCAGCCTAAGAAGGCGCTCTCAGCGATGCTTCTCGCTAGTAGAATGCCGATGAGACGAGAGAAGCTCTCGCTCATCTTTGTTGTTCTCAAAGGTAAGGCTAGCAGACACTCACAGATAGCGAATCTCCAGCGTTTTCTTGATAAGAATGGCGTGATAGACTCTTCACTCAACGTTGGGCTTCTGGAGATCTCATCGCCCATAAAGAAGAAGATCGTGAGAAAAGAGATCTTGAGGCAGATCTCAAAGATTTGAGTATCGAGCTTAGAGTCTTGGCTTGCTGATTACTTCTTTGACTTTGAAGTCGAAGAACGAGCTGACGTTTGCAGGCCTTGCAACTATTGCGGTGTCGGAGCCTCTGCTGCTCCCTCCAATCGAGATGAGGTCTTCGTCGCTTCTCACGAGTCCAGAGTCGATGGCCATCGCTGCTATCTCACATGCGACCTTCATTCCTTCGCCGAAGATGCGAAGCGTGTTCGCGATTACCTCATCTACCTGCATAGTCTGAAACTTCCTCCGTATGGCGCGTCCCACACCTCCGAACGCATGTGTCGTTGTCAGTATCTTCGCTCCGTTGTCCACTATCTGTTTCCGGTTCTCCTCGGTCAGTTCCTGCGTGTCGGGGCCTTTGAATCCATAGACGTGTGTTACGACGACGAGGTTGTATCCTTTGAAGAGTTCGCTGGCTCTTCTCCCCGTCTCCCCTGTTGTGCTAGCCACCACTATACTCTTGATTCCAAGCTGTTCCGCTCTCCTCTTTGCTGCGTAGAGCGTTTCCTCTGTACAGCTGGGCCCCGTGGAAGAGAAATAGACTGACTCAGCCCTCTCGCCATCCATGAAATCACACCCTCAACGAACCGCTGCGTTACGTATGGACTCCTATAAAATATGCTCTCGTAGTTTTATCAGAGGCCCAGTTCTGAGCTAGCATTCTGCATAGATGTGAGCGCTATCTCGAAGAACTTTTCTCTTGTGAGGCCTAGTTCTTCACAAGCTGCGATTCTTTCCCTATCCGAACCTGCCGCGAACTTCTTGTCCCTGAATCTCTTCGCGATACTTTCGGGTTTGACATCTCTTAGCTGTTTCGAAGGCATGACCAAGGCGCTTGCAACGATCAGTCCTGAGACGGCATCGGCTGCTATCAACGCTTTCTCCATGCTTGACTGTGGTCTCATGCCTGTGGCCTCTTGGTTGTGAGCCTTGATCGCTCTGATGATTCTTTCTTCCACTCTTTCCTTAAGGATCTCTTCTGCAACTGATGCGTGCCGCCTCATGTCTCCTTGGGTCTCGGTATAGTCAACATCATGCAAAAGCCCCGTCAATGCCCAGAGTTCCTCATCTTCCTTGAAGTGTCTGGCCAATCCTTTCATGATGGCCTCCACTGCCAACATGTGTTTCAGTAGGCTCTCGTTTGGGTTTCTCTCTTTGATTATGTTTATCGCTTCATCTCTATTCACAGAATCACGACCCACTTCGTGAAGCAATGGTCACAAAGAATCGGGTTTGGAGGGAGTTGCCTTTGAGTTGGAATAGTCAGGCGTGCGAGACTTTCGAGGTCTCTCTTTCGACTTCGCCTTTGCATTCAGCTAGGTGAATAGGTCCGTGCTGAGGTATTTGAGGCCGGTGTCGTTTATCATCGTGACGAGGATCTCGCCTTTCTTCATGGTGTTTGAAACTTTGAGGCTGGCGGCGATGTTTGCTCCGGAGGAGTACCCTGCAAAGATTCCTTCCTCCTTGGCTAGGCGCTGTGCAGCTACTCTGCATTCTTCGTCGGTGACTGAGACGTATCCGTCTACGAACTTGGCGTCGAAGAAAGGAGGGACGAAGCCTGCTCCAACCCCCTGAATCTTGTGTTGGCCAGGCTCTCCGCCTTGGAGTACCGAGGACGACGTTGGCTCAACAGCTATCACCTTTATTTTGGGGTTGTGCTCCTTGATGGCTTTCGCAGCACCTATCAGAGTTCCACCGGATCCCACAGCGGCAACAAAGACGTCCAGCCTTCCATCGGTCTGATCGAGTATCTCTCTTCCGGTGCCTTCATAATGGGCCAGGAGGTTTCCGAAGTTGTTGAATTGATCTGCCCAGAATCCTCCCCGTTCTCCTGCTATTTTTTTGGCTATGCCCGTTATCTCGTAGTAGTCGTCTATGGTAATCTTTCCCTTCTGTTCACCCGTCACTTTGGTCAGATATACCTCGGCGCCCAAGGACCTGAGCATGTGTCTGCGCTCGAGGCTCATGGTCTCTGGCATGACGGCGACCATCTTGTAGCCTTTGATGGCGCAGGCGATCGCCAGTCCAGTTCCCATGTTGCCACTCGTTGCTTCAACCACCGTCATGCCTTTTTTGAGGATTCCTTTCTTCTCAGCTTCTTGTATGATGCGGAAGGCCGCTCGGTCCTTGACGCTTCCTCCAGGGTTGTAGAACTCAATTTTCGCGAGTGCTTCTACGCCGGTCGGCCCAAAGAGTCTGCTGAGGCGTACAAGGGGGGTGTTTCCGACGCAGTCCGCCATACTATCTGCGATTTTCTTGACTTGCATGGCTTTTCTAGTTTTTTGGGCCGCTTCTTAAGATTTCGTGTGCTTGCTTCCTGCATGTGCTCTATAGTGAGATGTCGATTTCCCTTCCCTTCCGCAGAAAATCCTTTGCCAGTCTCAGTAGTGCGGTTTCAAGCCGTATGATATTCAGGTTTCTGGTTCTCGCGAAATCCTTGAGGTTCACTATTCCCAAATTCTCCATGGCCGTCTTCACCATGACGGTTGGCTTCGGATCCGCCTTCTTCCAGATTTCTCTCATATCTCTCAGAAAGATCGATACTGTTGTGTCACCTATGCCCTTGCCCAACGTCTTCAATCTGACCTCCAGATCGTCGCTGTCATATGACAGATTGTAGAGAGTCCAGAGGTTCGATCTGTATTCTTCCTTTAGAGTGCCGAATACCTGCAAGAGCTTTGTTGCTGTGCTGAAATCATATCTGACATATCCTCCCTCGTCGAGTATCTGCACAAGTCCATCCCATCCTGTGTCCAGGATTCGTTTAACCGTCAGGATCCCGTGCGACTCGAAGGCCCTGTAAGTTAGAGTTGCCGAGCTCTCACGGATCGGTTTGGCATACAGAATCGATGCCAAGAACCACTTGACGAGCTCACGGTTTCTTCCTGAGGCGAGGTCTATTCCAAGTCCCGCAGAATAGGGCTCCCCGAACTTTTCAACGAACTTCTCGATATTCAACTTGACAACCCGTTGCGCATAGATTATGCGATTGCCGAGTTCTTGAAGACCGCAACGACTTCAACCAATTTAACAGCAAAGGTATAGAAACACCTTCACCCATCTTGCCGCCTCAGCTCCAACTCAGGGCGTGTTGAGGCTGATCCATCGCCGTAGTCGTTCGCTGTTGCAGCTGCAGTCTCTAACGTTGGCAGCTATGACGAACAGCAACATGACTTGGGCGATCCTCGTGCTCTTCGCGATCGAGTTAGAGGCCTCTGTGCTTGAGATCGGGCTGATAGCCGCTGCAGGAGCTTACATATCTGTGGTCTCTCGACTCCTATTCGGCACGTTCTCGGATCGTTTTGGACGAAGACCGATCATGATGTTTGGGCTTCTTGCTGGTCTCCTTTCTTCACTTCTCTGTGCAATCGCGAGCACTCCATATCTTCTCGCCATTGCAAGCCTGCTCGAGGGTCTCAAGTGGTCTTCATATTTTTCGACTGGATTGGCCTTGGTTGCCGACATCGCCCCCGACTCCAATAGAGCGCAGGCTGTGGCCGAATATACGCTGGTTTCAGCAGTCGGCATGTTGGTTGGGCCGGGATTGACGACTTTTCTCCTGTTTTTCATTAGAATTCGAGAGATATTCTATCTCGAATCGGGCATCGCTCTCGCGATCCTCCTAGCAGCCTATTTTTTGGTGAGAGACCCGTCATCCAGAAGGGTCTCACGGGAGAGGATGCACCTTAGTCTGAGGCAGGTCATCAAGAACAAGGAGGTTCGCATCGCGAGCATCTTGACTTTCTTCTTCTTTTTCGTAGAGCCCTCGGTTTTCACGTACGGCTCCGTATATGGAGTGAAGGTTCTACATCTCTCAGACGCAGAAATCACAGCCTTGGGCACGTTAAGAGCTCTGGTCATGATCGTTGTCAGGTACTTCATCTCTCAAATAGAGAGTAGAATAGGAAGAACTCGAATTCTCATGGCAACCTTCGCACTCGTTGTAGTCTTCATCCCGCTGATCGGATTCACCACATCCTATCTTCAGCTCGCGTTGATCGTGGCGTCTTTCGGCATAGCTCATGGAGCGATCTTTCCGGTAACCGCTATGATGGTCTCAGCGGCGACCACGCCCGCGGAGAGAGGCCTGGCCAACGCATTCTATCTTACGCTCGGAGACCTCTCATCAGCCATTAGCCCCACGGTGCTAGGGTATATGGCCGATGTGATGGGAATACGCTCGGTCTTTCTGGCCATGGCTGTCCCAGCGGCTTTGGGCTTAGCTGTCACCTTCAAGGCCAAGGCTCCAGCTTCTGGAGTCCCATATTCATCCGTTTGAGATGAGGATGAACTAGTGAGGATGAGAATGGCTTCCCATCTGAGCAGCCGATGAGTTGTCGCGCATGGCAAGTACTTTGTGTATTATCTGGATCACACCGCAACCGAAGAATGTAAATTGGGTTTTGTCGATTGATTCAATGGGGTTTGATATGGTTGCGCTGCTGAGAGAGGGATACGAATCCTCCCGAGGCTTCAAGATTCACTTTCTGGAATGGGGATCCAAGGGAGAGGAGATGCTTCTTCTGCACAGTATGATGATGGATGCCCACAGTTTTGACTCATTCTCATCAACGATGCAGAGAGACTTCCGCCTTCTTGGACTGGATCTTCTTGGGCACGGCGAGAGCGACAAACCGACGGAGAGCGTGTCACTTGAAGAACATGTCGAGCTATTGAGAGACGTGACCCTGAAGAGAGGGTTCTCCAAGTTCATCTTGGTGGGCCATTCCATCGGCGGAATTCTTGGAATCGCTTGGGCTGCCAAGCATCCAGAGGAAATAACACGCCTCGTCCTCGTTGACATCGCTCCTAAGGATCCTACAACACCGCAAGTGAGAACGACTGTGCCCGTGCCAGAATCCTTCAGAACGCTCGAAGAAGTCAGATCTTACTTAAGACAGAGGTATCCGAAGTTCACTGAAGAGGCTCTAGAGAATAGGATGAGATATGGAGTGGAGAAGGTTCAAGAGGGGCACTATAGGCTGAAAGTGAGCCTCCAGACGAGAGAGATGCTCTGGAAGAGCAACATAGACGTCGACTTGTGGCCATACGTCAGCAGGGTGAAAATCCCAGTCCTGCTGGTCAAAGGAAAGGAGAGTCAGACCGTGTCTTCCGCCAGCGTAGAACTGATGAGGAAGATGCTCAGCTCCTTCGCGTTGGTTGAGATAGATGGTGCTACGCATATGGTTCCCCAGGACGCTCCTAGGGAGTTCGAGAAGACCGTACGATCGTTCATCAAGTAGATCGTGGGTTGGAGCGCGCGCTGGAAGACTTGGGATTTCTTAGATGTGATCTCCTCGTTCTGAACTAGATTGAGAAAACAGATTGCAGGAGTCCGTAGTGCCAGATGAAGAAGCCGATTGCTGTAGACCGAGCCTTTAGATGGGTCATCTCAGACGAGTCTCCCGCAGTGAAGGCTCTTGCTCTTGAACAACTCTTGGGGCATCCAAGTGATGACCGAGAGGTTGTCGCATCCAGAGCCCTGGCGATGGATCTGCCCCTCATCTCCTCGATACTCAACGCGCTAGGAGAGAGCGGGCGATTCTATGACGCAAAGATAGAGAGGAAATACGGCCCACTCACAGCCCGATCTGGCTATCTCCCAAAGTACAAGGCCACAACTTGGCAAGCCATCTTCCTTGCCCAGATGGGCGCGGAACCCGGAGATGAACGTGTTGTGAGGCTGTGCAAAGGCATACTCGATGAGAACTATCTGCCCCATCGGAGAACGCTAGGACTGAAATTTGAGTTCAAGGGGAAGGCCAGAGAGGAGACTCCGCCTTGCTTCGCAGCGAACATGGCATACTCACTGTCGAGGCTGGGGTTCGCCAAGGACGCGAGAGTCCGAGAGACATTGGACTGGATCCTTAAGTACCAGAGGTTTGATGACGGAGAATGGCATACTCCAAAAGAGTGGCCTTACAGAGGACGTGATGATCGTTGCTTTGGCTCGCATAGCTGCTTCATTGGAGTGACGCAATCCTTCAGGGCAATTGCAGGCATCCCTGAGAGCGAGAGAACACTGGCTGAGAGGCAGTTTCTCGAGCGGGCCGTCGAATACGTGCTTGCGCACAGGCTCTTTGAGAGGAGCAAGGCCCCCGGTGTTCCCATCAAGAGCTGGATGGGTAGACTGAGTTTCCCGAACACATATGCTGGTGACTTTCTCTCGACGTTAGAGGTCTTGTCTTGGCTCAATGTGAGAGGTCCTTCGGTTGATTATTGCCTCGATCACCTGATGTCAAAGATGCTGCCGGATGGCAGATTTCCCCTTGAGGATGGAGTCAGAAGAAGCGCCTTGCATTTCGTGCCCGAAAAGAAAGGTCAACCCAGCAGATGGGTGACCCTGAAGGCTCTCTCGGTTCTAAAGAGATATGGGTTGATCGGGATCGAGTCTCGAGTGTCTTCCTCATAGAAAAGCACGCATCAACCAAATGGGAATTTGTATTCCACTTCCATCGGTTGGCTCGGTCTCTCGACTTCTTTGTAAGTGCCAGGCATCAATTCCGTATGCTACAACCTTTCACTTGCGAAAGCTTGAAAGAAATGAGGTTCGGTAATCACGTTGCGCGAACAGCAGAGAGGATCAGACCATGAAAGACATGGGGATTAAGGGTAAGGTTGTCTTGGTCACAGGTGCTAGCAGTGGAATCGGAAGAGCTGCGGCCTTCGCGTTTGCTCGCGAGGGCGCCAAGGTGGCTTTGGTGAGTCGTAATGCTGAGGCCCTAGAGCAGGTGGCAGCCCAGATCAGGGTCGAGAAAGGTACAGCTGAGCTAGTTCCCGCTGACGTGACAAAGGAGGGTGAAGCCAAGAGGTGCGTTGAGAAGACCGTAGAGTCCTTTGGCGGTTTGGACATTTTGGTCAACGCTGCCGGTATCATCGCAACTGGAAACATTGAGAATACATCTTTGGAACAGTGGGATTCTATGTTCAATATCAACGTGCGAGCAGTCTTCAACCTTAGCCAACTGGCACTACCATACTTGATTGAGCGAAAAGGGAACATTGTGAATGTGTCGAGCGTCAACGGATTACGAGCCTTCGCAAACGTTTTGGCATATTGTGCGAGCAAGGCGGCTGTAGATCAGTTGACCAGATGTGCTGCGCTTGAATTAGCTCCAAAAGGTGTGCGAGTGAACGCGGTCAATCCTGGGGTGACAATCACCAATCTGCATAGGCGAAGCGGTATGAGCGAGGAACAGTACGCGCAATTCCTTGAACGCTCCAAGACGACTCATCCGCTTGGACGTGTCGGTCGGCCAGAGGAGGTAGCTGATTTAATACTGTTTCTCGCATCCCCACACGCGGGATGGATAACAGGCGCCTCATACGCCATCGATGGTGGAAGAAGCCAGACGTGTCTAAGATAGTCTTCTGTATAGGTGGTTGATGGTCAATGGCTGGAGATCTCGAGAAAGAGAAGATATTGAATCGTCTTCTTGAGGCTGCGACGGAGAGGTGGGATAGGGCTGAAGTTGAGAAGATGCGACCAATGTTTGAGATGGCTGCAGACGCGGTTTGGAAGGTAGAGAAGTTCGCGATAGGGCCTGAGGAGGAGCCTGCGTACCCGACAACGATCTTCTACCTCGGGGCCGCGGAGAAGGAGAAACGACTGTAGAGAAGTGGCCGTCTTGGACGCCTTCAAACTCACTCTCTCTGAGGCTTCAAATCAAATCCACGAAAATCGACTTTCTCCGAGTGCTTTGCTTGAATCACTGCTTCTGCGCATCGATGAGCTGGAACCTAAACTCAGGGTTTGGACAAGAATCGACAGGGATGGAGCGAAGGTCACCGCAGAGAAGTACTCGAAGGAGGCAATGCAGGGAAGGTTTCGTGGCCCCCTTCACGGTATCCCTGTCGGAATCAAAGACATCTACTACACTGTAGGGATGAAGACGACCGCCGGCTCCAAGATCCTCGCTGATTTCGTGCCAGACTACAACGCCACTACCATCACTAGGTTGAAGGAAGCCGGCGCTATAATTCTTGGAAAGACAGAGACCACAGAATTTGCTGCCTTTGATCCAGCTCCTACACGGAATCCGTGGAACGTTGAACATACTCCCGGCGGCTCCAGCAGCGGGTCTGCCGCGGGGGTCTCCTCAGGGATGATCTCGGCGGCCTTGGGTTCACAAACCGGAGGTTCAACTATCAGGCCTGCATCCTACTGCGGCATCGTAGGTTTCAAGCCAACCTATGGCCGAATCAGCCGGCATGGCATAATTCCCGTTAGTTGGTGCTTGGATCACGTTGGAATCTTCACTAGGACGGTGGTGGATGCAGCTATTTTACTGGAGGTACTTGCTGGATACGATCCTAGAGATACTGCCTCATCGAATCTGCCGGTTCCGCCGTACAGAAATGCTGTGAGCAAAATTGGTCCTCCAGAGATAGGTCTTCTGAAGGAATTCTTCTACGATATGGCTAATGAAGAAGTCAAGAAGAATCTTGAGGAGATCATTGCCCGACTTGGAAGAGCTGGTGCCAAGGTCGTTGACGCGAAGTTGCCTGAAAGCTTCAGAGCAGCTCATGCAGCCCAGAGAGTCGTTATGATAACTGAGGCGGCAGCATTTCATGAGGAGACATTCCGAACACGAATGATGGACTATCGTCCCAAGATGCGTGGCATGATTGCTTCAGGGCTAACCGTCCCGATCTCGACCTACATAAAGGCTCAACGCATTAGAGGTCAATTCATCCGTGAGATGAACACGATCTTAGGACAGTTCGACTGTTTCCTAATGCCTGCTACACCTGCGCCAGCGCCCAAAGGACTGGAGAGCACAGGCGATCCGAATTTCAATACTCCTTGGAGCTTCTGCGGCTTTCCTACGATAACGATCCCCTCGGGATTATCGAAAGACAGGCTTCCGTTTGGTATCCAGTTAGTAGGCCGTCCGTTCGATGAAGAAACGGTGCTAAGAGTCGCACATTGGTGTGAAAGAATGATCGGGTTCGGAAAAGACCCTCACAATCCTGAATAGAAAAGTCACCAATGGCTGCGCGCGTGTATAATGTCTATATCTTGACAGCCAATGTCTCTACCGCGAAGAGCGCTTCTGGCGTTTCCTTAGGAACCGTTCTTTCGGCAGTCTCGGTCTCCTAGGTCTTTGGGCATCTGCTACTGCCATCGTCTCACCGGTCTAGCCTTTACTCCAGAGAGATATGAAAGTTGATTCTTTTCGAGAAAAAGCAGGGCTTTCTATAAATCAATGGAACTAGTTGGCGTGTTTCACCTATCGTCTCGTCAAGTATCGATTTTTTCTTGTTGGATGCTGGTCAGAGAAGTGTTGTCGTGGTCGCTCTCTCAGTTATCTTGACGCCTCGGGCTGAGAGTCCTTTCATGAGTTTGTCGAACAACTTTCCTCTGAGCGCTGACTCCGGAGCTATCAGACCCGCTTCCCTGATCTCTCCACGCCCGACCATCTTGGCAACCTCCGCACATGTATTCGCGGTCGTCTTTGCCATAGAGGTGACTCCGGCTTTTTCATCGAAGTAATCGATCATGTCATAGGTATAGGTCACTCTTGCACTAGCCTTGGCTCCAGTGACTATTACTCTGAGCAGCGTCACGTCTCTCTCTTTGGATGTGTCTAGGTGCAACATGGGGCCGAGGAGGGTTGAAGTGAACTTTCTAGGTTCGATTGGGGTTCCATCGACTTTGATTTGGTCTGTGTTGAGGAATCCCATGAATCTCAGCAGTTTGATCTTTTCTGCGTGACCCGGCCATCTGATTGTCTTCTCCTCCATATTCTTGACTTTGCCCCTCATTGTGTAGAGCAGAGTTGCGAGTCCACTGGTATAGAAGGCCTCCATTTTTCCGAAGGGCTCTGGGAACTCGACAGCTTCAAGACCATCAAGGGCGTCTGCCTCGATCAGCTTACCATCCCTGTAGATCGGGCATTTCACGGTGTATTCTTCCCAAACACCTTCCAAGGAGAAGACAACCTTGTACTCCAAGGGAGGCTCGGGCTTCACTGGTAGACCGCCTACCAAGAGATGGATATCGTCTACGGTGTCGAGCCTGCTTACGGCGTTTCCCGCAAGTATGTTCGTTAGGCCTGGGGCGACCCCGCATCCGGGTATCAGAAACATCTTCTTTTTCTTGAGTGCTTTGTCCAAGTCGAGCATACCCGGATCGAACCAAAGGTCTACAGTATTGATTCCAGCCTCCAAGGCTGCTTTGTTTGTCGGTATTGAGAGGTGGGGTGGCAGTGCCACGCAGAGGACATCGAAGCCCTTGAAGGCCTTCACAGCCATTTTCTTGTCTGAAACATTCAGCTCCTTCGTTGAGAGTTTCTTGCTCGCTATCCAGTCTTGGGCTCGGTGGAGTCTGCCTTTGTCCATGTCCGCGATCGTTACCGCTGTGACTTCTCTGCTTTCTACAAGATTCCTCGCTATGACGGGTCCCATGAGTCCGGCGCCTAAAACCATGACTTTCAATCTTGACTCACCCTTGTATCGAAGATCTTTGGTGCCTCTGGTATCATGCCTTCTTGGAGAAAAGATCTTGCCTGACTAGTGGGCCGAGGGCGATTGGATTCGAGATGGGCTTCCTCATCCAAGCTGGTGGCTTTGCATTGGCATCGGTTTCGGCATGGACTCGTCTTGGTAGTAGAATGTATATGGCCCTTTCGAACATGTTGAGCCGACATTGCCTTTTGGATCCATTGCCAACACGTTAACTCTTAGTAGAACGCCGATCGGGTCCTTCAAGTCTAGTATCTCTCGGATGCCTAGGTTGCATGCTTCCTGTGCAGTTGCCCCTGCTTTCATGTATCCGACTACGGTCTTGGCGAGGCATACCCTTATGGCGAGTTCGCCTCTACCTGTGCAAGCTGCTGCTCCGTATCTGTTGTCCGCGTAGTTTCCAGCTCCTATAATCGGGGAATCTCCGACCCTTCCTGGGATTTTCCAGTCTAGTCCGCTGGTTGAGACAGCCACAGCTAGATCTCCCCATCTGTCGAGTGCAATGACGTCGACTGTCCCGTGTTTCTCTGCCTCTTTCACGTACTTGTTGTACCAAGTGAACATCGCCTTGTCTAGGACGTCGAATTCTGAGCCCCGCGCGCCCGCGCGCTCGGCTGATTTAGTCTCACCGCTATGCGATATCCAATCTTTGTGCATTTTCTTCGATTCTTCTGTGAGAAGTTCGGTTCTCTCGAATCCCATCAGGTCTGCGAAGAGGTCCGCACCTTCGCCCACCAACATAGCGTGTGGCGTTGTATCCATGACTTTCCTCGCTATTGAGATCGGGTTCTTGTGGTGTCTGACCCCTGCAACGGCGCCTGCTCGCAGTGTCTTTCCGTCCATTATTGAGGCGTCCAACTCAACTATCCCCAGCAAGTTTGGAAGGCCGCCATAGCCCACTCCATGCTCAGCCGGATCATCCTCAACAACCCTCGTACCGGCCTCAACAGCGTCCAGAGCCGTACCACCTTCAAGAAGGATCTCCATCGCCTTCGAGGCGGCTTTCTCTCCCGCCATAGATGAAATGACTTTCAACATGGCTACTTCACTTCGTATCTGAATGGCATAGAGGTCTCTGCGAGTTCAAAATGATTTCCAATTTGACGCCAGTTCGTCTCGAATATGCCTACTTTCCTAGGCGATAGAGATTCTCAGCGTTCTCGGAAAGGATCATGTGGGCCATTCTGTAGGCGTAGTCCTCATCGACGGCCTCCTTCTTGACCAGTTCAGCGAGGACATCTCCTACGCTGCTCTTCCCCCACATTGCAGAGATCCAGAAGAGCTCTGGAGCCCTGTATCCGTCGGATCCATAGAGTATCTTGTTTGCCGGAGCCATCTCGAGTAGCCGGAGGAGCTTCTCACGCATCCCAATGCTTGAGTGTGGAAACATCTCTGAAACATCCACGTAGACGTTTGGATACCCGCTCGCCAGAAAGCCCGTCTCTTCGGTAAATGGGTATCCTGCATGGACGAGGACGATCTTTGCCTTTCTCAGCTCTTCATCCACGATCATCTTGTAGAGATGGAGAGGGTTGGCAATTCTAAGATCCATCGGCGAGTCTCCAAAGCCTGTATGAATCTGAAAAGGAACTCCGAGCCGGATGCCCTCGATTATCGCTGCGCGCAACAGGAAATCTCTGACAGTCTTCTCTTCCCTCGCGCTTAGCGGGTCCTTCTTCTTCAACGGCACAGCCAGAACTCCCCGGTCTCTAAGGCGTTCATACGCTGCAGCACTTTCTTCGACTGAGACGAACTCGACATCCAACCCTGTCCTGTACGCAATAACAGACTTGAATGCACAGTATCCTCCGTCTTTGACGGCTTTTCTCAGCTCCGCCACGTAGGTGTCTAGCATAGGCTGAAAAGGTTCTGATGCTCGGAAGAGCCTCGAGATAAGGGGTTCGATGCGGAAAATTCGGTCGGTTCGAACCTTGACCAGTTCGCTGAAGGTCTCAATGGGAACCGTGTATCCTACGTTGTCCTCAGAGGGAAAGCCCATGTCTAGGACGAGGCTATGTATCCCCGCCTCTTGGAAGAGCGTCTGTATGTAGAGTGTGGGATTCTGCTTGTATCGGCTCTCTCGAGCCGCCGCGATCGTGCGGTAGTCTTCCCTGCAGTTCAGAAAGCGCGCCATTTCCTTTAGAACCCGTCTGAAGAGGAGCGTATTCTCCACATGCCCTAATGGTAGCTCAAGGTCCGAGAGGTTGAAGAACCTGTAGAACTCTCCTTCCTCCTTCTCCGGGAGGAAGGGATGGCAGTGCGCGTCAACCACTGGAAGATTTGAGATATCCATAGAGGTCGTCTCTCTGGAGATAGTTGAGAACGAACTACAGTGAAAACTCTTTTCGTGATGGGGTCCGCTGCCCGGGGACAATCTCTTCGCCTGATAATATGCTTGGGAGAGATGTTATCAGCGTCGGTCGCTTGATACATGTCGCAGCCAAGTGATCTGATTTGAATGTCAGAGAGAGGTTCAATAGCGCGATGCGTTTCAAAGAGGCCGATCGTCTCCCCTTCTGTGAGTTTCTGGGCTATTGGATTGAGACTCGTAATCGCTGGTATGGCGAAGGGTTGCCTTGGGGATCGGAACTTGAAGACTACTTCGACTTTGATGACGGGCTGACTCCGAGCTTGGGAAGGCTAGTTCTGCGGGTCTCCTCTCCTGCCGAGGTCGCTCCTGGAAGGGAACAGATACCTCTTGACTTCGGGCCTATTCCTCGATTCCCGGTGAAGACTCTTGAAGAGACGGAGAGGTACAGAATCGAGCGGGACGGTATGGGGATCACCCGGCGAATCATGAAAGGCCTGAGCACCCTTCCAGCGTATCTTGAAAGTCCAGTAAAGAACAAAGAAGATTTCGACAGAATGAAGACGAGATTCCGCCTCGACGGCCTCCGTAGGTATCCTCTCTCTTGGAGCGAAGAGTTGGTCGAGCATTATCGATTCTTGGATCACCCTGTGGGAATCTCAATGCCAGGCTTCTTCGGTCAGGCTAGGCTGCTTATGGGCCTTGAAAACCTGCTGGTCGCCTTTCACAGAGATTCTGAACTGGTTTCTGAGATCATGAATTTTTGGGCAGACTTCATTCTTGAAGTCATTACGCCAGCTGTGAAGGCAGTCAGATTTGACTATGCCAACATTTGGGAGGACATGGCATACAAGAAAGGCCCCTTCATATCGCCAGCTCTCTTCAGAAGACATATGCTGCCCTGTTATCGGAAGGTGACGGGCTTCCTGAGGCGGCATGGGGTCGAAGTGATTATGGTCGATACCGACGGGCAGGTTGAGCCGCTGGTGCCGCTATTCATTGAGGGAGGCGTCAACTGTCTGTACCCCTTGGAGGTTCAGGCGGGCATGGACTGCTTGGATCTGAGGCAACGCTATGGGAAGAGGCTGCTGCTGATAGGCAATATCGACAAGAGGGCGCTGATCGCGGGCAAGAACGCGGTTAACAGGGAGCTTGAGAGAGTGCTACCAAAGATGATTGAGCAGGGCGGATACATACCAAGCATTGATCACTCGGTTCCGCCCGACGTGTCTCTAGAGAACTACAGATACTACCTCAATCTACTTCGCAAGTACCTAGGAACGACTCCGCTGAAGCATCAAGACGAATGATGTCTCATGGATGGGAAGGAAGCAGTCGAGAAGATCAAAGAACCGTATATATCGTTGGGCTGGCATCTCGAACTCTCAGCGTCTTTGCCAAAAACTGCCGTTCTCAGGAGCCACTGCGATAGAGGCCATCTCTGTTGCAATGACTGACGGTTTGGAGATTGTTGGCTTTAGGTACGAGGCTGAAGACTCCTTCCTGTCAGAGCCGCAGGGGCTGCGAGGGAACGTATGGGATGTTGACGCGTTACTCGGGCCGCGCGAAGACCAGAGGGCTGGATAGCGCTTTGTGGGAACGGTTCGGAGTGACATCTGCAGCGTTTGGGCTATCGGCTGATTTGTCACAATGGATATGGCTCCGGGCTACCGATTCCTGTCTATGGCTATTTCGGCCATATTTGCGCCGTAATCTGATATCCTCTCGATGCTATCAGTTATGATCCGGAGGTTAACCGACCCTTCGCCCTGTCTCTTAATGAGCTTCTCATTCAGCTGCGCAATCCTCGCCTCCGTTGCTTTTCTGGTCGCTATGGCCTTGTTTGCGAGCTGAACATCTTTGGCTAAGAAGGCTCTCATGGCGTCGCTGTTCATTCTGTTCGCCTCGCGTCCTACTTGGACGATGGCCGAAAGTGTCTCCTCTTCGACCACCTCCAGATCGGTTTCAAGGATCGTCTTGCCAATCCTGAAGGCGTGGTCAGCTATCCTCTCGATAGATTTTGCGAGCATCTGGTAGTCCATCGTCTCCACAGCCTTGATGCCGAGGTTTCCCAGCATGGTCGGATTCTGAAGTGCCAAGGCGAGCTGTCTTAGTATGAGGAAGTATAGCCTGTCGACGCTTGGCTCTCTATCAATCACGTCTTCTGCCATTCTGCGGTTCTTTGTCTCAAGCGCGTTGAGGGCTGTCTCATACATTGATGAGGCTACGAGGTGGGCTCTTCTTATCGCCTTTTCGACTGTGAGTTCCTCTGGTGAGAGTAGGTCTTGGACCTCGATCGTTTTGTCTGTCTCCTCTATTACCTCGAGGCCTAAGAGGCTCGCCGCTTGGCTTGTTATTGCGCGTCTAAGCTCCATCGGTATTGATTGAGATGATCCGAATCTGAAGATTTGGTGGCCTGCTAGATACTTGGATATAAAGATCCGTCTGAGAGACTCAGGATCCGAGTGGGCTTCTATCTTGATCTCTGCTATCTTAGGCTCGGGCTCATGCTGTGTTCCTGCCCTTATTTGGAGTGATCCGTCTGGTTGCTCTGTGACTGACAGTCTGTCGCCTGGCGTGAGTCCAAGACGTTTGCACCAGTTCTTCGGTAGTGTGATGACGAAGGATGAGGAGCCTGTGAACTGGATCTTTCTGCTCTCTGTCGCCCAGTCCTTGTCTGTGCCCAAATGGCCGATACCAAGTCTCTAGGAAGCGTTACATATCTATATAGATGTCGGACGGATGGATGGACTATGTCGAGAATCCTTTTATGATGTGGCGCACGTCTGTCCGCCTCGAGGAAGAATAATGACGAGCAAGACACAATTGGTTGCAGTTGCGCTGGCCGCTCTCGTTATTGGCGCCGGTCTCGGATACGTCGTTGCGCTCTCATCGGGTGCAGGGGGAGAAGAGACCTCGAGAGCCCGTATAGCAGCTCTCGAAACGCAGGTTGCTGCGCTTCAGCAACAACTGCAGGAGGCGCAGAGGGCGGCAAGCGGTACACTTCAGGATAACTCCGTTGTTGTGCAGGGATCTGATACGATGCTGATACTTGCACAGCGATGGGCTGAGGAGTACAGGAAGACGCAACCGGAACTGAACATACAGGTTACCGGTGGAGGTTCGGGCACAGGTATCGCGGCCCTCATAGATGGACGCGTGGACATAGCAGACGCATCGAGGCCCATGAAACAGAGCGAAATAGATGCCATGGTTGCAAAAGGGAAGACGCCTGTGGCGTTTTCCGTGGCTCTGGACGGCGTCTCGATAATCGTCCACCCCAGCAATCCTGTCAGAGAGCTCACCTTACAACAGCTCGCGGCTATCTACGTCGGGAACTACACGAATTGGAACCAAGTTGGCGGCCCTGATCTAGGGATAACCGTCTATGGCAGACAGTCCACATCTGGTACCTACGCCTTCTTCAAGGAACACGTGATGAGCAACAAAGATTACAGAGCGGATATGCAATCGCTGGCAGGCAACTCGGACCTGGTGCAGGCGGTCTCTCAGGACCCCAGTGGCATAGCCTACGTGGGCGTAGCCTACGCTGAAAGGAGAACTGACGTGATCATCTTGGGAATCAAGAGGGACGCCTCGTCACCAGCCGTAAGACCGACGGTGGCAACGATAAAGAGCGGAGACTATGGCATCTCAAGGCCCCTGTTCGTTATCACGAGCGGCTATCCACAAGGCAAGTTGGCAGCCTACATAGCTTGGATCCTTAGCCCCGAAGGACAGAAGGTCGCAGCTGACGAGGGCTACGTCGCCATCATCTAGAAGACGACTGTCCGATGAGGCTCAAGAAACCACCTGCTCCAAGAACTTCGCTCAGCAGGACTCTCGTTGAGCGGCTTGCCAAGAGCCTCTTCTTTCTCTGCTCAGTGATAGTAATACTCGTTACACTGCTCATCACGCTATTCCTCTTCAGGGAAGGGCTGCCAGCGCTCCTGCACGTCCCCATCTGGGACATATTCGCCGGTACCATTTGGCAGCCACCAGCTGAGGTCCCTAAATTCGGCGTATTACCGCTCATGGTGGGCTCAGCCGTTATCACGTTCACATCCCTCATGTTCGCGACCCCTCTGGGACTAGCGGTCGCCCTCTACCTAGCTGAGTTCAGTCGTTCACTTGAGCGAGAGGTTCTGAAGCCCCTTGTAGAATTGCTGGCAGCCGTTCCCTCGGTGGTATTCGGATTCTTCGCTCTCGTCGTCGTCAGCGGATGGATACACGGACTGTTCGGGGTGGGAACAAGGCTGAACGCTTTGAACGGAGCCGTCGTCCTTTCGTTGATGGTGTTGCCGACAATAGCAAGCATTTCGGAGGATGCGCTGAATTCAGTGCCGAGGGATCTCAAGGAGGCTGCCTATGCCTTGGGGTCGACTAGGCTGCAGGTCCTTCGTGGAGTTGTGCTGCCCTATGCACGGAGGGGTATCGCCGTGGCAGTCCTCTTGGGATTCGGCCGCGCAATAGGTGAGACTATGGCCGTCCTCATGGCGACGGGGAATGCTGCCGTGATAAGTCTCAGCCTTCTTACTTCGATGGAGACGATGACCGCGGCCATCGCGATCGAAATGGGTGAAGTGGTCTTCGGTTCCTTGCACTACCAGATGCTCTTCTTCTTGGGCATACTCCTCTTCCTGATCTCGAGCGCGGTGAACATATTGGCTGACCACATAATCACGAGAGGTAGGGTGGCATGAAGGAGCGGCTTCGAGAGTCCTTGGTGGTCCTCGGCCTGAGGTCCGCGGTCTTCGTGGCACTGGCTGGTCTTTTGGGAGTTCTCTTCGATATTGTATCAAAGGGCGCCGGAGTTCTCAGTTGGAAGTTCTTGACGGAGCCGCCGATGGCGGGCATGACCGAGGGAGGCATCTTCCCGGCTATTATCGGCTCGGTCTACTTGGTTACGCTATCACTTGTGGCGTCTGTGCCTATTGGAGTTCTCTCGGCCATATATCTTGCGGAATACACGAAGCAGAGTCGCTTCACGCGAATTGTGGACGTCTCGATCAGGAATCTTGCGGGAACACCTTCTATAGTCTTCGGTCTTTTCGGCCTCGGCCTCTTTGTCAACTTCCTCGGATTCAGGCAGTCTCTTCTGTCTGGAGCTCTGACTTTGGCTTGTATGTCTTTGCCAGTAATAATCACGGCTAGCCGGGAGGCATTGTTGACTGTACCCAACGAGTTCAGGGAAGCCGCCTACGCTCTTGGAGCGACGAAGCTTCAAGTGGTTCGGAGGGTGGTCGTGCCGAACGCGCTGGCGGGCATATTAACTGGGATTGTCCTCTCTTCGTCTAGGGTGATCGGAGAGACTGCGCCCATAATGCTGACTGCTGCAGCGTTCTACACTCCATCGCTCCCTTCGTCGTTCTTTGACAGAGTCATGGCGCTGCCTTTCCATCTATTTGTGATGGCTACCCAGTCTGCTAATCCATTGAAGACCGCGCCGATCCAGTACGGCACGGCCCTCGTGTTGATTCTTATTGCAGTTGGCTTGAACGCAACTGCCTTGTTTGTAAGGGCTAGGCGCAGGAGGATCAAAGCATGGTGATGTTCCCGAAGATCGAGGTGAAGGAACTCAGGGTCAGCTATGGAGAGAAGCTGGTGCTCAAGGGGATAACACTCACAATCCCTCGAAACGAGATCACGGCAATCATTGGCCCCTCAGGCTGCGGTAAGTCCACGTTGATCAAGGCGTTGAATAGGATGGTGGAGCTTGTCCCAGAAGCGAAGGTCGGTGGGCAGGTGTTTCTTGACGGTGAGGACATCTATGCGCCGGATGTCGATGCTGTCACGATTCGCAGGAGGATAGGCATGGTGTTTCAGAAACCCAACCCCTTCCCCTCATCGATCTATCACAACGTAGCGTTCGGGCCGAGGATTCTTGGCGTGAATGATCGTGCGAAGCTGGATGACGTTGTCCAAGAGAGTCTTGTTAGAGCCAACTTATGGGATGAGACGAAAGACAGGCTGAGGGAGAACGCCTTATCACTTTCGGGTGGGCAGCAGCAGAGGCTCTGTATAGCCCGGGCTTTGGCGACGAATCCGGAAGTCTTGCTTCTGGACGAACCGGCGTCAGCGCTGGATCCGATCTCGACGGCGAAGGTGGAGGATCTCCTCAGGGATCTCAAGAGGGAGGTCACAATAGTCCTAGTGACACATAATATGCAGCAGGCGATAAGAGTCTCGGATAGGACTGGTTTCATGTTGCTTGGAGAGCTTGTGGAGTTCAAACCTACATCGGAGCTCTTCGATCATCCCAGCGACAGTAGGACGGAGGCCTACATTACTGGGAAGTTCGGCTAGGCGTCTCTGGGAGGATATGAATGTATGAGTGCTGCGGATAGGCACTATGTGAAGGCGTTCGACGAAGAGTTGGAGAAGCTTAAGTCCTCAACGTACAGGATGGCTCAGATCGCGGATATGCAGCTGGCGAATGCTATGGAAGCTCTCAGGAGAATGGACCGTGAGCTGGCGGAGAATGTGATCGATGCGGACGATGGGGTCGATCATGTTGAGTACTCTGTTGAGAATCTGTGTGTGGAGCTTCTCGCTAGAATGCAGCCGCTCGCCGGTGACCTTCGGGTGATTACGACTACGCTCAAAATCGTCACAGATTTGGATAGGATAAGCGACTACAGCGTCGACGTTGCCCTTAGGGTCAAGGAGCTGAAAACATCTTTCCCCGAGCCAGTATACAGCAGGCTGGTGGAGATGGCGTCTCTCTCGAGGGAGATGCTGAAGAGGGTTATGCAAGCCTATGTATCGCGCAAGCTCGACGGGCTGGGCGACGAGATCACTGGGAAGGAGGAGCATGTAGATGACATCTTCCATGAGTTCGTCTCTCAGCCATTGCTCGGATTTCCAGAAGGAAAGATCGACCATCTTCAGGTTGTGAGCGCGGTTCTCGTGTCGAAGTACTTAGAGAGGGTCGCCGACCACTGTGTGAACATAGCATCTAGGATATATTACGCAGTTGAGGGGAAGAGGATAAACCTGAATATCAGAACCCCTGGAATCGTGAGAGCTTAGAAAAGCAACTCGCGGAAACTCGTGACGTACTTGTGAGTTCTCGTCTCTCGTCTCCGGATGCAGTGGGGATGGCGATCTGCATTTCGCAGACGAGAGTTCATGATGGTTAGAAATTGCTGTCGTACGTTAACGTCACAAAAGAGTCTAGATTCTAGCTTATATTCGCGAATGGAGCTCAAATGCATTCAAAAGGGCGGTCCGAAAAGCATTGGAAACTTCCCGGTATAGCACGGCAAGCAGTATGGATAGATGTGTAGAGATCAGGGATGCTTGATTCCTCACACAGGTTTCGGGCCATTGGTATGCCCGGTCTAAAGGTGAGATCGGATGACGAGGCAGTGTAAGATATGCTCCCTCAACCCTGTCATAACCTCGTGGGTTGAGGCGCTGCTCAAGCAGGGTTACTCATGTCGTACGATGCAGGCGATCTTGGCTGATCGTGGTATCGAGGTTTCATATCGTTCGATCCACAGACACAAGGGCCACATGGAGCTGAAGGAGAAGATACAGCGCCTCATGTTGGAAATAACAAGGCAAAGTGGGAGGAGAAGGCCACCGCTGAGCAGCTCCATCACGTTTCTTAGGGAGAGGATCGATCAGCTTGAGAGATGGATACAGGCTGAGGGCAGCAGAGCTCCTGAAAGAGCCATCAAACGGTTAGTAGAACTGCGCGAACTGCTCAGCAAGTATGAAGAGGTTGCCCTTATGTTCGAGAGACACGGTATGTCTTTCGAGCGCAAACGCGTCAGATTTCTCTAACGTCTCTGCTTGGGCTTTTCAGACATGATGTCAGGGCATACCAAGAGCGTTGACCCCGCCGACGATTCAGATCCGCTGCCATCGCCACGCCTCGGCACTACGGACGACATGGCCGAGAGCCGGAAAGGGGAAGTGAAAGACGAGGACCTTGGACTTCTTGTCGACAGCCTTCTTGAGAAGTCGACGTCTAGTGTTCACGGCCTGCTCGGGAATAAGGTCGACAGCAGAATACCAGTCCGACGACTCCATGTGGATGGGATGGATAACGGCATCGGAGAGTATTAGCAGACTCTCGCCCTTTGAAGAGATATCCAGAGCCATGTGACCAGGAGTGTGGCCGGGTGCGGCAATGGCACGAATGCCGGGAACGATATCTGTCTCATGCTCTATGAGGTCGAGTTGGTCTCGAATCGCTGAAAGGTTGAGGCGCGCGACGGTGATGATGAGTGCCTTGATGCTTTCATCTATCTTCAGCTCGGCCAGGTTGAGCATTGAAGTCCAGAAGTCCCATTCTTTCCTCCGCATTACGAATCGGGCTCTGGGGAACGCCGGTTTGGCTTCGCCTACGGTGCTCCCTCCGATGTGGTCTGGGTGTGCGTGGGTGAGGATGACGATGTCGATGTCTGCAGGTGTGATCCTCTCTGCTAGCAAGTTCTGAAGCAATCTTCCCGTGTTTGATCCGAGTCCTCCAGCGCCTGTGTCAACGAGTACTTGGTGTCTGCCGGTGTTGATTACGGCGCAGGTGTATGAGCTGATCCACTCTGTCCACTGTTCTGGTTGGATGTTGTGTTCGCGGAGTTTTTGGTCTAGGCGCTCTTTTGGTGCATTGGTGAATAGAAAGGATGAGGGATGAGAATATGTGAATGTGCCGTCGCTCACGGCTATGCACTGGAAGGCCCCTATCTTGAATCGATATGTTTCAGAGCTCATTATCATTCTGATTTGTAGGTTTCCGCTTTCCTGCTACTAAGAACTTTCCCGGGGTAAGGTTTCGTTTCTGAGTAATCGCGCTCGTTCACGAATCGGGGTCTCTCATCCTTTAGCGAGCGAAGACCCAAGTGACCTTCTCGTAACTTGACTTTATCCGATCGACGCGTTCTGTTGGCCAAACTTCGTCCCAGCCGAGCCCTAGGTCTTCATTGACCAGAACGACTGTGAGGTCAGTTCGCCAAGGCCTCTTCTCGATTATAGTTGTGACGTTGCAGATTCGCCTCGATGAGTTGCAGTCAATGCATCTGCCCGTTTCGGCACATGGCGTGTCAAACTGCTTAATCTTGGCATGGTATGGTGCTATCACGTTCTTTATGCGTTTGATCGCCTCCTCAACACTATTTACGATCTTGTTTCTGCCAGCGACGATGAAGACCTCTCTCGGACCGAAGATTGTCGACGCGACGCGGTTTCCGACTGCATCTATATTCACCAGTTTTCCATCCTCTGTGACGGCGTTTGTGCCGGTCAGGAACGCGTCGCACGAGAAGATTCTCCTCTGGACTTCCCCTCTGAATCTGATCAGATTTGGGTCCGTTGTCATCTCCTTTGAGAACGGATTGAATACTCTGTTTCCCCTTTTTTCGAGCTCTTCTATGATGCCGATCTGCTTGATGGTCGCTGAGTCTCCTATGCCCACCGTGGCGTCCTTCGAGACGGCGTTTGAGATGATTTCTTTCGCCTGCTCTGCGGTCTCTGCATACTTTGCATCAAAGTTGTTTGCGGTGAGATTCCTAAGAGTCTTTGTTAACTCTCTATTCAAGATCTAAGCCAGCTTCACTGACCATGAATAGCTTTAGTGCGATTTTGCACAAAGCACAGGAGCTTGCAGCCGCCTTTAGCAAGATATTAGGCCTTGATCTGCTTCTCGACCTCTTCTATGGATTTGTCGACGATCGATGTGATCTCCCTCACCTGATCCTCTGTCGAGATCAGCATGGGAGCGACTTGGATTTGATCTCCGGCCAGACCTTCGATTGAAGGTCCTCCACAGTACACCAAAAGACTGTTCTTGAAGCACTGCTCGACCACGGACGAGCCTACCCCCATCTTCGTCGGGAAGATCTCCTTGGTTCTCTTGTCTTTGACGAACTCTATCCCGGCCATCAGGCCTTTGCCACGTACATCTCCGACGATTCTGTGCTTGTCTTTGGCTTCTTCCAGGCCTTCGAAGAGGGTTTTCTCAATGTTTCCAACTCTCGAGATCAGCTTATGGTCCATCAGATACTCTAGAACCGCGAGTCCGACGGCGCAAGAGAGAGGATTTCCTCCGTAGGTGAATCCATGCACAAAGAGTGATTTCTTGAATGGCTCGAAGATCTCCGTGGATGCGATGAGGGCTCCTAGAGGTGCATAGCCGCTCGCGATCCCCTTTGCACAAATCATCATGTCGGGGACGACGCCATAGTGCTCTATGCCGAAGTTCTTCCCTGTTCTTCCGAAGCCGGTCTGCACCTCGTCTGAAATGAGGAGGATATTGAACTTGTCGCAGATCTCTTTGATGATTTTGAAGTACTCTTTGGGAGCCGGTACAGATCCGAGCGTTGATCCCACTATCGGCTCGGCGACGAACGCTGAGACGTACTCGGGGCCGGCGGTCTTTATGGCGCGCTCTAAATCTCTAGCGCATTCCAGATCGCAGCTAGGGTACTCCTTTCCGAACCAGCAACGGTAGCAGTACGCAGGGGCTATGTGAGGGAAGTCTAGGAGAAGCGGTACGTACTTTTCCCTTCGCATCGGGTGCCCCGAGGCCGATAGCGCACCCAAGGTGTTCCCATGATAGGAGAGCCACCTTGATATTGTCTTGTATCTTCGTGGTTCTCCCTTCTCGAGGAAGTACTGCCTAGCGAGTTTGATAGCCGACTCCATGGCCTCAGATCCACCCGAACATGGAAAGACCTTCTTGAGGTTGCCAGGACAGAGCTCTGAAACCTTCTCCGCGAATTTCTCCACGGGTTCGCATGTGAGGTGCATTGCGTGGGCGAAGGCGATCTTTCCTGCTTGGATTTTCATCTTCTCGACGACTTCATCAACTCCGTGGCCGATTCCAACGCAGAGCGGGCCTCCGCTACCGTCGAGGTATCTTCTTCCATTGCTATCCCAGACGTACACGCCTTTTCCGTGGCTGACGTAGATGGGAGCTTCTGCCCTGTGAAACACATAGGACTCCTTGGGCTTCTCAGACATCTAAACCACTGCCCGTATGTAACTTGCATCAGACTGGGCGTTAGGAATGATTATGTCTTTCTGCGATTTTCCGATCACCCGAACTGATGTTCAGTAGAGCATCGCGCTTGTCTGACTTGACAAGAAACTGCCTCCAAAAGAACAAGTGTGCCTAGATCGAATGCAGGCAACCCTAACAGGTAAGATGCAGTGCGGCAACAGCCTTCTTGGTCTTTGTGAGGCTGTTGAAGAGTTCAACGGCTTCTCTCGTGGGCTTGGCTACCAAATCGATACCAAGAGACTTCGCCCACTCCATTGTCTCCGATGAAACACGCATCAATCCGGAGTATCCTGTGCCCACGATGAGCGGCTCAGGCTTGTAGGGGACAACGTCTTCAAGGTCTGCAGGTTGTAGTCTGTGTCCCTCAGTCCTCCACCAGTTCTCTTTGATGTGATCCGGATAGATTATTAGGTCGCGGTGAAGTACTCTGCCATCCACAATGATTCTGCCGAACCGGTATTCCTCAATATGCACCATGAAAGATCGTCTCTGGATCCTACTGATCTACCCTCCAGCTATGGCCGGTACGATGAGCACTTCGTCTTGCTCGCCGATCTTGGTCTCAAGGCCCTGAAGCTGGTTCATATGTTTCTTGTTCACGAAGACATTTATGAACGGCTTGACCTTGCTATCGTCATCGAATACTAGCGAAGTGAACTGTTCTCCGAAGGTCGTCTTTAGCGTCTCAAGCGCTTCTCTAAGCGTCTTGGATGGAATTTGTAGCTCCTTGTCTCCCTTAGCGACGTCTGACACTCTGCCGAAGAGCCTTACCCTTGCCATCTTGCTCATTTCCTAAGTGAAGTGTTCCATGTAGTGAGGTGGTTCATGATGGGCCTCATCGATGAGTCTCGTGTCAAAGATCTCTTCTCGATCGAGGGTTCTCTTGATATAACCCATCCGCTTGAGCACCGGGACAAACCTCATCGTTGAATCGATGTAGTACTGAGGCAGGCTAGCACAGTATCTTGGGGATGTGCTTAGCGCCTTCACGACGAAATCCCTGTCCACGACTCCCATCACTTTCACGACGATATCTGCAGCTCGGCCTACGTCTTTACGCATCAGGTTGGTTGCCTCTTCGTGGAGTTTGATGAACCCCATCACCTTCTCAGGCTGCTCTTTCAGCATGTCTTTCTTGACCACAATGCCGTAGCTGGGGTTGTATGGCCAGAGTCTTCTCGGCGGAATTATATGCTTGGATCCGACCGCCCTTTCACAGAGCACAGCCAGCGGAGGAGTTCCTACGGTCGCTTCTATCTCTCCTGAGGCCATCGCCTCTGGTATGAAGTCGGCCCAATCATAGTTCTTGACGATCACCCTTTCTTCGAGGCCAATTTCTCTCAGGAGATTGCGGACTATTACATCGTGGATAGAGCCTCTCGGAGGCGAGCCTATGGCTGTGAACTGCTCAAGAGTCTCTCTTAAGCTGCCGCCGATCTCGTCTAGGGCTCGGAAGTGTGGCTTCGCCACGAAGATCGTGCCCTCAATATGACCTCCTGCCACACAAATGATCTGAACTCCTCTTTCTATACCGATCATGGTCGGTGGAAGGCCGATGTAGCCCAGATCTAGTTCATCTCTTTCGAGGGAGTTGACTATAGGCGGCCCGCCGCCGAAGATCCTCCATTCGGGCTCCTCTCCCAATCTATTCTCCATCCACCTAAGGCCTCTGAGGATGAATGAGGTGTGATAGGCCGTCGTGAGTTGTCCTATCCTAAGCATCTATATCCGCTCTCTCTGGACTGGTTCTGGGAACCGCTGCCTAAAACCTTCTCAGACCATAATTAAGGCATCTCCGCAGTCTCATGATTTGAAACTGGAAACCGCGCGAATGAACCTCTCCTTTATCCGCTGAGGCGACAGCTCGATTTCCGGGACGTCGGCATTTCCCTTCTCCACTTTGACAACGATTACATGGGGGCCTTCGCTTCGCAGAGCTTCCTTCAATACCTTACTCAATGATTCTAAATCGCTGATCTGGCGTGTTGATCTAATCCCTGCTGCCTTTGCGATTTCCGCTAGGTCTGTCGCACCGGAGGTCGCGGTCTCCTGCCCTCCAGTGGTTCCATATGAGGCATTGTCTAGGACCAACAGTACCAAGTTCTTTGGCGATGTGTAGGCAATTGTAGCAAGCGAGCCTAGATTCATGAGCAGTGAACCGTCTCCGTCTGCCACGATGACCTTCCTCCTTAGTGCGATGGAGAGCCCTAGCCCTATGGATGAGGCCAATCCCATGGAGCCCAGCATGTAGAAGTTGAGATCCCGATCTCCAACTGAGTATAATTCTCTACTGGGATACCCTAGATTGCAGACCAGAGGAAAACCGGCACAATATTCGACAAGCGCCTTTAGCGCATCGATTCTTTTCATCGTGCATCAGCGGCCGAATAGATCCATGCCCAAGATGACGGCGACTGGTGTCCTTTCTTCTGTGGAGAATTTTTCGGCTTGAGAGATTGTGTTACGGATCTCTTTGGGTGTCTTGGGTTCAAACGCTCGCACGCCTATGCTGCTTAAGAGACCTTCGATTGCTCTGCCCATGATCAGTTGTGTGGGTATCTTCTCTCTTCGTCCTCCTCTCCGCGACATGACTAGGAGCAATGGAACTTCGTAAGGAATAGCAAGCGATGCCAAAGCGGCTATTGAGTTGCCTAAGCCGGTATTTTGCATTAGGACTGCTGCTTTTTTTCCGCCGAGACATGCTCCGGTTGTTATGCCTATGGCTTCTTCTTCACGTGTGGCTGTGATGGAGGTTATCCGTTGGTCAGCCTGTATCATTTCGATGATATCCTTCAAGAGCGCGTCGGGCACGAAGCTGAAAAAACTGTAGCCGGAAGACTTTAGCGCAAGATAGGTCGCTCTGCTTGTCTTTGTGAACTGAGTCTCGGAGTTCTCCTTAACCATGTCTTCTGCACCGCAGCGAGGTGTCTCGTCAACGATGTCTTACTTCTCGCCTTTAAGCCAGCCAGGTTGCCTGAAGGCCGGGTCTGGATACGTGTAGAACCCTCTTCCAGTCTTTACGCCGAGTTGTCCTTTCTCAGTCATCTCTCTCAGAGCTTGTGGCGGCTTGTCTCTCGGATCGCCGGACTCGTTGAAATAGACATTCTCAATGTCATAAACCACGTCCAAACCAATCTCGTCCATTATGCCGAAGATCCCGCTGGACGACCCGGTGAAGACGATCCAGGCCCTGTCTATGTCTTGGAAGTCCGCATAGCCGTTTGCCCACATGTACAGGGCCTCCTTCTTTATGGCGCGCCATATTCGGTTGAAGACGAAGCCCGTTATCTCCTTCTTGACAGCAAGTGGGATGCAGTCGATGCTTCGTATCCAGCGTCTCGCCTTCTCTATCGTCTCGGGAGAAGTCTTTGTGCCTCCCATCAAGTCGGCGATGTTCTTCTTGTTGATTAGGGAGTAGAAGTGAATGTTGAGGACCTTGTCTTGGCGTCTCGTAGCGCTCTCGATCTTGGAGACTCTGATGGAGGAGCTGTTGGTGGCCAAGATCGTGTGAGGAGGGCATATCTCATCCAGCTTCGCGAACACCTCTCTCTTGGGCTCAAGCTTCTCAACAATCGCTTCAACCACTAGGTCCGCTTTCTTCACGGCCTCCGCAAGATCCAGAGTGAAATGAATGCGATCGACGATCTTAGCTCGATCTTTTTCAGTAATTTCCTTCAGATCTATTTTTTCGGCAAGTGATAGATTGATGGTCGCCTTCGCCCGCTCTATAGCGCTCTCCAGAAGATCAGTTATCGAGACGTCGTAACCGTGGATTGCGGCTTGAAGCGCAATTTGCCAGCCCATCGTGCCTGCTCCAACGACTGCAACATTCCTGATGTCACTCATGTAGAATCACGCCTTCTCTCAAAAGAAAAGCGCGTCCTCGGAATTTGCTTTATCTGTCTTTGCAGCAGATCTAGAACTAGGCGTGTGGTTTGAAGTTCTTAGTTGTCGAGAAACCAAAACCGGGAGTCAAGGCGTCAGCCCTATCCAAACTGAGCCTGCTCCAGCCCGCATACTTCAAGAAACTCCAGAAAGAAGGGAAGATCGAGAGATACTATCATTTGATCGGATTGCAGGGGCTCATTTACGTGTGCGATGTCTCCTCTGAGGAGGAGCTGTCGAAGATTGTGAGCCAAGACCCAATGTTCTTCCATTCTCGAAGAAGGGTCTATCCGTTGATTTCGCCGGAGACTCATGAGAAGATTGTCAGAGAGGTCTTCCCGACAAAATAGTGGAGAGCACATGCACTGGATCTCGGTAGCTCCCACAGTATGTGAGACACGATGAGAGCTAGTTGAGGCGGCGAATATTGGAAACTAGGTTCAACAGAAAGTCGGTGGATGATTGGGTCTCGATATGGAATTCCTATGATCTTTCGAGGGTTGACAGACTCTTTCTGAACGACCCGAGGGTAACCTACTTCTCGTCGGAAAGGCGGGGGCTGATAAAGGGGATAGACGCTCTCATCAAGCATCACGAGGGTTTCGGCTTCGTCAGGAGCGGTAAGATCCATCCGAACAAGCTGTGGCTTGAGGATGTTGACGTTGAAGACTTCGGCAAGACCGCTATTGTCACAGCGATATGGTGCTTCAGGAGGGGAGACTCGGAGAGTGTCCAGCGTGGCCCAGTCACGCTGGTCTTTGTCCGTGTGGGAGACGAGTATCGTATAGCCCACGCCAACTTCTCCAGTTACCGCTGATGTCGATCCCAGAAAGAGAAGCGGTGCGAACACTTCCTGTAGGAGCCTGCTGGGCTAGACAAAAAGGGAAATGGGCTAGTTGAAGGGGCTTCTAAACGTCTCTGTGATACTTATTCTCCGCTTCTTGAGTTCTGCGAAGAACTTCTTGGAGAGCTTCTCGTCGTAGCCGATCTTGACAGGATGTATTACTCCTTGAGTATCCATCTCACCCTTGGCTATCATCTGGGCTACGATGCTGCATGGGAACGCTGTCGTACGCGCCATCGCGGAGATGTCGTTCTTGGGATCATAGAAGTCCATGAACTCCCAGATGTAGCCTGCCGCCTTTCCGCCTTTCACGCCTGAAACCTCGACCCTCTGACATACGGCGTCGCCCTCGCCGGGCCCGTATTGCAGAGTCTTCTCGCCAAGCGCGATGAAGAGGTCTAGAGGCTTGACATAGGCGTCCTTCACTCTGACTGTCTCCTCATCCAGCAGGTGCAGCTCCTTGAGCTTCTTCCAGATCTCACAGTGGCCAGGCCATCGGACGGTCTGGGCATAAGCGTCCTCCACACCCTTGAGCCCAAGGTGCTCAACGACATCGTTGAGGCCACCTGTGGTGAAAGCCTCGAGTCTGCCGAGAGGCTCTGGGAAAACTATCTCCCGCGCATCGCTCAATGCGGGGATCTCGACCATCTTGCCATTCTTGAGTACTCTGTTTACACCCAAGTTGGTCGCTACAGCCAGAGGCCAGTACCACGAGATCTTATAGCTGAGTGGGTTATAGTAGCCGGGGGTCCCCTTCTGAGGGAAACCTCCACAAGCAACGTAGAACCTCTCAGCCTTGTCAAGCTTCCGGGCTCCCACTCCGCAGAGAACCCTGTCGATGCCTATGTCGAGCCCGATGTGAGGGACAACTGTGATTCCGGCCCTCTTTGCTGCCTTGTGATGGCTGAAGATCGTGGCGAAGGAGGCTGCGATATCGGCGTAGCCAACACCTGCTTCGATCGTTGCGGCAACAGCCAAGTCGCAGAATTGACGGGGGAGGGCGCTGGCTACCACGTCGAAGTCATCCTTGATTAGTTTGACCGTCGCGTTCTTGTGCGTGACGTCGGCTTTGGCAATGGTGATCTTGTCACCTCCGACTCTTGCGGCCACCGCTCTAGCTTGGTCGAGGTTCACGTCAGCCGCGACGATCTCGGTGACTTTAGGCTGGGCGTTAAGATCCTTGAGTAGGCCGTAGCCCATCTTTCCTGTGCCGAGGACGAGCACTTTCATCTTGATCCCATAAGAATCTCGTAGGCATGGAAATTAAGCGTTAGTCGAGTGGCCCAATAGCCGAGTCGTCTGGCTCTAGGGACCTCTGGAGAGCGGTGATGTGGAGCAGTGTGGCCCGCCTAGTAAGTCGAGGTAGCTGTCGCTCCAGTTCTTCGTTCGAATACCTTTCTCTCTAAGCGCTTCCCGAGTCGCCACGTTTCTTGCGTAAGCTATCACTGTACCTGACTTTAGGGTAACCGTGTTTGTAGCGCCTCTTGCTTGCTCCATCAGCGCTAGCATGAGATGTCTCAGATCATTCTCTCTCTCGGGCGGTCCTCCAACGTAGATCAGGCCATCCTTGTCGATCTTGTCCTCTTTGATCAGGAAGTCCACTAGGCTGATCTCTCGTCGAAGCAGGGTCGGCTGAATTTGCTTGTCTCTCACGTAAACGTAACATTGGCCAGCCTTCTCAAACACGGCGGGGCCAACGATATCCTGCATTGGTCTCGCGTCGCGCTCCGATTGAACTCTTGTCGCTGCAAGCAGTTTCATAAGCAGTCTCTTTGGTGGCATCTCCTTGACGATCTCGCTCTCGAAGTAATAGGGCATGACGAGGGCTCTGCGCTCGGCTGGAAAGTTGATGGTGGTGTCGAGATGCATGTAGTCAACTGCAGGGTAGTCCGCGTTATGGACGGCGCAGACGTACTTGATCTTTTCATCTTGGTCGGCTGAGAAGATCTTCTTAGCGGTCTCGATGAAGCCGGTGTATGTTGTTCTTTGTCCGAGTCCAATTGCGATGGTTTCTTCGTCGACTATCTCTGTGTCTCCTCCCTCGATGTTGGCTGGCTCTGTGTTTGCTATCTCGACCTCGTTTGCATCCCAGATGGTGTTGATATTCTTCTGGAGGACGGGATCGGACTCGTACGCGAATTTCACTACTTTAGGTTCAAGTCTCCGGCTATATCTGCGCATGTTACAGATTGCAGTCCCGACTGGTGTGGTAAACGATGTGTCCCTCGGATACGGCCAGGTGGCTCTCTTGAAGTCGGGGAGTATAACCTCGTCTTCGGCAGGATCAAAGTATGGTGTATCAGGGTATCCGTCTGTAATGTGTTCGGCTTTGAGTTCGCTTGGCTTGGGCGCCTTCTGGCCAGGTCTCCAGAATCTTCGGATGATCTCTCTCTTCTCCGCTTCGGAAGCCGTCTCGATCACATTTCTGATGATTGAGAAGACCTCGAATACTTGGACGCTCTCTTCTTTGAGGAATCTCTCCAGCTGCAACCACTGGTCATGACCTCCTGCATCGTAATCCGCGTGTGCGCATCTCGGCAGGTAATAGAGGCTAGATTCGCTTCCGGCGAATGGAAGCCTGTTCTCCCAGAAGTTCAGCGTCGAGTCTTGTACAAGCACAGCATGAAGTGCTCCCCACTCAGAGTTCACAGTCCACAATTCGAGACCCTGCCCGGCCATCTTGTGGCATAGTTTAAAAGATGTGGTGTGGCGACGTACGTTGCTATTCGGCCATTTGGTGTGGAAGCATAGAGTAGTATTTGATCAGAAGAACTCGGCGAAGTCTGGCTACAGGGTGGGAAGAGTGCGAAAGAGCTCTGGAATCAGGAGAAGTTGGATTGCGGCTGCGAGTTCAAGTGCGGCCGTTTACATGCCGATCGTTGCTGGCATCATCGAGCCGATGATATGGCCATTATTCTACGCTTCTCCCATCCTATACCGTCTGCTCTACTGGTGGTGGAGCCCGTTCGAGCAGTATCTTTTCCCACAGTGGTACTACCTCACAAGCTACATCAGTGACACGAGGTGGGCGAGTGTTGTTGCTCCGTTTGTGGTCGCGTTCGGACTCGTGATCTTCCTCGCAGGTCTGGGACAGACAGTCGGTGCGAAGGCACACAAGTCTGGTTTGGTCACTGGTGGACTCTATGGCTTTGTCAGGCATCCTCAACATCTTGGCATAGATATCCTGGCGCTTGGGCTTCTGATGCTGAACGCGTATGGTATTCGTGTCGGAGATCTCTATGCATGGACGTTGGTGGTCTTCATCTACATGCTTCAAGCTGATGGTGAGGAGGCTGCCTTGGAGAAGGAGTTTGGGGATGGCTATCTGGAATATAAGCGCGGGGTGTCCTTCATGATTCCTCTCTTGCCTTCTTTCCACGGGCGGGTGCCTTCCATTCTTCCCAAGCGTTGGTCGAAGAGATTCCTGGCCTTTGTTGGAATCTATGCTGTTGTGCTGACTGTCCTCACTTGGATAGTTTCATTTGTTCCGGTTTTCCACACCAGATAGAAGTTGCCCAGCTAGGAAGCGATCTCCAATCTTCCGTCAAGGTCTTATGTCGATGCCGCCCCATAGATTGGTCAAAGTGATAGCATTTGGTCGATATTCTCGTTCTGTCAAAGAGTGACGTCGAACGCACCCTGACGATGCGCGACACGATAGTCGCGGTTGAGAAGGCCTTCAAGGCCTTAGCGGAAGGGCAGGCCTTGATGCCAAAGATTGTGCACCTAGACGTGCTGAAGCACGGCGGAGACTTTGACGTGAAGGGCTCGCTTCTGGACGACGTCAATCTTGTTGGTTTCAAGGTCACGTCTGGCTACTTCGACAATCCGGCGAAGCTCGGTCTCCCAAGCATCATGGGAGCGATCTATGTCGCAGACTCAAGAACAGGCCTCCCCATAGCGGTCATGGACGCTTCGCTGATAACGGCGGTCCGGACAGGCGCTGCAGGCGGAGTAGCCGCGAAGTATCTCGCGAGGAAGGATTCGGCGGTCATCGGCCTAATAGGGACTGGAGTCCAAGGACGTACGCAGGTACAGGCAGTCAGCGAACTATTCAGCCTGAAGCGGGTCAAGGCCTACGACCTCAGCAAGGAGAGCCGGGAGAAGTTCTCTGCCGAGATGTCCCAGAAGCTCGGGCTGAGAGTTGAGCCTGTGGATACGGCAAGAGAGAGTGTAGTCGGTTCGGACATCGTCGCGACTGCGACCTATTCGAAGATGCCCGTCGTGTTGGATGAGTGGGTCGGTGAGGGAACGCACATAACATCCATCGGGGCAGATGTCAAGGGCAAGCAGGAGCTGGATACGAGGCTCTATCCAAGGGCGAAGATCGTCGTTGATAGGAGGGATGTTGCGCTCTCTAAGGGCCTCTTGAGAGAAGATCAGATACACGCCGAACTCGGGGAGGTCGTTGCAGGATTCAAGAGTGGACGGGAGAGCGATAGAGAGGTCACGATATTTGATGCTTCCGGTCTGGGAATTCAGGATTTGGCCGCGGCTAGCGTTGTGATAGAGAACGCGAAGAAGATGGGCCTTGGAACGGTTGTGCGATTCATATAGGCTAGGTTGATCTGCGACCGTGAACGCCTTCGATATTGTTCCATGCAATCCGCTTTTTCCCGCAACCCCTTGAAGAGACCTCGCCTGTCTCATCTTCTGCGTCTGAGCGAAAACCTAGCCGTGAGTATCTTCTCCGTCGCGAATACTCTGCCAGCGAAGTAGAGGACTACCACAGTGAAGATCGTTAGGTAGGCTATGCTAATGAGCATGATGTTGAAGTCGCCGCTCAGCCCGGCCTGCGCGGAGAGGACAGGGTAGGTGAACGGAATAGCGTACAATACGACTTGGACTGCCATCGGCAGAGTCGCAATGTCGGTGAACATCAGAAATAGACCTGGGACGAGGATCGGAATTGTCAGGTACCCCACGAGCGACTGGGCTCCTCTGACATCTTCGGCGAAGACGGCAAGCAATATTGCGATTGAGAGGGCGGATGTCAGGGCTATGAAAATCACGAGTCCAAGCAATACGTAGTATGTGGGCGGGGGAATCAGTCCCAGACTCGCCAGATCGACCGTCGGCGGCAACTGGGTCATGAATGATTCCATGTAGTATCTGAAGCCGATTATGTAGGCGACCGAGCCAGCTCCCGCGATTACTGCCGAAGCAATCAGTTTGCTGCCGAGTATCGATACTCGATTGACTGGTAAAGTGAGAAGGGTCTCGAGGGCTCGCTGCTCCTTCTCGACGGCTATTGACGTGGCGGCTATCTGCATTGCGAATATGAATATGACCATGACAATTACTGGAAGCGTTGTTCCTTGTGAGATCACTATTCCGATTATGGCGCTCGGATTCATACTTACCAGCTTCTCACGGTAGATCGTCTGATAGCTTATGCTGATAGGGTTCGTGACAACCGACGGGTCAGCAGTTGGAGCGGCCTGCTCGAGAATGAGAGCAGTTGCAGCTGTCGAGGCTAGGCGAAGAATGGAGTTCAACACGGACATCTTGTTGCTCTCGGATACGTCGAGCCTCTTGATCAAGGCGTAGGCAGTCACGCCGCCTCTGTTCATCGCAGTGAGGTTCTGTGAGAATCCCTGCTCTAGGATAATGAGGGCTGTTCCATTCAATCGTTCTGTTTCGGCGACCGCTTCATCGAGTGGTCTCTTCTCGATGGGTATGACCGTGATGTTTCGGTTGTTTGCGAGGACCTCTACGAGGGTCTGCGAGAGTGTTCTCTCGTCCAAATCCATGATGCAGATCTTCACGTACCTTGCTTGTTCTTGGGCGCTTTGCATGGAGATGCTTATGGCTGAGCCCATTATGGGGAAGAGGAGGAGGGGCATCAGTACCATGCCGACGAGCACCTTCGGGTCTCGGAGAAGGTCCTTGGCCTCTTTGACTATGAGGTTGAGCAAGCCGCTATGCAACGTGAGCCACCTTCACAAATGCTTCTTCCAAGTTGGATGCGCCGTGCTTCTTCTTGAGCTCGTCAGGCGTGCCTTCATCCACTATCTTACCTGCGTTGATCATTGCCACTCGGTCGCATAGGAATTCGACCTCGAGCATGTTGTGGCTTGAGAGTATGACGGAGACATCGTGTATCTTGGTGTATTCTCTGATCGAGTTTCTTATGTGGTGTGCGTGTACTACGTCGAGGCCACCTGTTGGCTCGTCGAGTATCGCGAGCTTCGGTCTAATCATGAGGGCTCTCGATAGGAGAAGCCTTCTGAGCATGCCTTTACTGTAGGTTTTTGTCTTGTCTCTCAGCCTCTCAGCGAGTCCAGAGATTCTTGAGGCTTCTTGAATCATCTCACCTGCTTCTTTTTGATCCTTTGTGTAGAAGCCGGCCATGAAGTTGAGGTACTCTATGCCTGAGATGTTCTTGTAGGCTCCAGCCTCTTCTGGAAGGTAGCTTATCAGGCCTCGGACAATAGACGCGTCTCTTACGACGTCGTTGCCCAATATGCGTGCTGTGCCTGAAGTGGGTTTGATAAGTGTGGCGACTATCCTGAGGGTTGTGGTCTTGCCCGCCCCGTTGGGGCCTATGAGGCCGTAGATCTCTCTCTGATCTACCTTGAAGTTGACCCCGGAGAGCGCGACCACGCTTCCGAAGGACTTGGTAAGATCTTCGGCTTCGACGGCGTACATGGGGCGTCTTGCACTCTAACGGAAAACCTTGGTTTAAAGAGTTGCTTGAGAAGTCACGTTGACGGGGATCAGATTCATCTTCCAATGCTGAGACTTTCAGTGCACGACTCAGCATACGTGTTAGTTTTCACATGTGCACGCGGATGCATTTTCATGCGTTCGACAGCGTGAAACAAAGGATAAATCGCTCGCGACGACCACTTAAAGGCGGAGTCGCGTGTTGAGGTGTCGATCTCCTCACTGGCATTGGGACCGATAACTGTCGGTTTCGTTGCCAACTTGGCGATCTACATCCTCATAATTCACTTTGCTCTGTTTCTGCTTGTTCGCGAGGTCAAGTCCAGACCGGACATCGGGTCGAATCGCGAGAAGATCAAGATCTCGATTTACTCCATCGTCCTGTTCGCCACCTCCTATCTTTCGATCCGATTTGTGCTCTTTTGGGCGGGGGTGACCTAGTGCTTGGAGAGACGATATGACCGGGATGATTGGTGGAAGAAGAGCAAATTCCTGCGAACCTTCTTCATGCTTGAGCTATATCTCACAAGTCTAGGCTACAGAAAATGGAGGTTCACCCGGAAGCCTCTGGAGGAGAGAAAGAAGATCCTGAGGCTCCAGATGGAGCGTCTGAAGAGGAAAGGCTTCTCCCTGGAGCTACCCGAGATCGTGGGGAGGGAGAAAGAGATCGCCACGATCATGAGAA
>CAYWPD010000001.1:66172-70045 GCA_964460055.1 uncultured Candidatus Bathyarchaeia archaeon
CTGGAGCTACCCGAGATCGTGGGGAGGGAGAAAGAGATCGCCACGATCATGAGAAGCGTGCAGTACTATGTCTTCAAGGATCCCGAGGTAAGAAAATTCTCTATTCTCCCCCCACCAAAGATCTTCCTCTTGACAGGTCCGTCCGGATCGGGGAAATCCGCGATCTTGACTTTCCTGAGAAAGAAGGCAGTCTTGGACGGGCTCGAGTACGGTGTTCTACCTCTCACCTCGATAGTCTCGATGTCCCAGATCTACAGCAAGTGGTACGGTTCCAGTGCAAGCCAGACAGAGGCTCTGTTTAACAAGGTGATGGTGGAGGGTGGGATACTCGCCTTTGACGAGGCGCACATCCTCTCGCCTGTGAGGCATCCTGACAGCAATGTTGATCGAGAGGATCAGAGGGTCATGTCTGCTTTCGTCATGAAGCTTGATGAGGTGATAAACTCGGCTGATGTCCCCGCGATAGTCGCCTTCATGACGAATAGAGAGGATGAGCTCACATCCGAGCTTCGCAGGAGGATTCAGAAGACCATCGACATCAATGTGACTGGCGAAATCCTCCGAGAGGTTGCGAAGAAGCAGGAGGAGAAGTTCAGGTTCGGTTTGGATCCGTTGGCTGTGCTTGCGGTGTTGGAAAGAGAGGTCTATGCGATGGGACAGCCGATGCTGACTCCTGCGGATGTCGTAGAAGCCTATCGGGGGATCTACTTTGAACGTGTGGAGCCGAAGGCGGAGGCGCGTGCTAGGTATCAAGTCACCCTAGACGACTTCAAGAAGATCGCTCCCAGAGTCAAACTTTACGCCAGAGAGAACATTAGCAAGTCGGCCAAGCAGGCGGTCATCATAACGAGGCCAACTGAGACCTATGCTGATGTGGGTGGGCTGAAAGATGTGGCTCCAGATATTATCAAGGAGATCTCCGCCTCCCTCGACGAGAATCTGATCAGAGAGAGCGGTTACGTGCCTCCCAAGGGAATACTCCTCGTAGGCCCGCCTGGAACTGGTAAGACTCTACTTGTGAAAGCGATAGCCAACGAGACGGGTGCGACGTTCCTTGAAGTCAAGATAGGCGAGATCATTAAGGGGTATTACGGCGAGCCTGAGAAAACTTTGAAAGACATCTTCAACGAAGCGAGGTTTCACGCTCCGGCTATCGTCTTCATAGATGAGATAGATGCGCTAGCTCTGACCCGTGGATCTGCAGATTTGACGACTTACAGGTTTGTGAACACACTGATCACAGAGCTGGACGGGTTCACTCCGCTGAACAGGGTTATGGTCATCGGGACGACGAACCTGCCTCAAGTCATAGATCGGAGTGTGCTCCAGAGGTTCACGAAGTGGTATGACTTCTCACCGCCGAAGACACTTGAGGACAAGAAGGATGTCTTGAAGATTCATCTGAAGAGGATTCAGGAGCATCTGGATGAGGAGTGCACTCTCGACAATCTTGTGCAGCTCATAGCGGATCGGACGATTCCTCCACGCGTGATAGCTGACACCTTTGTTCGGGGCGCAAACGAGTACCGTGTCAAAGAGCTCCAGCTCTTGGTCAAGTTGGGTGAATCGAATCCCGACATGGCTGTTCTCCAGACAGTGTACACCAAAGAATTTCAACGCCTCAAAGAAATCTACGGGTTGAGTGACGTGCAACTGGCGGAGAAGGCGTCCGAGCTTTGCGAGAAGCACAGGGTGAAGCTCTACCACTTCCGCAAGTCGGTTCAGGACATCGATACAAGCGATCTGAAGATGATCAAGGAGATCCAGTACAAGAAGATGGTGTCTGAGCCCGTGGTCGGGCAGGTCGTTGGTATCGGATATCTAGATGACGTTAAGGCATCTTCAGGTACGCTGACGTTCATCAAGACGAGTCTCATAGGCAAGTCGGAGGGAGAACTGGGAAACCTTACTATAACGGGGAACGTGGGTGAATCGGTTAGAGAAGCAGTTGAGAACGCCGTTACGGCTGTCAGCAACAGACACGACGCAAATTTGAGAAGGAAGTTCGACATCGTCGTGCAGTTCGAGTCGCCGTTCGAGGGTGGTACCGATCCGACCGGCAAGAGGTTCGTCGCTATTGATGGTGGCAGCATAGGTCTCGCCACGGCGGTTGCATTGAACAGCGCGTATGAGAAGACTCCGGTGCCTCAGAAGTACGCCTTCACAGGTAAGATCTCAATCTATGGCGAAGTTGGAGAGGTCGGTGGGATCACGGAGGGGAAGCTTTCGGCTGTCCTCAGTCTTCAAGACAAGTGTCAGAACGTTGTGCTTCCAGGGATCAACTATGAGCAGTTCCAGCCTGATGAGTTGAAGCCCTTCACGGATAGGGGACTCAAGATTATGCCTGTCAAGAACTTGCATGAGGCTATTGAGCTGGTTAAGAAGAGTGCTTCCCCCGAAGTGGAGTCCAAGTAGTCACGCGAACCTTAAGCACGCACAGAAATGGCACACATCATCCTGTCTTCGGATGTCACGGACCTCCACCCTCTCGGGTGGCTGTACGGATGCCGAGGGCTACCCAGCTTTGGAGCTGGATGTTCCTCAGCGCCCTAACTAGAGGTGAACCGACCGCCGAGGCGATTATTGTGATCAGTATTCTCTCGACTGGGTAGATCCAGAAGGTGGTCTGCCAGAGTAGAGGCCACCCACCGTTGGGTACGTATCCTTGAAGGGATCCTAGAATCGTTTCGAAGAGCGTGTTTCCCATGAGATGTTGTGTCATTGTTCCGATGAAGGAGAGAATTGCCACGTAGAGGGGAAGCGTCTTCCCCGAAGCTCTGGTGATTGCCTCAGCTGCCTTTGATGGTAATGGTGAGACCAGCACTGCCAGCGCTATCAGGTGCATCCAGATGTAGGGGATTGAGATGCTGGAGTTGGGTATGGGGATCAAGAGGCTTGTGTCGGGGTTTAGGGAGAAGGCGAGGAGGAGGGCTGTGAAGATGATTGCTGCTTGGACTCTCTTCTTCCTCATTAGGAGTGCTACTGTGATGGTGTTTACCGTGGCTGGAAAGAAGTCCAGTCCGAGGAAGAGCGTCTGGCCTGTGAGCGAGATGCCGATGAAAGTTCCGACTATGACGCCCATAGTGCCAATGTATGGTCCAAAGAAGATCCCGTAGAGAGGCGCCAACGCATCTGCCGCAGTGAAGAATCTTCCTCCTACACCAATAATGGCTGAAAGGAAGATGAGCTTCGTCGTGGCGTAGAGTGCGGCGAGCACTATCGTGAGAGCGACGGCTCTGGATCTTGGCGTCGCTGGCTGTTTCGTGTCTTCCACCTCTACGGCTTACTAGTGCGAGATTCTGCGAGTCGCATTTGGAGGAATATGAAGCTTTGTGCCAGAAAGGAGTGTGAAGTTTGGATTGCTCTGTTGTCAAGTTGTACGTCCGGGTTATCGTGGGGCCAGGAGCCTTGCGGCGCGGTTTCTGATGGGGTGAAGGAGTCCGAAGTCATAACTGGATGAGTTAGCGGATCAATGGGCACGTTTTGAAGTAGTTGTAGGATGCGGAGGTATCCTTTGGCTAAATTTTGTCTCTGATTGATGGACGTACTGTGGATGATCGTTGGGATGTGTCGATCATGGTTTAGGTTATGCGTGAAGCCGTATTTTGAACTCTGTAACTGTGTTGCACGGTTTATTGGAAGTTTTAGAAAGATATTTAAGCAAAGTTTAGAGAATGGGATTGTGGAGATAAGGAGTCTGCTGAAATTGAGTTCGTTCAAGCTGCATCCGATCGAGAAGGTACCGGAAGAGATAAGACGGCTCACAAAGCCTCCGCCGCAACCTTCTAAGACTCTGGAGATAGTCAAGCAACTAGTGAGCATTCCTAGTCACAGCGCTAAGATCAAGGCTGAGGAGCTTGGAGTGGCTGATCC
>CAYWPD010000002.1:0-6299 GCA_964460055.1 uncultured Candidatus Bathyarchaeia archaeon
TCACCTCGTCGAGAGTTCCGATAGCCTCCACGGAAGCCGAGGAGACCTTCTCAGCCGCCGCTATCCTCTCAATGGAGCGTAGCAGGTCCTCTCCGGGAGCGAGCTTCGCCACAACAACTCTCCCAGACTCTCCCGAAACCTGATCCAGTCCGGCCATACCCTATCCAAAGCCTCCACAAAGAATCCTCGGGCGAACCTCAATTGAACGTGGAGAACAGATAACGTCTCTGCTATATGCCCGAGTACTCGATCTCTATGCCGTCCTTACCTATCTTGAAGGGTATCATGGATAACGGGTGCCTAGTACCCTTCATCTTCACAACGCGCATCATTCGTGTATGATCAAGCCCGTTGGATGTCGGCGTCAGAGAAAGCCTGATCACTCCGTCCGCGAGATACTCCTCGATCCCCCACCGGCTAACTAGGTCAGAGCCTTCTCTAACCTCACACGTAACAAAGGAGGTGCAGCCGACCTCCCTAAGAACCGCAAAGATCCTCATGATCGCCTCCCTCACAAACCGGACATCGTGAAACTGATATCCGAAGGAGGTGATCGAGTCAATGACAACCCTTGAAGCGGAGATGGACTCAATATTGTCCAGAAGCGCAGAGACGAAGGACGGAATCTCCAGAGGACCGAGGACGTGAGCCTTCTCCTGGGTTGGTACCTTCGCACGCGCAGCATAGGCGTCGAGCATAACTAGGAAGCCATTCTGCTCCTGCTCGTGGAGATCAATGCCGATCGCCTTCATCCTCCTCCTGACCAAGCTGGGCTTCTCATCGATAGCGACGTAGAGACCCCTCTCCCCTCGTGTGCAACCTCTTTGGAGGAACTGGCAGCTCAGAATAGTTTTGCCTGCACCGCTGGTGCCTGAGACCAGAACGATGTTTCCTTTTGGCACGCCTCCTCCGAGAAGCTGATCCAGCTTCTCGATGCCGCTATCGACGAACTCCTCGACCTCGCCAGCTTCTCTCTCCAGTTCGGCACCGGACTCCATCGAAGGCACATTCCACTGTCTTAAGACAAACTCTCGCCAATCATTGTAAACGTCCTAATATAAAGATGCACGAAACCGAGAGACCGATAAAGCGTTAAATAATGTGTACATTCGAATAACTCTCATTCACATCCTCACGATCGCAGGTGTCAAACATGAGCATCACCGAGGTCAAGTCCATCATCGGCGAGATAAACGCACTTGAAAGAAAGTTCAACGAGGCGATCGACGCAGCCGAGACCCAAGTCAAGGACTTCGATGACTTCTCCGCCAAGCTCTCCACCAAACACGAAGGAATCTACGAAAGACTCGCGACAGGAGTCGCCGGGCTCGCCGGACTCCGAACAAGCTTGGTAGAAGAAGCAGCACAGAGGACAGGCAACCTCGCGAACATGCTCGCAGACATCGAAGAGAAAGGCTTCAACCAACTGGTAGAAGCCTTCAACTCCATGAAGCAACACTACGAAGAACTCAAGAAAATCAAGGAATCGATACTCAAGACCATAAAATCCCTAGGCGAAGACCTGAACAGCCTGAAGAACAGCCTCGACGACGCGCTAAAGAGACCAGAAGTGGACGAACACAAGTTCAAAGCCACAATCGATGAGAGCCTCGACAAGTACGACAAGGCGACAGACCAGCTCGGCGAGCAGATCAGCAAGCTCTTCAAAGACGAAAAACTGGGCGAGGTAACGAAGACTCTCGATGTCTTCGTCGCGGAGTCCAAGGCGTCCGTCGAACAGTGCATGACGAGCTACTTGGAAGAGACAGAGAAGATAAAGAACTCCATCGAGAAGACCCTAGAACTGAAGAACTCACTGATAGAAGATGGGAACACCCTACATTCGGACGTCGAGCAGCTCAAGACCCTAGCTGCAGGACTCGTTAAGAAAAACGTCGACAGCACATCTCAGACAAGAGAGATAGCGAGCTCACTTTTTCAAATGAGAGAGAGACTCGTTCAAGTGTTGAACCTAGCCCCAATAGACACGGCAGGAGTACTACAGAAATTCGAGGAAGCCGTAGACGCGAAATCTGAAAACCTCAAAATCTTGGAGTCATTGATAAACGACTTCTCAACAAGCCTCGAAGACGAGCTCCAATCCATAAGATCCGTCGTATCAAAACACCTAGACTCCAGAGAGCTCTTCACATCCGTACTGACTAGGCAAGAAAGCGAAACACAGGATGCGACTACGTTCGTGAGAGATCTCTTCGCCCAAATAGAGGACATCATGAAGAACATGCGCCCGACAGTGGGAGAACTCTCTGCATTTAAGGAAAGATTCGGGGAATGGGTCAAGAAGAGCGGGGAGGAACGCCCCGCCGTCAGAGATAGCGCCGCGGTCTTGGTCGAGAACAAGGTCAAGTTCAACCGAGCCATAAAGAAAGGCGACGTACAGATACAGGAGCTAAAAACCCTGATCGACGATCTTCACAAATGCAGGGAGTCCTTCGGAGAAGTCATCTCAAAGCAGGATTCACACTTCATATCCCTCTTGGACACAACCAACTCCTTCATCAGCGTCATGGACAGATTCGAATCATTCGTAAGGGCACAGCAGGGAACCTACCAGAAGATCCAAGGCCTGATTGGCGACACAACTCGAAGGGACGGAATAGCCCTATCCGAACTCAGATCCATAAGCGAAGCCTGGACAAACCTCGACGACGCCCTGAGAACTGCCCTCAAGAGACTGGACGAATCAATGAAGTCAGGCATGAGACTCGTATTCGAAGCGAACAGACAACAATCCGCCGACTCCGCCCTAGTGAGAAGCACCATGAGAGACTACTACGCAGCCGTAGGATCGGTCACACGATTCTACCTCATGATGATCGAGGAGACCACAAACATCCGAACGACCCTAGACGAACTGGCCAAGACATGCAACCTCCTCTCAACGAAACTCACCGAACAGGACCAGAGAATAGCCGAAATCAAGAAGACAGTCGAGAAACCAAGACGATGACCCCAGAGCCTACTCTCACGAACCAGACACGAAGAACGCAAGCTTCCCACGAAAGACATTGAAGACGGGAAGGAGCGCCCTTGACGGAACCAGACGAAAACCCTGTGACCTACACGAAAATCATGTCAGGCGTCGAGGCCTCCGTACTCCTCTCAGGCAACCAAGTCATAGCCAAAGAGTCAAGCGACGACATAGCTGCCGCGATCCAAGACATCATCTCAAGAAATGGAGAAACCCTCCAAGATCTCGCCAAATCATTCACAGCCATCGCTATCCACGCCAGCACCAAGCAACTACAAATATCCAATCTCGGAAACCTCCATCTCGTCACACTTGCAAAGAAAGATACAAATGAGCTGCTCCTAGAAACACTCCTGAACCTTGCGGCGCGAGACATCCTCGAGGGAAAAGGCATAATCGCACCGGCCGTCGCCAAGGCAGTTGTGTGGCACGAGTTCAAGGCAGCCCGCCTTACAGGGCTCATGAAAGGCGACCTTGAGCTTCACGAAACGTGGAAGAACAGATGGCTGCAACTACCACAGTCGGGAGGATCCGCGCCTAGGAAAGTGACAATCATGACGACCAAAGGCAAAACAGTAGAGAAGGAGCTGAAGTTCACGCGAACGCGCTCTGAAGGCCTCGCAATGCTCTCCGTAAGGCTACTCAAAGAGCTCGAGATTCAAGAGGGAGACAAAGTCCAGATCAGCCCAAACTTCGGGTAGAAGACTATGGAACCGCCGAAGCCGCCAAACTCTGACCAACAACTAATGGAGAAACTCAGGGGCATCGAAGGATACAAGGGACTCTCAGTCTTCGACGAGAACCTTCAAGAGATCCACCGAGAAGATGAACCCAGCATTCAAGCACAGGAGCAGGCACTGAAACATTCGAAAAAACTACTCGAAATCGATGTATCACACCTTGGACTGACCGGATCCCTGGTCATCGTGCTGAACCGAGCGGACGAAAGAATCCTCGTCTGTGAGTCAGAGAAGAAAATTATCTTACTTACCACGAGCCGGGATGCGAAAGTGGCAAGCTTCGTCGATATACTGATCAGACACTAGTCAAAGCCGGTAGCATCCGTACCCATCGTCCTTCGACACGAAGAACGGGCAGTTTCCGGAGAGTCTCCTCTGGATTCCTATAGGAGATCGGCCCCCCCAAAGCGTTTGGATATCTTGCCCTTCAGTTTGATCTCCTCGGCCATCTCCTCAGGGCCCTCCAGTTCAGCGGTCCTTCTCCTTACAGTCAACCCGCAAAGGCCGTTCGGCAGGATCCTGCCTCTCACGCACATCGCGTAGCTACAAGCGGCAGCGCTACATTCATCCTCTGCCCATCTGCACCAAGTCTTCGATCCCTGGAAAACCAAGCTTCTCTGTCCACATCGAAAGAACTCACAACGGGAGAAACACGGTTTTTCTTGTCCAGACAAACAATACAACCTCAGAGAAGTCAAAACGCTAACAATAAGTCGTACTCGGGCGTTCACCGAACACTGGTGTAGGTTTCGCGACGCAGGCTATAAAGCTTGTTTCAAGGCTCACGGTTTACCCACGGGAGACTCTCTGAGACTCCCGAAGAAACTTGAGCAGCGGATAGAGAAATCCTGACTACTACATGGCGCGAAAGCTTAGATAAAGACTCACAAGCGGCGCAGAATCACTTTCCTCTGTTGACGTAGCAGCCCCGACACCACTCAGAACTCCAACCGGCCGTGCTGCGGCATCCTGAGCATGGATTGTTCGCCTTTGCCTTGTTCACCGAATCCCTCATCATCACTCACCTAGGAAGGGAACCGTGATCGAATCTCTCATATTTATACCTTGAGGCGGAGACCCACACCATACAACGACTTTTTATGTCGGAGACAAACTACCTCGCAGTCCAACCGCTAAGGAGGAGTAGACACGGATCTACAGCTGCTCGCAGCAACCTTCACCATGATCCTACTCATGGAACTCGGGGACAAGACACAGCTATCAGCGATGGCATTGGCCATCACATACCAAGCGCCGAAGGACATCTATCTCGGAACTCTGCTCGGACTGTCCGCTGTGACCGCGGTCGGAGCAGTCTTCGGGACCCTTGTTTCAACAGTTCTTCCCGTCAACCTGATTCAGAAGCTAGGCGGAATCACATTCATCGCCATAGGTGCATGGATCCTCATCAACCACTTCAAGAAGAGGCGAAAAGATAAGTGAACTACAAGATAGTCTGGCTGGCACTGACAACCGTCGCCTTCGCAGAACTCGGAGACAAGACACAGATCTCAACCATTATCCTCTGCGCGGAGCGTGGCTCGCCCCTACTTATCTTTCTCGGTGCGATAGCCGCATTCGCAACGGTAAACGCGATAGGAATCATCGTCGGCCACAAACTCTCAAAGATCGTGCCGAAAAGAATGCTGTCAGTGCTCGCAGGCGCAGTATTCCTCACGGTCGGAGCGGCGTTCCTAGTCGGAATCTGAACAACAGGCGAAAATACAACGTCGAAGAATCTCCTCCTATGAGGGCTCACAAACTGGATCAACTCACGCCCAAAGAGAGGGTCTACAAGGCCATCAGTCTGAAGATCCCGGACAGAGTACCTGTCATACCGCAAATCATGTACACAGCATCAAGGATCGCAGGCATCAAGTTCTCAGAAGCAATGAAAGATCCCATGAAGATGAAGGATGCCCTCCTCAAGAGCTACAGGGAAGTGGGATACGACGGCGTCTACGTCGGCTGGGAATCCTCCTTCAATCTTATGGCAGAAGCCATGGGATGCAGACTACGCTATGGCGAAGACTCCATTCCGACTGTCTCGCAAACAATCGTCTCAAAGAAAGAAGATGTCGGAAACCTCAAGATACCCGACCCTTGGAAAGATGGACGGATGCCAATCTATCTCGAGGCCACTAGACTCGTCAAATCTGAGCTCCAAGACGTAGCTCCGATCTTGGGCTATGTTCCGGGTCCCCTAACTCTTTCCAGCGTGCTGCGAGGACCCGGCGCCTTCCTTCTAGATCTTGTTAGAAATCGAGACATGGTCGAGGAACTCGCCGACACATCCACGCAAGCCTCGGCGGCGTTCGCCGAAGCAAAGATCTCCGAAGGAGCCGACATCATAGTCATCGCGGAGCCGATGAGTTCAACATCAGTGATCTCTCCCAAGATGTTCCGGGAAATCGCCCTTCCCAGAATCCGAAGAATCCTCGCCACGATCCAATCCCGTGGAGCTACACCCTCCCTGCATATATGCGGAAACACCGCGCCTATTCTCAGCGACATCGCAGAGATCGGCACCAAGATATTCGAGGTCGATCACCTCGTCGACCTCGCGA
>CAYWPD010000002.1:6399-68187 GCA_964460055.1 uncultured Candidatus Bathyarchaeia archaeon
ACGCTACTCAGGATAACGCTACATCCGGCACTTCGGAACACGTCTTCCGTCGCAAAACCAGTCAACACGCCAACGAACCTTACACCAGCATTCTTGGCGAACTGAAAGTCCATCAGAGTGTCTCCCACGACCACAATCTGAGAAACATCAATACCCAGCAACTTGGCGAGAAGGAAGAGCTGCTCAGGATCAGGCTTCGGCTTCGAGACATCATTCCTAGCAATGGCAGCATCAACAAGTTCCATCAGGCCACACCTCTCCATGACGGCGAGCGCGTATGCCCTGCAGCTCCTCGTCACGACCCCACTACCGACATCCGCTTCTCTCATGGCAACTAATGTCTGTCGAGATCCATCGATAGGCGTGGCTAGCATTACGCTATCCATCTCAACCGCGTCCATTATCTGCCCGATCTTGTCGAGGATCTCTTTCCATTGGCCGTCAAGTCCTCCTCCCTCCTTGTAGATCTCTTCGGCTCTGGTCAAGATCTCGACATTTGTCTGGCGCGGCGTGAAGCCTCCTTCAATTCCCTGCGATGAAAGGTACGCAATAACGCGCTCTTTCATCCGTACAAAGTCGATGTGCGATTCGACCAACGTACCATCTAGGTCGAAGGCGATTGCTTTGATCTCCGTCGAGTCCACGACTACTTCCCCATTTCTTCGGCTGCAGCTTCGATATCGGACCTTGCCGAAAGGATTTGCTGTAGCGCCAGTCTTCTGCGGCTCATATGGGTACACGCTTCATTCGGGGGTCCGAGGTGGGATGTATGTTCGCGCTTCTCAGACCCTTCGGCACATAAATATGCATCCAGCGACTCTCTTCAGTTGAAAGAGCTTTGTTCGAGAGGCCCGCCCTACTCTGGGAGAGCATAGACGGAAAAAACGTGAAGTGCTCAGTCTGTCCTAGGAGATGCACTATCGCACCAGGCAGGAGAGGATTCTGCCGCGTCAGGGAGAATCGAGACGGCGCCCTCTACACCTTGGTTTATGGCCTTCTTACCGCTCTGGCCGTCGATCCAATCGAGAAGAAACCTCTGTTCAACTTCTGGCCAGGCAGCACAAGCCTCTCCATCTCAACGGTTTCCTGCAACTTCAGATGTCCATGGTGCCAAAACTGGTCCATATCCCAAGCCTCTCCCGAAGAAGTCGTAACTGACGAGAAGAAACCCGAAGAGATCGTGAGACTCGCGCGGCGGTACGGATGCAAATCCATCTCATACACCTACAACGAGCCGACCATCTGGTTTGAGTACGTCCTTGAGACTTCCCGAGCAGCCAAAGAACAAGGAATACTCAACGTCTTGGTCACAAACGGATACATCACCAACGAAGCCATCGATGCACTCTCACCTTACGTCGATGCCGCGAACGTCGACGTCAAGGGCTTCACAGAAGAGTTCTACCAGAAATACTGTATGAGCAGCCTGAAGGACGTCCTAACCGCAACCGAACATATGCACAAGAGAGGAATGCATATAGAAACGACGAACCTCATCATCCCAAAGCTGAACGACGACCTAGACGAGATCAGGAAGCTGTGCGAATGGCATCGAGAAACACTCGGCCGCGATACTCCACTGCACTTCAGTAGATTCTACCCACAATACAAGATGACGAACTTACCACCCACGCCCATCGAGACGCTGATATCAGCTCGCAAGCTCGCCAGAGAAGCAGGACTCAACTACGTGTACATCGGAAACGTGCCTGGCGAAGAAGGCGAAAACACGTACTGTCCCACCTGCGGGAAAGTTACAGTCGAGAGGATTGGATTCGACATCTCAACTTGGAGCCTGACCCGAAACAACCAATGCTCCCAATGCGGAGCCAAGATCGCAATAATTGGCACATTCGAGAGAAGTAGGGCACCACTTCAACTCTTCTAAGCACGCGACAATCTGAGCTCCTTCCCGACCTCCTAGCAGATCATAGCCTCGGACCGAACGTTTTTCTACCTCCTCCATGCCCTGTATGTGCTGAGGTCTTGGGATGTCCTACTGTCCCGAATGCGGCGGAGAGCTCAAGTACTTTCCAGCGGGCAAACAGTATGCGTGCAAGAGCTGCGGCCTTACGCTGACGTACCAAGAGTTGATAGAGCTACGCGATCGCTTGACGCCGAATGAAGAGAGCGACGAAGATGCCCGAAAGAGAAGACACAAAGAGTACTTGAAGTGGTGGCTCTCCAAGAAGTGACAGAATGAGCCGAGAAGGATTCTTTACCATAATTAGCATAGGGAACGAACTGCTCACGGGGAGAACTCTTAACACCAACTCCCAATGGCTGTGCAAGAGAATAACAGACCTCGGGGGCTCGGTGCATCGGATCGTCTGCATCGGCGATCATGTGCAGACCATAGTCGAGACGCTGAGAGAAGAGATGGATAGAGCCCCATCAGTGATGGTGACGACAGGCGGTCTAGGACCAACTTTCGACGACATGACGCTGGAAGCGGTGGCAAGAACGCTAGGAGTCGAGCTCCAGCTCCATCCCGACGCCGAGGGAATGGTGCGAGGAAGATATCAGATGATCTTCGAAGGAAAAGAGTTCAAAATGACAGCGGAAAGGCTCAAAATGGCAACCATCCCCAAAGGCGCAAGGCCTCTTGAAAACCCTGTGGGAACAGCCCCAGGTGTGCTCATTGAGACTGGAGCTGTCGCGATCGTCTGTCTGCCTGGAGTCCCTAACGAGATGATGGCTATCTTTGAGAGAGCTGTCGAGCCTTTCATAAAGAGCCGCGTAGGAGTTCTCCGATTCGCTGAGCTGAACTTAGAAGTCTTCGATGTTATGGAATCGTCGCTAGCCCCAGTAATCAAGGAAACGGTCTCCAAGATCCCGCAGGTCTACGTGAAGTCTCACCCGAGGGGCTCGGAGCAAGGCCAGTCGAGGATAGTCTTGAACCTCTCATGCAGATCGGCGGAAGGCGACGAAGCCAAGACGCTTCTCCACAAATCAGCCGCCTATCTGACGGATAGAATCACCGCCCTTGGCGGCCGAACCAACGTAGCCCAATAGAAAGCTCGAATCGAGGGCTTGTCAATGAAATATGCTATCTTCATAGTCGGAACGGCTGGATCAGGAAAATCCACTCTAGCTGGCAACTTCCACGGTTGGCTGGAGCTGAAGCGCCAGAACGTTATCAGAGTAAATCTGGATCCTGGTGTAGTGGATCTGCCATATGATCCCGATGTGGATGTTAGAGAGATCATTGACATTGAATCCGTGATGCGGCAATATTCTCTCGGACCGAACGGCGCCCTCATCATGTCCGCCGATCTCATTGCCACGAATATAGAGAAGATCCAGTCGAAGATCGATAGATTCGGAAGCGACTACGTTCTAGTGGATACTCCAGGTCAGATGGAGCTCTTTGCATTCAGAGCGAGCGGCCCTTTTATCATAAACGAGATGCGATGCGAGGGCAAGGCCGTTCTATACCTATTCGACTCAGCCTTCAGTATCAATCCCATCAACTACGTGTCAAACCTATTCCTCTCTCTAGCGGTTCAGACGAGATTCATGGTTCCTCAACTGCAAGTACTCTCCAAGATAGACCTACTCTCTGAGGATGACCTTGAGAAGATCCTCTCTTGGTCAGAAGATGAAGAACTTTTGGAAACCTCCATGGAAGAGGAGCATCAAGAAACGAAAAGGATCTTAAACCGATACATTCTCGACGCATTCAAGGCGCTGCAACTTGACTTCTCGCTCATCCCTGTCTCGTCCACGACATCCGAGGGATTCATAGAGCTCTTCGGAACGCTTCAACGCCTTTTAACTAGGGGCGAAGAGACGCTCTAAGAGAGATCTGATCCGCCTGATAAATCCGTGCTGGCCAGTAGATTCATCTCGATCTCTGTTTGTCACGGAGGCAGAGGAGGAAAGGAGGAAATGTCCTCAAAATACCAAGCAACTATGTCACCATCACGCATCACGTATTGACCGGCCCCGACCGGGCCAAGCTCCCAAGACCCAGAACCTTGATTGAACTTCCACCACATCCACGCCTCATTCCCAGAACCGGCTACGCCGAATATCGCTGTTACAAAGGCAGATCCATACATCATACTATACTCGACATGCCCGTTGGCACTCGAGATCGTGAGGTTAAGAAGGGTCCAGCCGGACGCGACGTAAGTATCATTGTACCATCTTTTCGTACCATTTTCGAACTTGAACAAAATATCGACTTTCATACCTATCCTTCCAAGATCGTCTAGGGCATGCTGATACAGGGTCTCAAACGCGTTCGCACGCTGATAGAGATAGAATGATACGCCGGACGAGATTACTGAGACAGCAAGCAAGAAGAAGGTGGCAATTATCCATGGATTGGATTTGTCCTTGAGCATCCTACGCAACTCCTTCCGTCCTTCTGGATACGGCCCACGTTTGATCTATGCGGCCCATCGTTCTGCTCAGGGTCTTTATGATGAGCGGCACTACAATCGCAAAGAATGCGAGATTGCTCACCTCATGCAAGAGGCCCATCGGGACCGGGAAGTTCATGGCAAGCAATCCCACGAGGGGAGAACCGTATGAAAGAACGCCAACAACTGCGTTCGTGTAGATATCATATGCGAGTGTCAGCAGGATTCCTAGGGAACCGAAGATCACGCCACTCGGAAGCTGCGATTTTCCATCGCCATTCCCCCTTCCAGCAGGGATCAGTCTTCGAAGCAAAGCACCTCCCAATGAGTATATCGATTCGCCAGACATCGTCAACAGGAGAATTGGAAGTGAAAAACCATAGGGATTGATCTGCCCATAAACCGCCCACGCCAAAGCACCAACCATTATGCCCGCAGGCGCTCCAAGCATATACCCCGAGGCAAACACAAGACCGTCCATCAACTTTACGTTAGGCAGCGGAACCATGGCATAGTTTGTGGCAACACATGTGGCCCCAAGCACGATGATAGTCGCTATTTGCTTGGAGGACAGAGATGGTGACATTCGGTCGGCGCCTACCTGGCTGGATTATCCAGCCATATCGGCGGCTTCTTCATATTAAACTATTTGCAGCTGCGAACGAGCGACTGAAATATGCGCTAAAGAACCTATTATAAAGATCCAAGTGGAGAGTCTCATCCTGTCCGAGAGCAAGCTCGCCCGAATAGCCTTCGAGAGCGGGCTGGGGCCTAGCCCCCTGTTTGACCTAACACACGTCATCGCAGTAGTGTTAGCTATCGGCGACGCGGGCACGATGGGTAGAGCTCGCATGGGTCGCGAGGTCGGTCTAGGTCAAGGGTCGATAAGGACTCTGATAGGTAGACTGGTTGCTGAAGGTCTTGTGAAAACAAGGCAAAGCGGCTGCACCCTCACAGATTCCGGAATGGAGATGTACCATCAGCTCCGTGCTGGTGTTTCAGCTATTCAAACGCTTGAGTGCCAAGGGCTTCGCATCGGAGAATTATGTCTGGGTGCTCTCATAAAGGGAGGGTATGAAAATCTCGGGAGCGTTACGGAGATCAGAGATCTGGCCTTGCGACATGGAGCCTATGGAGCCGTGATCTACGCCTACTCGAGCAACAAGCTGTTTCTGCCTTCCATGCCTGAAATGAAAGAACCTGAGATGCAGAATATCATGAGGAGACTGGTTGATATCTTCCATCCTCATGAGGGCGACATCATTTTGGTCTGTGGTGCACAGAAAAGCCAGTCAGCGAAGAACGCTCTCTTGGCAGTTGCATACTCAATATTGACCAAAGACGCGAAGATCGGAAAAGAGTCGTGACAAGTTTACTCCATAAACACTATATATGTGCTCAATTTTATTGGGGACGCGCTGAAATGGCGATGCTCAAACCGGCTTCGCCTTGAAAACCCGATAATCCCCCACATGTGCCGAATGGACAGCAAGGGAAGATCTGGAGCCAACATCTGGTCGAGGTGATATGTTTGGGGAATGCAGAGCAGATAATTAGAAACGCAATTAGAGAGGGAAGAACGTCTCTTCTGGAACCAGAGGCTAAGGAGATCTGTCTTGAGTTTGGTATCCCAGTCACCAATTCTTTCATTGCCAAGAACGAAGACGAAGCTGCAAGGCAGGCAAAGGAACTGGGCTTTCCCGTCGTCCTCAAGATCGTTTCACCAGATATTCTCCACAAATCGGATGTTGGCGGCGTAGTCGTGGGATTAGGCGACGAAGAACACGTGCGCCAAGCATTTCGAAATATCTTGCATAACGTTAACACGAAGAAGCCGGGCTCTCGAGTCGTTGGAATACTCGTCGCCGAAATGGCACCTCAGTCAACGGAAGTAATTGTTGGAATGGTTACTGATCCCCAATTCGGCCCCGCCTTGATGTTCGGATTGGGAGGCATCTTTGTCGAAGTTCTCAAGGACGTCACCTTCAGAATAGCTCCGATTACTGAAGTAGATGCTCGAGAGATGATCGAAGAGATCAAGGCCTTTCCAATCCTGAAGGGGTACAGGGGCTATCCACAGGCAGACCTCGATAGCATTGTCAGAATCCTCATGGCCGTCTCGAAGTTGGTCATGGAGAGACCTGAGATAAACCAGCTCGATCTGAACCCCATAGAGGTCTACGAGAAAGGCGCTAAGGTCGTTGATGCCCGTATCATAATCGCATCTGCGCTATCCACTTGACCATTTCACACAAATCGTCGTCGAAGAGGCATCCCGTTTCCAGCCAAAGACTTATCTATGCGAGCAAGTTTTCAATCCAAGCGCTTTCAGGATTCTATGGCCGTTCCGGCGGGACTTCGTCTGATAGAGGATCTGTTGAAGAAGATCGATGAGCTTGAGGGAGAGTCCAAGCCAGTCAGAGAAGAACGCGACCTTTTGAACATTGAAGCGAAGAAATCAGCTCAGAGAAGGGATGAACTCAACCAACAGATCCGAACACTTCACGCGAGAGCACTGGAGTTCAGGGCAAAGAGAGACGAGTTGAACAGGAAAGTCAGTGAACTCAAGGCAAAGAGGGATGAGCTAAGGAAACTGCTAGAAGAAAAGACAAAAGAGAGCTACAAATCAGACACGAAATCGAGCACATCATACGCATATTCTTCTTCACAGGCCGAAAAGAGCCTGAAGCGAAGAATAGCTGACTTGGAGTGGACCATACAGACAACGCCGCTTTCAATCAAAGAGGAAAGACGAATTATAGGTCAGGTGAAGGATCTCGAGACTCAGCTGGAGGCTGTGCACCATCAGGAGAGCGTCAGGAAGCAACTGAAGAGTATTGATTCAGAAGCCGAGGGAATCAGGCAGAGAGTCAGAGAGTTTCATGAACAGTTATCAAAACTGGCGAAAGAAAGCCAGGAATACCACGAGCAGATGGATGGGAGCCTCGAAGAAGCTCAGCTGCTTCAGACTCAGGCTGACGAGCAGCATAGGAACTACGTTGACTCAAGGCAGAAAGCGGATGCAGCGCATCAGAAGCTCTTGGGAATCATCACGAGAATGAGAGAGGTTGAAAGGCAGATCCAGCAATACGATGAGACCATTAGAAGGGACCAGCTAAGGAGACTCTTGGAGGCAAGAGAGGAGACGACCAAAAAAGCAAATACTAAGCTGAAGAAGGGTGAGAAGCTCAGTTTCGATGAGTTCAAACTCCTTGTTGAGAAGGGCATGGTCTAGCCTTTCAAACCACCGGCCAGAAAGCCAGACTTGTGGGAGGCAGACTTGCCCTGTGAATCTTGGACATGAATTGAGACCAGCAAGTTCATCCTTGTCTGTCATCTGGCGCCTATTCTTCGGACATCGATCGTGAACTGCCTAACGAGAAACGCGTACGTCCGGATCGTTTAAGCTATCAGAATGTATTCGCGTTTAGTCCATCGTGTCTAGACCATTTTCGATAGAAGTGCGCCAATGTCGTTACCCCGATATCCGAGTTCACCGAACTCCTTGATGGACTTCTTTGTTGAACCTTTGAAGCCGCCCTTCGGAGGATGTAGACGAAAGATTGGCTTCAGCGGAGCATATGACGCAATTGGTTTGTCTGATGCAATCAAATGCTTTGCTAGGTCTCGGATAGATTCGAATCTAAGTACTTCTTTGGCGAGTTTCTCTGTAAGTCTTCTGCCGCCTTCCATTCTTCCTCTCTTTGCCAACAGTTGCTCAACAGCTTGCTCCGAAATCTCGCCCCAGGTCACGTAGTCTTTGACCTTCTGAAGCATCCCTCTCATTGCGGCGTTGTCTGTTAGAATTGTCGCGTGAAAGTTTCGATGAAGGTGGAGGAGCTTCAAGGTCTCAAGTTCATCTCGACTTGCGTTGACTTCGCCCCTCATTCGTATTACGAGAAGCTTCCCGGACGATGGGGACATCTACTTCACCCATTCAGACGGAGGAACCATCTTGTATGTATTTCTTAACGCGTCGAAGATCGCGAAGGCAAAAGATGCGGTCGTTCGAGTCGATCCGAAGCTGCGAGTCCAGCAGTCTTTGATGCCAGCGAGCCTCAATATGGTCTTGCCGACTTCATTAGACACCAGTCCAAGCCCCCTTGGGGCCGGGATCACCTCGATCGAGACGCTGCCGCACGTGCCAACCACTTTGAATGAGGTAGAGTGAGGCTGCCCGCACGCACATTCCCAGCTTCCACAGCCTCGCCTAACCGGGGTCAATTTCAGCCTGGCATCGATTGTTCCTTTCCCGATGGCGTTTCGGACTTGTCTGGCTTTTCCAACACCGAGTCCAACGAAGCCGTCCCCATTTCCCACTGCAACTATGGCCTTGAATCGCGATCGCTCGCCGGCGTCAGTTTGTTTCTGTACTAGTTGGACGTTGATAACTTCCTCTTGGACCCCCGGGAGCAATACGTCGACTATTTCTGGTTCCTGTATCTTGTAGCCTTGAGAGAAGATCTCGCCGAGGTTGGTTATCTGCCCCTCGGCGACCATCTTTCCCAGTCGTGTACTTGGAACCCATCCTTCGCCCCTTTCGCGTGGCCTCGTTGAAGCTTGTTCTTTGGACATCATTTGGCGAAGTCCTCCCTGATCCTCCTCTCGACCTCAATGAAGTGTTCAGGAAGATTCTCGGGACGCTGACTCTTGGCGAGGTACGACGAGAAAACCCTGTTATAAGAGTCTGGACTCGACGTCGCAAGAACCTTCGCGAACTCTGCAATATGAGATCCGCGAACCCTTTCGTCTGGCGGTAGCATGGAAGCATCACATGCAATGTGCAAGCCAGCGTCGATCGCTCCCTTCGCGGCCGCAAATACTCTCGCACCTTTTGCCGGCGTAGATAACCCAATGTCCAATATGGCATCGTCCACGCCGCTCCTTGTGCTCTTGTATCCCGCAAGCATGCCTACCAAATATGCGGCGGGTGTATTCGCCGGATGCCCGCGCCACCCGTATCTCCTTGTGATCTCCTTGGAATTTGAACATGCCAACGTCTCATCGCCGCGCGCAGTCGACCTCAGGATTTGCGCGTAGATATTACGGCCTGAGATCCGCGCTACAAGCCGAGCTTTCTTGGAAGCGACGAGAGCACGTCTCTTCCTGTAATCTGTACGGGCACTTCGTCTTCTTCTTGGTGGAACGTGATAGGTCGGTCCTCTAGCCATGCCCCTAGCGCCTCCTAGCGAGCTTGCGAGTCTCGATGTGCTGCTCCATGTGACTGACACTCTTGAAGGCTCCGCCTTTCGACATTACGTAGAGTCTGCGATAGACTTTCTTGGTTAGCTGCCTCTTCCCTCGGAGGACTCGGAGACGCCTTCTTATCGACCTGATAGTTGATATCCATCGATCTTTCCGCGGTGTCCTCGTTCCTTCCCTACTCCCCGCACCTCTCCTTCTGCCTTGGGTCTTCTTCTCATGGAGAATCTTCGCCCTCGCACGGCTGATGCCGATCTTATTGGAGGAGCGTACCGCGCCTTCATGGATCAGTCTTCGGATGTCTTCACGTGTGAGTGCGGCCTCCACATCGGCAATTCTATCTGGATCGAACCAGACTCTGTTTCTGCCGATCTTAAGAAGTCGTGCTGCCAGTCTCCTCTGTCCCGCTAGGCTCAGCTTCTTTAGCCTCCTTGAAATTCAGTATCTTTAAACCCAGTTCCTTTGCTCTCTCGCCTATCTCGATGCGGCTTCTTGAGCCCACGGTGTGCGCAATGCGTACCGCCGACATTTGTGGATCCAAGCCCTCAAGATCTGCGACGTTATGGACCAATACCTCTTGAAGCCCAGACGGATGGAGTGATCTCGCTCTCCTGATCGACCTGTAGCCGACATTCACCAGCTTATGCCATCCGCGTCTCTGCTTGCGCATATGACTGTCGATGCCCCGTGGACGCCTCCAGCTCTCTTTGACCCTCTTAAGTCTCCAACTTTCTTGCCTTCGAAATTCAGGTCTCGACCTCGCTTGTCTTGCTCTCGTTCTGAGGCTTCTTCGAAGGGTTGATGACATTACTACATTCCTTCCTTCTTTTCGAAAACGTAGATTCCGTCCAGGAATACACGAGGATCTTTGTCCTTCATGGCGGTTGCCTTCTCGATGTTCGCTGCCGTCTGGCTGACCTCTTCCAAGTCTATCCCTTGAACTACGACCTCATCTTCCACTATCGAAACCTTTGCGCCGCCAACGATCTTTGCTTTCCGAGGAAACCTTTCGCCGGAGAAGTTCTCGATGATGACTTTGAAACCCTCCTTCTTGACCGAGATGGGAAAGTGAGCGTATACAACCTTGAGGCGATAAGTGAAGCCCTTAGTCACTCCTGTAATCATATTCTTCAGATGGGCCGCAATTGTGCCGACCAAGGCGGCTTGGGCCTTCCTTGGCCACTTTGTTTCGACCGCGATCTCGTCCGCTCCCTTGGATATCCTGACGCCGGCATGTGAGAAATCTCTGGTTATTGAACCCAAAGGGCCGACGACCTTGACTCGACGTCCATCTATCTCGACATCGACATCCGATGGGATCTTTAGAGACTCTACCGAAGCTACGTCTTTGACCATTTGTCCTGTTCACCTAGTAGACGTACGCCAGTAGTCGACCGCCGACTCCTTTGGAAGTTGCTTCTCTATGGGACATTACGCCTTCAGGGGTCGAGACCACAAGAACGCCCACATCGCGAGAGGGTAGAAACCTTTTCTCCCATCCCGCATAAGAGCCAGCTCGCGCAGAATATCTTGGCCTCACCGACCCGCACTTGCTGATTCGTCCCAACAGTTGTATCTTGAACTTGCCGAACCGGCCATCGTCTATGAACTCAAACTCGCCGACATAGCCGTTTGCCTGCATTACGCGAAGAACTTGTCCGATCAGCTTAGAGGCGGGAGCTACGACGCACTCTCTCTTGTTTCGGACCTCATTGTTCATGACCGTGGCGAGAGTGTTCGACAGCGGATCGACTAGAGTCATGGTTCCACCTTAGTTGAGCTTCTTGAAGCCGAGTTCCTTTGCAACTTCTCTGAAACACTGCCTGCAGAAGTTCAGTCCATAACGTCTGATGATGGGACCGTACGCTCCGCATCTTCGACAAGGCCTGCTGCCTTTGCCGTATTTTCTCACGCGCTTTGCATGGGCTTTGGCCAAGCTCATCACTCCAAAATTTCAAGGTTCAGTGTTTGCTTCATGAGCTTCAGCGAGTCATCCTTCGTGACTCTATGAGACTTCCCAATTCGAGACCTGAGCCTGCGACGTCTTGCAACACGGTATCCTAGACGGCTCGGAGCGACTGAGATGTCCATCCCGAATATCCCTACTTCAGGCCTGTATCTAATGCCCGGGATTTCGATGTGCTCCTTTATGCCGAAGGACATGTTACCTTGATCGTCGAAACTTTTTTTCGACACCTTGTTCCCAACCGCGTCTAAAGCTCGCTTCAGAAAGGCCACAGCCTCTTCACCTCGAAGCGTTGCGATGCACGAAATAGGCTCTCCTTTCCTAATACCGAAATCCCTGACGGTCTTCTTCGCCCTTCTGACACATGATTTTCTGCCAGTGATCTCGTCAAGAACTGTCTTGGCCTTTTCGAGAAGTTCACCCGACTTGCCGACCGAGATGTTCACTACGGCCTTCTCTATCTTCGGAGTAAGCATGGGATTCCGTGCCATTTCGGCCTTATCATAAATGCTCATCGCAAGACGACACCTGGTAACGATATCAGAGGCCGTTCCTGGCCAACAACAAAGATGTTGCTTCGATACGACTGAAGGTGTTTCCCCTCATCGGTCTCGATGATCACCATAGATCGTGCGGTCCCTTCAACCTTAGAAATCTGCCTGATTCTACCCAAGGAGCCTCTGTTCTTGCCCCCAACTATGAGCGCGTAGGCACCGTCGGAGAACCGAACGTCCCCTATTATCTGGCCGGTGGGCAGCTTGATCACCAAGACGTCATCCGGCTTGTACGGTGGCTCATCTGCACCTTTCTGTGCCTTCTCCCCCAAAAGTATCGTGCGACCGTCATGTAGACTTAGTTGAACTCGCCCTTGACGGAGCGTCTTCTTCCCTCTGATTTTGCATAGCTTGAAAGTCTTCTCGTCATCTCCGATCGAATGGAGAATGAGACCCTTCTTCGGGTGTGGGAGCGCGCGATAGCAGGCCTTTGCATCGGGTATTTCCAACACGTCCATGTAACCTATCGGGAAACGAGGATCGTTTACGACTCTTCCATCTATCTTGACTCGGCCTTCAGATATCGGAAACTTCACTTCACGTCTCGACTCGGCATAACCGAGCATCTCCATCAAGGCTATAGTCAAGGGTGTGCTTGTTGCGATGGGATGAGGGCCGGGAACGGTCTTCGGAGCCCACTGGAATCGTTTGTGGGCAACGGGCCAGTGCACTGGAGCATGCATTCTCTTCAGCCGATTGAGTCCACCCTTCTTTCCCACGGCTAGTCATGCCCCCTCTCTGTACTTGCCTCTCCGGTCTTGCTGCCTCGCCTCCTAGATCTCTTTGGTTTGGGTCTCTTCTCTTCCTCGGCAGCTTCTTGTATTGAAGACTCTGAAGCGGCGCCTTCAGCTTCGGAGAGCTCGGTTGGCGCCTCTTCAACCTTCCCGGTCTTCTCTTCGGCAGCTTCTTCTTTGACATGGAGGCCACGGCGCTCGAGAAGCAGCTTTCGAGCCTTATCTTGCAGGTTGAGTTTCGTGATGGCTACCTTAGATGTACGAATCGGAACCTTGACTCGTGTTCCGTCCACCTTCTCTCTCGTCGCTCCCTCAATTGCAGCTCTTCCGCCAGAAGAGTAGACCTCCGTGATCTTCCCTTCGACTCCTGCATAGTCACCTCTCAGAACCAGAACAGTATCGCCTTCTCTGACCGGAAGAGCCCGTATGCCGTATTTCTTTCTTAGCTCCTCAGAGAGGTGAGAAGAAAGGAATCTTCTCCTCAGATGGTTTGAAGCGTTGAAATATGCGCGCCTTTGTTTTCTTCTCTGGCCCGAGACCAAGACCAACCGCTCCTCAACTAGACTATTATGCTGCTCGCTCCTGCAATTCGCGGCCATCTTTCTGCCGCTTCTTTGGCCACTGGACCCCGTATCTCCGAACCTTTCATCTCACCTTCGGGAGTCATTATGACCGCTGCGTTATCTTCGAACTCGACCCAAGCCCCGTCGGCACGTCTGAACGGTTTTCGTTGTCTTATCACAACCGCAGGGAGTATCTGTTTTCTCAGATCCGGCGTCCCTTTTCTTACCGATACGGTTATCATATCTCCGACACAGGCTGCAGGCCTTCTCCTTAGCCTGCCTCTGTATCCTATCACCTGCACTATGCGGAGAAATCTGCCACCGGTGTTGTCGGAGCAGTGAATCACGGCTCCCACCGGAAGACCTCTTGAAATATGTGGCCTGTACTCAACAACCCCCTTTGCTGATACAGCTCTAGACTTGGGAGCTGGCATTTCATTCACCCTCCTTTTCTACGACGACGAATGAAACCGTCTTGCTTGTCGGCCTACACTCCATCAACCTCACTTTGTCGCCAGCACGAACTTCGAGGCATGGAGGGCTGTGCGCTGGGATGTGGGAGTGTCTCCTTTCATACCTCATGACTTTGGGAACGCGTTGAACGTAGTCGCGCCTAACAACGACTGTACCCTTCATCTTGTCGCTGACGACTACACCCTCGATTATCTTACCTCGCACCTTGAGAGATCCGTGGAAAGGACAGTTTGGATCTTCGCAGCGCTTCTTGACCGCCGCAACCGGGATTCCGATGTTTCTTGCACTCATTTACTCAACCCCTTTGTGCGTCTCCAGCGTTCCCATGAGCTGATGTTCACTATTTCCCTGTTTTCGCTTCATTCTGCACGGTCAAAAGACGAGCGATTGTTCGCCTTATCTCTTGGATTCTTGACGGGTTATCCACTGACCCGCCTGCTTTAACCATGGCTCTGAGTCTTGTGAGTTCTGTCCGCAGTTCCGAGATCTTCTTGTCCCTATCCTCAGGAGACATTCTTCTGATCTCTTTTATTCTTGCGATCGGCATCTATGATTCCTCTTTTTGCTCAGATGGTGGTTCTTTAGTTCCCTCTGTCGCTGTCGGCTGAGGCTTCAGTTCAACCTTATCCGGAAACTCCGAATTTGGGGGAAGAATTTTCACCTTGATTCCGAAGGTCCCAGGCTTTAGCTGAACATGGGTTACTGCCGTTCTCACAAGCTTCAGCGCCGGGTCTCCGCACTTAGGCATATATCCTGCCTTGAACTTCTCATAACGAGCCCTCTCTGTGTGAAGCTTCCCGCGTATCGTGATCTCCACCCCTGCAGCGCCAGCCTCCATTATCCTGGAAAGCGTCCAATATCCTGCCTTTCTGTAGTGAACCTGCCTCTGTAGGGCAGCAATCTTTGAAGCCATTATGGCAGGGTTCAATTCCGGTACCTCGATCTCAGCGACGGCTACCTGTGGGCTGGGTATGCCGAACTTCTGCTCTATTGCGGTGGCAAGATCGCGAATGTTCTGTCCTCTCTTGCCTATGACCAGACCGGGCTTCATTGCGTAGACGGTAACCCGCGTTCCTAGAGGTGTCTTTGTGAGATCGACTCCACCGTAACCTGCGCGATCGAGTTCTCGCCTGAGGAATTCGTCGAGCTCCAGTCTCTTGACGGACTCTGAAACGAAGTGTTTGACTGCTGACATTGACTAGACTTCCTCGAGAACAATCTCAACGTGACTCAGTTCGCCGTAGAATCTCGATGATCTGCCGAAGGCGCGTGGAATGTTCTTTCTGATACTTCGCGCCTTCTGAACTGCTGCATGTCCTATTCTCACCTTCTCAAGATCAAGGCCTTTGTACTCAGCGTTTGCCTCAGCGCCCTCCAAGATCTCCAAGAGTTGTGAAGCGATCTTGACGGGATATCTAGCGACGCTACCCTTGTGAACGCCGTGATGATGTCCAACTTCACCTATATGGCGTGTAAACTTGATCGGGGTCTTCTTCTTCATGACGTTCTCGAGCAGCGCCTTCGCTTCTTGGAGCTTCATCCCTTTTATTGCTCGACATACCTCCCGCGTGTTCTTAGTCGAGATTCTAAGCTCCCTGCCGCTGGCTCGAGCGGTCTTATCAGGATCGAGCCCCGATGCACTGTATGCCCAGTGAGGCATTTTCTCTCCACGAAATAGTGGTTTCAGAAGGAACAACAAGGGGAGGTTTATTAAAGCTTTGCTTGGATGAGTGGTAGCGTCGAAAAGAGCTGCATTCGAGCCTTTTTGAACCAGAACTCTTGGTTTAAGAGGCCCCAGATCCGCTGCGCTATTCTGTGATGCGAAAAAGCTGTCGGCTTGGTGGGTATGGATGGTCTAGAGAACTACTTCAGAGGAACATACATTGATGACCTAGAGGCGCCTATTCCTGGGGTGCCATGCTGTACTTTCTTGTTAGTTATCGCGTATTCGCCGAGGTAGTGCCCAATCATCTCCGCCTGTATCTCGACTGGGACGAACTCTTTTCCATTATGTACTAGCACAGTCTTCCCAACCATTTCAGGTATGACAACCATGTCTCTGCAATGTGTTTTCGCTGGAGACTTTTGACTGCCCTCGGCCGCCGTCGCTCTGAGACTCTCCAAGAACACTCTCTGGTCAGGGGTCAATCCTCGAAGAAGCGATCTTCTTTGCCTCGCTGGAAGAAGCTTGATAAACTCATCCATCGAAGTCCTCTTGAGCTCTTCAATGGTTCGTCCACGATACCTGAAGACTTTGGGCATCGACTGCACCTTTTGATGGGTGTAGGAGTTGTAGAGCCTCGCTATTTAAACGTGGATTTCGGCTACGACTCGGGAATGCCTCTCTTTTTCCTTCGGCTTCTTCCGCTCTGCCGAGCTGCTATATGGCCAACCTTTCGCCCTGGGGGTGCATTACGTGATACTGTTGTGGGCTTGCCCGGCCGCTTCTTGTGTCCTCCTCCATATGGATGATAGGCTGAGATCATCGCCAGACCCCGGACGCGAGGGTATTTATGTCCCTTGGCTATCATCCTGAAATGACTCTTTCCGGCTTTGAGCACTGGTTTCTCGGTTCTGCCTGAGCCGGCGACTACTCCTATCATCGCTTTGCATCGATTCTCTACGACGATCTCTTTTCGAGATGGTAGTTTGATAGCAGTTCCATCGGCTCTGTGAGATAGGACCGTCGCGTATCCTCCTGATGACTTCACGAGTTTTCCGCCATCGCCGGGTGACAATTCGATGTTACAGACCATCGTTCCTTCGGGAATGCGCCCCACAGGCAGTATGTTTCCAACGGCGGGGACGGCTGCGTCACCTATCGCAATCTGTTGTCCGACGGAGATCCCCTCGGGGATCACGGTGAAGAAGTCGGCTCCATCTTGGAGCTGTATCAGCCCGAGTGGAGTGCCACGGCCCGCTTCATGTACAATTTCCATCACCCTGCCGTTGACAGATGAACGCTCTCCGATCGGCGCGTATCTCGACGGTGCTATTCGCTTGTGTGTCGAAGCCCTGAATGTGGGGCTTCCTCTACCTCTCCTTTGAACTAGTATCTTCTTCCCCAAGGATTCAACCTCCTAAAGTAATCCCAGTTTCGTTGCGACATCCGAGGCGCGGAACTGCGGTCTTAGGCGCACAAAGGCTTTCTTTTGGCCTGAGAATGTGTTGCAGATGTTGACCTTTTGAACTTTGACTTCGTACAGATCCTCTACCGCCTTCTTGACCTGTGCTCTGTCGGCACTGGGATCTACTATGAAGGTAAGCTTATTCTCGGATTCAAGGAGATTCACGGCGTCTTCAGTCATTACGGGATTTCTTATCACTTCGCGTGAACTTAGCCTATTCAACCAGATCACCTATCTCAGACCTTTGATGGCGGATTCAGACCACACAGTCAGCCTGCCCGGGTGAGTTCCAGGGGCCAGTTGGTCAGCGTTGAGATGTGACACCTTTGCGACTTCAAGTCCCGGGAGATTTCTGGAGGCTTTGCTAATACCTTTGTCTTCGGTGACCACGAGTAATGGTCCTTTCGGAACCCTACGATGACTTCTACGTCCTTTCGTTTTGCCGGACCGAGTTTTCACGTGAGTGGAGACTCTGACGATGTCTGGCCACACGCCTAGTTTCACGAGCGTTTCCTGAAGCTGTTTTGTTCGGGCGATCTCCTGCAGGGAGTCGTCTACGACCAGTGGGAAATTCAGGACATCTGCAACCGCGTGGCCTCTATTTGAGACGAGTTCTTTTTGCGCAGTGGCGGCTATTGCTGATCTCAATGCAAGAATACGCTCTTTCTTGTTGATCTTCTTTCGTATGACTGCTTTGGAGCTAGGGGGATGAGCAGCTCTGCCCTTTACAGTTCCGGGTGCAATCGCTGCTGCTCCGGAGCGTGGATATCGCTCTCCCTTGACTCGCGGGACTCGGGACAAGTCGTGTCCGGTTCCCAGCGATTCTGCTGAAGTTCGTTGGCCGGCCATGGGATTCCTTCCTTGGGGTTGACGGCGGTGTGATTGCAAAGCTGTGACCACCTTTACGATGATGTCGGGCCTAACAGGGGTTGAGAAAACCGAGGGCAGTTTGATTCTCTTCGTGGCCTCTCCGGATATGTTGTAGATCTGTACAGAGGATTTGATTACCATGAGAATCCCTTCCTATCCCTGCACTGACCTTAGGCTGATCTGTGTGATCTTTGGCGCTTCGCCTCTGGTTGTGGTCCCACGAATTGGGAATCGAAGGCGTACCAACCTTTTTTCTGTCCCAGGGATGCTACCCGTCAGCATAACGTAGGAACTCTTGACGAGTCCGTACCTTGTCAATCCGCCTTTGGGGGTGACCTCCGATCCATCTTCGCCGATCTTCAGAATGCGCTTGTTGTACTCGGTTCTCTGCGAGAATCCCATTTGACCCGCCCTAGGCACCGTGTACATGACTCGAGATGGATTCCACGGCCCGATAGCACCAACTTCTCGCACGTGCTTGTGCGCTTTGTGTGTTTTCCTTCTTATGCCCCAACGCTTCACGGGGCCTTGAATTCCGAGCCCACGGCTCACAGAGATGGCGTCTACATACTGGCCTTCCTTGAATACGGATGATATTGGAACCTTCTTGCCCAAGAGATTCTTCGCGAATTCCAGCCGATCGCTCGCAGATCCACCTCCTATGCCTATCTCTAGAAGATCGGGGCTGTTCTTTGCCATCGACGTTCTCTGGGGTTCAGTTACAGCCAAGACTCTCACGTCTTGGACTGATTCAATCGCCTCGGATAACTTATGAAGTGCCCCCTCAGTGTCGAAGTGTTCTGGAAGAGTCAGTATTCTTCGAAGTTGCCTTGGTGGATCTCGTAGCCAGGCCTCGCCGATTGACTTGAGTCCTCCATCTCCCCTTGAATATGCTCTTACTCCTACGATTTGGATCGGTGGAGTCTCTATGAGTGTGACGGCATTGAAGATCTCTCTTCCATAGGTAGGTGACTTCGGATCGCCTTCGATGGCAAATACATGTGTCATTCCAGCTTTGTATCCTGCGAAACCGAGAAGAGTGGCCTTCTCAGATACGATGTCAGGCCAATTCCTCATCCTGCCATTTATCCGACGGGCTCTACCCCGTGGAAGATATGCTAAGGACCCTCTCTTGGGAGAGTGAAACTTCTTGTGCATGGTCTACTGCGCCTCGATTAGGTTTAGTATTGCTAAGGTGGCGTGAATCGCCTCTTCAGTTCTCACGGTCTCTGTCCCTTGGTGCGGGATCGAATTTATCACGAAATCCACGACCTCGGTTAAATCGAGATCCTCCTGCGCAAATATGTCATGCAGGCCTTTCGTCGGTGATCCGAAGATCACGATGGCCTGCTTTGATCTTTGCCATTCTCTTGCAATCGCTTCTGCCTTCTGGGATATCGGGGAACCGAACTTGGAAGTTGCGATCTTGAGGTCGTATGGACCTCTTTTTAAGGCCTCTCCAATTGGAGAGTTCGCCTCAGTAACTTTGTAGCCCCAATATATCCTTATCTCTCTCTTGTCTACAAGCTCGCCCTTGATTTCACATCCTTTTGACAGCACTCTTACTGCCACGCGACTCATGATCGGAAGTCTGCCTTTGACTCTCACGACATCCGGAACACCGACGTAGACATCGGACCAACGCTCCGAAGATCCAGTGACCAGCCCCTCGCGAATCTCTCCGAGGTCAAGTGAGCCGTCACTCATGCTCAAGGAATGACTCGGTATCCTCAGCGGACTCAATATCCCTGCGTAAGCCATTTCGGGGATTCGACGAAAGAGATGTCTTCGAAGATACTGTGGAGTCTCGAGATACGATGCAATCGTCGAGACTAGACGTACGTCTCTCTCTTGATTCTTTTTTTGGAGGTCCGGATAGATCAGCAACTCGTCCGCTCGGTATATTGAAATCGCGCGGCAGATCGACCCTATCTTGCCTGTCTTCTCCCTCAGATGTGGAGTGTCAGAGACCACAGAAGCCGGTATCGCGACAGTCAGTCGTACTCTTCTAGGCTTAGGAACGTGTTGATCTCTCATCACGAGACGGCATCCGCCGTTGAATCAATCGGCATATCATGCTAGTCGGTGTCAGAAGCATTGCTAGCCTTTGGTCACCGCGATCGGTGTAAGACGAGCTACCTTCGTAGCTATTCCAACTCTGTGGCTAACCTCTGCAACTCGGTCCACATCTTTGTAAGCTGGATCGGCCTCTTCCGCCAGAACTGTCATGTTTGCAGCCCTCACGACAATTCCACGAGACTCGAGCAGATTCTTTATGTCTCCTCCCCAAAACCGCCTCTTGGCTGCCGCTCTACTGAGGGCCCTCCCTGCACCATGCGCCGTAGATCCGAAGCTCAGCTCCATCGCCGTCGGCCTTCCAACCAGTACCCAGCTGCTACTTCCCATTGAACCCGGAATAAGTACAGGTTGCCCCATCTCTCGATATCTCTGCGGAATCTCGGGTCTGCCAGATGGAAAAGCCCTTGTGGCTCCTTTCCTATGTACGTATACCTTTCGTCTTCCGCCGTCAGTGTCGTGTTCCTCAATCTTGGCTATGTTATGTGCGACATCGTAGATGAGATGCATTCCAAGCTCTTCTGCGGATCGATGAAATGTCTGTTCAAATGCCTGTCTGACCCAATGAGTTATCATTTGCCGATTGGCCCAAGCAAAATTGCAGGCTGAAGACATCGCGGCAAAATACTGCTCCGCTTCAGGGCTGGTTCCAGGTGTGCATGCGAGTTCTCTGTCCGGTATCTGTATGTGATACTTTTGGACCGCTCTCTCCATAGTACGCAGATAATCAGAGCAGATTTGGTGGCCAAATCCTCGGCTGCCGGTGTGGATCATAACAGCAACTTGGCCTTCTTGATCGATCCCAAATGCGTCGGCGATCTTCTTGTCAAGTATCTTGTCAACGGTCTGTATCTCCAAGAAATGGTTGCCTGATCCTAGACTTCCAAGCTGTGGCATTCCTCGTTGCTTTGCTTGAACCGAGACTTTCGATTGATCGGCCATCTTCATTCTTCCATTCTCTTCGCAGCACTCCATGTCCTCCTGCCAGCCGTATCCTTTGCCGATTGCCCACTCGACCCCGGTTTGTGCGACCTTGTCCAATTCGGACATTGAGAGTCTTATTTTGCCTGTTGACCCTAGTCCTGACGGAACCAATCTGAATATTGCTTCGATAAGCTGAACAAGTAGGGGTGTGACTTCTCTTCTTGTGAGATCTGTCCGTAGCAACCTACAGCCGCAGTTGATATCGTAGCCGACTCCTCCTGGACTGACGACACCTTCTTCATAGTCTATAGCGGCGACTCCACCGATTGGAAATCCGTAGCCCTCATGGCCATCAGGAAGAACTATTGACCACTTGTGAATTCCTGGTAGGTGGGCAACGTTGATACACTGAGTCAAGGTTAGATCTGAGGCCATTTTGTCTATGAGTGAACTATCCGCATAGACGATTCCTGGAACCCTCATGCCAGGTTTATACGAACGGGGAATCTCCCACGTGTTGTCATCAAGTTTCCTAAGCGGAACTTTTTCGGATGGCCTCCTCTCTCTTTCCTCTCCCAACCTCAAAAGCGCCTCCTAGAAGTCACTTCACCGTGCTAAAGGGCATCTGTCGGTCCCTTCCACAATAGAGAATGACGGCATGTTCGAAAGACGACTCATATAAAGGTGCCTTTCCATCGATATGGGCGTACAGCCAGCGGAGTATTCGCTATGACGGAAGATCCAACGTTCGATCTAGGAATTCGACGTTCCTGCTCTTGTAGATATTCTCCTCAGTCTGCGCATCGCTTGGAGTTGCTCGTTTTGGTCTAGTTCCGCGTTTTTCACGATTTCCTCAAGGATTTCTATGACCTTATCATATGATCGACGATCGACGGGGAAGGGCACTCCATCTTTGCCGCCAAATGCAAAGGAGAACCTTGCTGGGTCTCTCCAGCTGGGCTTCTTGCCATAGATGATATCCGATATGAGGGCCAGTCCTCGAATTGTCGCAGGTCCGATTCCGGATATTGATATCAGCGCTTCATAGTTTCTTGGCACGAAGTTGTATGCTCTGTCCAGAGCTTCCCAGTTCATCTTTTCGGGCAGATATTGTACGCGTGCTATTTGTTGCCTTTCGTCGATGCAGTCTGTCCATTCGTATAGTGAAGACTGGCCTAATGGTCTCAGTGAGCGCATCATCTTCGTGATCTGTTTCGTTCCATCCGATACTAGTTGCACAGATTGCATCCTGCACTCTTCGCTTTCCTTTGCTGCCATGTTTAGCACATGTTGATGTACTTGATCGCACACGATCGCCGTGTGGGGTTCCACGACGAAGTTGCATACACTGCTGGAAAGCCAGTGATAGCGTCTGGCCCGACGGTTCTCGGTGTTCATACCTTGTTGTACTATGGCCCACGAGCCTTCTTCGGAATAGAAGATGGTGTGATGATAGAGTGGGTAGTTGCACTGAATGACAGCGTTGTCAACCTTGGCCGCCATTCTGCTGGCGTACTTCAGGAACTCGACTTTTGACGACGAAAGGCCTAGCGCATCGGCGTCGCGTTCGAGATCCATCGGAACCTTCCGGCTGGCCTTTCCTTTTCCTCCGGCTGCTCGAAGCCCGACATTCTTCGAGTCTAGGACGTCTTTCAATATCCCACATGTTACGGAGGTTACCCCGCTAGAGTCGAAGTCGTACCCCAGAACCGCCGATATTGCCTGGAACCACATGGGGTCGGCGATTCTCGCTAGAAATGACTCAGTCCCATATTCATCCACGAGAAGGGTCACGATCGCCTTTGCGAGTCTTTTCATACGTTCAATAAGCCAGCTCGGTGCGCGTCCCCGGTGAAGACCCAGATCTGCGACCCCTGTCCTCATCAAGAGTCGGCCAACTCGATCGATATTGATAGAGCCCTGAATGAAGCGTAAATGTCTTTGTCTTCTGCACATTTCCAACTCAAGATGTTCTGGAATGTGGGATCGCTTTCCTTCAAGGCTCACAGATACGTGACCCGTCTCACGGATTGGTCAACCTTAAATCTGGCTTCGACGTGCTAGCACCCGGCGGGTTGCATGGCTCAGATTGACCTCGAGTTTATCAAACGCAGGAAACTTTTGGAGCTTCAGAAGAGGCTGCTCACAAAGAAGATCGAAGCACCTCCCGAGAAGATCGACTACCATTCGATAGTGAGATCTCGTCTGGTAGGCCGAGGAGAAGAAGTCCTCACTGCGGCCGAAAGGCAATTCCCCATAGAGACACCGAAGATCGTCCAAGCGCTGGCCGAAGCGATCAAGTCCAAAAAGCTCGAGGAACCGATCGAAGGCTGGGCACTCTATGATCTATTTCTGGCATTGGGGATGAGGATCAGACTTGAGACAAAGATAGTCTATGAGAAGAAAGGAGAAGAGAAGAGCATATCAGAGGTTCTGAGAGAAGGGCTCGAGTGAAGCTTTTGTTTTGAGACACCTGTTCGGCTTCGGAACTTGAGCTGCGCCAGATGCGGCGTTCAGAGTTGCTGTAAGAGTTCACAAGCTCTCCCGAATTCTCTTAGTCTCAAAAGCCCCTGGCCCGGAGCTGTCAGAGCTGAAGACATCGAGTCTTTCTTCAACACCAACTCCTAGACAGGCTTCCGATCTGTTTTTCAGCATCAAATAGAGTCACTCTGCAGACTCGTCTCTTAGTTTCATGCGGTCCCACGCTAAGCTCAAATAAGGCCACTGATCACGAGGAGACTCCAAAGCGAGCGTCTCAGCTTGGCATGATGATATTGTGTTGATAGATCTCCTCCAGTACGGTTTCCTCGGAATCTTCCTATTCTCCTTCGCCTTGGGAATTCTTCCCTTCACCGGTCCATCCAATATGGTGATAGCTGGAGCCATTGCCTGTATCTTTCCATCCTTGGATCCGATTGGGATAGGTGTCGGCGTTGCACTAGGAGCTACAACGGCCAAGATCATACATTACTATGTGGCGTTCTTTGCTTCAAGAGCCCTGAGCAATTCGAGGAGAGAGATGCTCCAACGATACGGCAACAGGATCCGAAAGTGGGCAATGGCTGCTGTTTTCGTTTCTGCAGCCACTCCGATCCCAGATGAGCCAGTTGTGGTGCCTTTGGGATTGATGAGATACAGTTTCTTGAGGTTCTTCATTGCTTATCTCGCGGGGAAGCTGGCTATCACGATTAGTGGGGCATACCTCGGCGGACGTGTCGCGTTCAGCCTGGGGAACCTGCTAGGAACACCGTTACTGGTAGGACTCACGGCGATTTTGACCGTGGCAATAACAATTGCCATGGTGAAAGTTGACTTTGAAAGGTGGCTGGCTCGTTTGAAACACCTTTTCTCGAAAGGAGACGAATAGTCAAGACCGGACCCGGTCTTGTTGGAACTGGTGATTCACTGTTTGAAACTCCTCGCTGCACATGCTTCTGTTGAGACCGGCCGAAGCTATCCATTTTGCCCCAGACCCACGAAATCAGCGACATCGACCCCATTCCTGAGTCTTTTGAATTACTCTCCACGAGCTTGATGAACAGGCTTCGATGACCAGCGAATCTTCAAGAGCTTTGATTGAATGAGGTTGCATCGCTGGCGTGAAGAAGACGTCTCCAGCTCTCAATGTTGTGGAGAGTCTCTTAGAATTGTAGGACAGTTTTCCAGTGATGACATAACCTAGATGTTCGTCAGGATGTCTATGAGTTGTTGAACTGGAGAAAGCATTGTATCTTATCTCCGCCAATGTGACTTCCTTTCCGATAAGGAGCGTGCGCTTGGTAACTCCTTCAAAGAGCGTTTCGTCCTCTTGGCTCTCCGACAGCATATATCGATACCAGCAATAATCCAACCTTTTCGGATATCAGGTCTTCAGTTGGTGACTTCAGCCTAGAGCACTGGCTACCCTGTGTTTCAGAGTACTAGCGCCGATGCTCTGGCGACTCCTTAAGAACAGATTGGTCATCAAGAGTCGATCTCAAGACCACGATGGTCATATCTTAGGAGTTCGGAAACACTATCAGCGCGTGTGCATGTGAAATGCTCCGAAATGCTCCGCTCGCCATGCTCCAGACCCATAGCTAGCGCTCGTTCATGGCGTGTATGGTGGACTCTCTGGCGCTCTAGGCAGTCTCTTTGTTTCTCTTTTCCTCTTTACCATCAGTCGTCTTTTCAGTTTCTCACACAGGCGGTCGGCGACACTCGGTAGATCCCAGCCGTCGCCCGTCACCACGAAGTTCTCTCTTGGCGTCGAGAGCCTAAGCTCTGTGCTGAACAACTTCTTCTTGCCGACCGATCTGATGGGTTTCACCCTTAGGAAAGCTTCCTCGAGGAACGGATAGGCTTTCATCACTGTTTCTATAGTTCTTGTGATCTTAGATTTGATCATTTCAGCCTCCAGATAGTCCTCCGTGGGAATGCCGACTATGTAGATGGGCGGGGTCGACTGCTGCCTGAAATGCAGTAAGAAACGTACGATGTCTTTTTCGGTGATTATTCCTTGGAGTTCAGAAAACAGCTCGACCGCCGCGGCAGACTTTAGGGTTCGTCTCATATCATCAATGACCGATCTGAGTCGCGTCTGCGGTCCAACTCTCAATGGCTGGTCATCCATTAGCCCAGTGACCTCAGAATCCATTGGTTCGGGTTGAGACGCTCCGGCATAGCCTCGCTGTACTGCGTCCTTGGGCTGTATCAGGTTAAAGACGATAAGCTGGGCTGTGACCATTCCTCTGAGGACTCGTTTCTCGGATGAAACGACGGGCAGATGCTCAATTCTTTGCTCGATCATAATGTGTCTCGCTTTCGATATTGGATCCGTGTCCATCAATGTGATCGGTTCAGTCTTCATCACATCAGAAGCCGAGAAGCGTTCCAACCCGGGGACAGCTGCAATTTTATCGAGAACACTCCTCACAGTAATCACTTCCACTTTGTCCCCTCCGCGCATGACAGGAATAGCTTTCAGTCGGTGTCGGACCATCATTTCCACGGCGTCGATGGCGGAGTTCTCGGCTTGTATTTTTGGCGGGTATATCATGATCGTGGATGCCTTCGTTGTGTCGGGGTGAGTAACAGCAAGTAGCTCATGAAACGCCACAAGCCCCACTTTCCCTTCGTACTCGACCAAGGCCTCGCTCGCATTTCTCGACTGCAAGATCCCAATTATCTTTGAGACCGGAGCCTCAGGCTCGACGAAGGTCGGTGTTACTGCCATCTCACCGACGGGCAAGGAAACTATGGCTTCCATTGAATCAGACCTCATTCAGAGCAAATCTCGACGACGGAAAGGCCTGCTTGTCGAGAGTGCTAGGGAAAATCATAACAATCGAGGATATGTCCTTTTTGTGCAAGGCAACCTTTTTCGCTCGCCCCTCGACAATGAGGTGGTACAAAATGCAGTTGCCTGCAGATTATTGATTACTTCGCCTCATGATCCTCAGGATGACAATCGACCGTACCAGCTCCGAGTGGTTGCAGTTATCGCACCGAAGCGGGGGGCAGCCGAGAATGACTTTTGGAGGGGTTCTTTGAAAAGCGATATTCCTCTTTGAAAAAACTAGAAAGTTCGGGGCAATTCGTTTGAAATACTAGTTTTCCAGCCTGATTTTTCCCTTATCCTGCAGATTCTCCAAGATGTCTCTGATGTTCGTCTCCGGTAGACCTGTTTCTTTTGAACACTCCACGAGTGAGATTCTGCCTCGATGTTCCCTGATATAGCTCAAAATAAATGCTTCATATAGCTCTGGCCTCGGTTTCAGAGTCCTCTCGAGGTCTACCTCCAGTTCAGACAGCCTCCTGTTTAACGTGGAAATCTCTGAATCCTTGGATGAGATCGATTGCCGGGCCATCGTAAGCTCCTTCTGTAAAGCCTCCACAGAAGCTGTTGATCGCTCCAGTTCGACGGTTAGTCTCTCCGACCGTTCCCTCTCAGCGACGAGGGAGCTCATCAATTCCTCAACAGCATCGAGGTGCTCTTTCCGCTTTTTGATCTCGAAAATGGCGGCCCGTATCTTCTTATCCAGATCAAGATACAGAGAGGTTGGGCCTCCTCAGAAAGTCTTCTTGGGCAGCTCTCCCCATTTTGGCTCAGCTCTGGGTCAGGATTCACTGATCGGGCTGTCGACTCCTTATTCAGCGTCTCAGCCCGATTTCGTTCTTGAGGTTACCTACCTTTGGGCTCAGGCTGTAACTCGCTGTTTGATCTTTTCGCCGGCCTCGGCCTCCGCCACTATCGTCTTGGGAGTCAGTTTCAGCTCAGAAGCTTCTAGCACTGCCAAGGAGTCTTTGACGTCTTTCAGCTCCTCCACGAGCCCTCTTAGCGAAAGTTGTAGCGATTGACTCTGTTCGTTGTAGAGATCATCATCCATCTCTTCTGCGACGCGGCGTGCTTCAACTGAACCGATTCTTCTCTCGAATGCTCTTACTTGCTCTTCCATCTCGTCCGCGTAATCCTTAAGCCTCTCAAAGAGCTCCTCTCTGCGCTCTTCCAGACTCTCTGCCTCTGTTCGATATCCTTTGTAGAGATAGTCGTATGTCGGCTGAGAGATCTTGCTTTGTGAGACTAGGTCGTCCAAGACTCCGATTCTCTTCTTAGCCAGTCCCAACTCCTTCACGATGTGTTCGAAGTCTGTCTTCCAAGCGTGCATCATTCCACTCCTTCAGTGTTCCAGTACGTACCTCAGTACTCATGAGAATTGCCGTCATGCACACGGCCGACAGAGCGTGCAAATTTCGGATATTTTACACTGGAATGTGCCAAAAAATCCCAACCTCCTGCTAGCCCATTTCATAAGTCATGCGCAAAAATGTGACTAAAATGCGTATTGGAAGAATGCATGGAAAGGCTTTTACGTGCATCAACTTTGAGAAGGATCAAGTTCGCTGGTGGAGAGGCTTGAAGAACTGTCCGAAATGCGGAACCGACATCGAAAACCCCTCCAAGAGGTGGCCACTTCTTGGAAGAGCGAACGCCGATGGCACGTTATGGAAAACTATGATAGCGGTCTACGAGTGTCCAAATTGTAAGACCAAGTTCAGAGTGGCGGACGAAAAGGAGAGGGTTAGAATTATTAACGTTCAGAGGCTTGAAGAACTAGAGGTGTCTCTGATGGAAGCCACCGAAAAGAAGACGGAGTTAGAAGCTAAGATCAAATCCCTTGAAGAGGAGAAGAGTAGACTACTGGAGGAGATCAAGAGCCTTAAAGAGAGGATCGAAATCGCCGAGCTCGAGGCAAAGGCCAGGACTCTGGAGGATGAGGTTTCGAAGCTCAAAGTCGAGTCTGAATCTCTAAAGGAGAAGGCGTCTTCACTATCTTCAACAGCGTAACAGACGATCCAGCCTTTTTTGTTCTCTCCAACAGGGCTAGCCCAAGCGCAGCGTCTTTCTTGTTACTGCTGGCGAGTTTTGGGTGAGCCATGAAAGAGCGAGCGATGGTCTGCGTTTCAGGCGATCTCTCAAGTGTGGAAGGTTTCAGGCGTGCAATTCACGTCTTTCGAACTGAAGTTTCTAGGAGGCAGAAACTGTTGAAAGGTAGTTCCGCAAGAAGTGCAGAACTGACATGTTGAACTTGATTTGAGGGAAGTTAGGTTGTCGACAACCGTGAGTCAAGACCCGTTGGGCCTGCATAGGCGAGCAGTTGTTGTGGACGCGCATGTCGACACACTGCTTGAGATTGCCTCAAAGAAGAGGACGCTCGGGGAAAGATCGTCAATCGGCCATGTAGATATTCCCAGACTCGCTGAGGGCGGCGTCGACGTTCAAGTATTCGCTATCTACATTGAGCCGGAGTACAAGCTCGAGAGGTCTTCGAAGAGAGTGCTTCAGCTTGTCGACCTCCTGTATAGCGAGTTCGAAAAGAACAGCGATAGGATCTCCGTGGTCAGGAACTATTCTGAAATTGCAAATGTGGTTGAGAAAGGCAAGATAGCAGGACTGATCTCAATCGAGGGCGGTGAGGCCATTGAAGGCGATCTTGGAGTCTTAAGGAGCCTGTATAGGCTAGGAGTGCGGGCGATGGGCCTCACGTGGAATCAAAGGAACCAGTTGGCTGATGGTGTCTGGGAGAGCAGAAGTAAGGGCGGCTTGACAAACTTGGGTGTGCAGGTGGTTGAGGAGATGAACCGTCTTGGAATGGTCGTCGATGTCTCCCACTTGAGCGAGGCAGGTTTCTATGATGTGGCTAATACCACCAAGTCGCCTATTGTCGCGTCTCATTCGAACTGTAAGGCGCTGTGCGACCATCCAAGGAATCTAACGGACGATCAGATCAGAGCGCTCGCGGAGAGAGGAGGCGTCATGGGGATGAACTTTGCACCCATGTTTGTAGACAAGGAGAAGGCGACATTGGAGAGAGTCCTCGACCACATCGACCATGTGAACAAGCTGGTCGGCCCAAATCATGTTGGACTAGGATCCGATTTCGATGGCATCGAAAAGACCCCTATTGGCCTCGAAGATGTAACTAAGATTCCTGGCATCACTGAAGGGTTGCTATATCGAGGCTATTCGGAAGATGACATTTTGAAGATCCTTGGAGGCAACTTTCTTGGAGTCTTCAAGAGCGTCATCGGTTAGCGTGTGAAAAGATTTACAAAGGTCGTTCACTACGACGGTAGATCCAATGAGTCAGATTTCATGAACTCACACCGTGGTGATTGGTTGTGGAAGAGAAGCATAGTGAAAGATACAAGAAGGGGCTTCACGTAGGTCATGAGATCTGGGGCGCCGAATTTGATGAGATGATGAAGACTTCAAGGGAGGTAGACCCCGACCTTCAAAGGTACACGGTAGAGTATGTTTTCGGCGACATATTCCACAGGGCAGGACTTGACTTGAAGACTCGAAGTCTATGCACGGTGGCCGCTCTCGCTGTGCTTGGCAGAAGGAATCAGTTGAGATTCCACCTCGAAGGTGCGGTCAAGAATGGGGCGTCCAAGAGGGAAATCCTCGAGGTTCTGATCCAGATGTCGGTCTATGGAGGCTTTCCTGCTGCTTGGGACGCGCTGTCCGTTGCTCGTGACGTCTTCACCAAGCTCGGGGTGAAAGACTAGTCAGATCTGGAGAGTATCCTTCGGAGAATCGAAACCCTCTTCCTCACACTCTCTGCCTTTCTGTAAACAAAGATCTTGTGAACTGTAGCTGTCGCCGACTGATCCTCAGCAAATTTCTCAATGATGGTCGGTTTCCAGCCCAGCATCTCGTAATCATGCGAAACGACTCTCGCCTCAGGCCTCAGCTCCCTCTCCAGCTTTGGCTCAACCCTCTGGTTCCCAATCGGCGTCAAATACAAGGTGACAGCGTCTGCACTTGAAAGGTCAACATCAAGCAGATTCTTCTTTAACACTTTGACACGATTCTCGATACCCAGCCTCTCGATCCTAGAGGTGGCGAGAAGCCAAAGTCTCTCTTGAAGCTCAACGCCGATCGCCCGAGCTCCAAATTCCAGTGCTGCAATTAGTACAATCCTGCCGTCTCCGCATCCAAGATCGAAGAGCAGCTCGCCCGGCTTGAGATCGATAAGGCTGAGCATACGCCTAGCGACCGAGAACGGCGTGGGAACATAGGGGGCGATCAGCATCTCAGCTTGGTGGTCTCGAACACCTTGCTCCATATGCGGTCTTCTCAGGCCCTTCTGCCGATTACGTCCTTTTTTCTCCAACCTAATGATGCATTAATTGAAGTCTTTCGGCAATCCTGTGCGGTTAGATTTGAGGACTTCGCTTATGTTCCTTTGGCTAGCGATTTCGGCTGAGTCTAATGTTTAGCCAATCTATGGTCGCCCTCGAGGACATGAGACGAGACTAGTCAAGACCACGTAGAGTAGCCTTCTGTGAATATGGAAGAAAAGTGTGATGGAGGCAGAGTTCCTCTTTGACAGTCCGAATTGTCAGGGTAACCTGCTACTCTGGTTTGACGACTTCTTTCTCTCTTCCCTGCGCACCCACCTTTCGAGGATTCTGATGGGGAACATCTGGGAGAAGAAGTGTTCGTGAAATGGTTCAACTTTGGTCTCCAAGAACTCTCTGAGAATCCGATAATGTATCTCGAACTCCTCTTGGGAGTCGTTCCTGAACTTCAACATGGGCAAGTCTGAACTTGGCTTCTGCCAATATCTTTCCCATATCTCAACCGCTCCTTGGTGTCCCATCGCGTTGTTTCTCTCTATCAGCAGTTCCCTTTCGACATCGAAGATGATGAGAAAGGAATTGACGGAAGAAACCCTTGTCTCCAGTAGAAATTTCCTAGATTGATTGTCTGGCGCAGTCGTGTCTACGACTACATTGAAGTTGTTCCTCAGGGACAGGTCTCGAAGCTCTGCCATGGCTGGATAGAGGATCGACTCTTCTCTGCACGGGTATGGTTCATTGAAGAACATAGCCCGTAGATCGTCGCCGCCTACTCTGGCAAACTTTGGATAGTCTTCGAGTATCCTTGTCGCCAGCGTGGTCTTGCCGCAGCCGGGAAAGCCACTTAGAACCAGATTCCAGAGCGGCATCTTCAGAGACCTCTTGTCCTGCCAGCATCATCTGCAAGTGAGCTACCGAGAGGGCTTGGATGCTTATAACAAATGCCTATCGATCGCGCCCTTTCAACAAAGCGGAAATCCTTTGCGATGAAAGACCTCACGAATTGCCGGAACAATGTCCTTTAGGTCGTGGCTTCGAACAACCTTGTCGGAGACCTTCTCAAGGGCTTTGCAGGCTGGGTTGAACGCGATTGCGATCCCAGCTGCCTTTAGTAGCGGTACGTCGCTTCCACTGTCTCCGATTGCCACACATCTCTCAACTGATATGTTCTCTTCCCTGCATAGGTGCTTCAGGATGTCACCCTTGTTTTCAAAGTCGACCCTGACTATAATCTCACCAGTCATGTAGCCGTCGCGACATATTGGCTCGTTGGCAATGGCATGATCGAAACCCAGCTCTCTCTTCACCTTGTCAGCGAGCATCGTTAGCCCTGCACTGACAATTGCAAGTTTGAAACTCATGTTTCTGAGCATTCTTACAGTCTCAGACGCGCCCGGTCGGTACGGTATCGATTCCACTATTTTTCGTAACTTCTCGACGTTAACCGATTTCCATAGTGATGCATCCAAATGCGCCCACTCATCGTAGCAGATGATCCCGTGTTCGTACATGGTGGAGTATCTCTTGGCTTCCTTCCAAGTCCCCAGTCCATTGTGAATGTGCATCCACACGCTTCGCTCAGTCGTTATGGTGCCGTCCAGATCGAAGATCGCCAGATACCGTGAATTCCCCTCGTGGGTTCGGGACAGGGGTTCGGCACTCTCCGCCTTTGAATGATGCGATGTCGCTTTGCTGTCTTACAGTAAGAATCGATCCTCATTAAGAATACTTGCATTCAGGCGCGGACAAGACCTAGACTCCAAGCTTTCGACAACAGATCCCCGATCTATGAGTACAAGTCGCCGAAGATCATTCAGATTATCTGCACAACAATATCCATAGATGTCGCGATCGTCCTATTGCGGCGGGCAGAGAGAAAAGGGAGAGGGAAAAGTGCGCACTCTGTTGTCGTATCATGAATTGTTTAGTCAATACGACCTTGGCGAGGGACATCCGTACAGGGGCGACAGGTTTCCTCTGACCTATTCCTTGCTCAAACAGAAGTCAATTATGAAACGACAGGACGTGACTTTGATAGAGCCTCATCCAGCCTCCAAAGAAGATCTATTTCTGGCACATGACCCCGACTACGTAGAGTTGATATTGAAGCTAGCGTCGAGGTCGGCACCATACGACTTGGATACACCTCTTAGCCCAAAGATACTCGATGCGGCGATGTTGATGATCGGAGGAGAGATGGAGATCGGAGCGAGGATAATGAAAGGAGAGGCAGAAAGAGGGATTTCGATGGGAGGAGGATTTCACCACGCAGGAAAGACATTCGGAGGTGGTTTCTGCTTCTTTAACGACATCGCAGTCACGATTGAGCATTTGAGAGATGCTTTCGGTCTGCGAAGGGCGTTGGTCGTTGACTTTGACGTTCATGCAGGGAACGGAACGAGCGACATCTACTACGATGATCCAAGCGTTCTCCTCATTTCCATCCATCAAGACCCGAGAACAATTTATCCCGGCACCGGATTCATCGATCAGATCGGACACGGAAAAGGCGAAGGATACAACATCAACATTCCTTTGCCGCCTAGAACTGGAGACAGTACCTACCTATACGCACTTGAGGAAATCCTGATCCCAGTCGCAAGAGAGTTCGAGCCTCAACTTATCTTGGCAACCGGAGGAAGCGATGCTCACTTTGCCGATCGACTAGGCGATCTGGATCTGACCGTTAGTGGCTTCTTCAGTGTGTCCAAGCTAATCTCGAAGGTATCCAAAGAGTCTTCTTCTGACAGGTTGATGCTACTGCTTTGCAGCGGGTACAATCCGCAAGTGCTGACTCAGGTCTGGTACTCGTTAATATGTGGAATACTTGAGCTGGATCAAATAGATGTCACAGATCCCTACGACCCTCCACAAGAGGATGCGGCATTACGGCATCGAGTGGAACAAATTCTCAACGAGGTTAGGAGGACCTTCGCAGAGTACTGGAGCTCTTTACGATAGAACTCGCCCTTTCCGGATACTACAAAACCGTTATATTATCAAGGCCAATCTCGGGAATGCGACGTTGGACCTTCATTGAATAGCAGTCCGAAGATCCCTCTTTACGATTTTCACATTCATACGACGTACTCCGATGGAGAAACCGTCGTCTCAGAGATACCCAGAGAAGCGATGATGAAACGACTCGAGCTTGTCGGCGTTGCAGACCACTTCTCAAGCTTCTCTGATCTACCGATGCCACATCATTTGAGGCGCAATTCCTTGCCGCTGTATCTTGATGAGCTGGATTCCCTGAGCCTCCTGAAAGGGGTCGAAGCCAGCATTCTAGGAGGAGGCAAACCCACGATCACAGTCGAAGATCGGCACAAATTGGACTACGTCCTCGCCGGGGTCCACAGTCTCAGAGGCGTCGACTTCTGGAATGACCCCACGCCAGTTTTTAATCCTCGAGAATTCGTTGAGGATCTGAGAGTCACCCTCATTTCGGCCATGGAAACCCGATTGATCGATGTGATAGTTCATCTCACATGGCTCCCGGAGTCGATCCGCGGCCTTGATTCGGCCCTATTCACTCTTGACTGGATCGACAGTATAGCAGGAACAGCTTCGAGTCAGAAAGTCGCAATCGAATTGAGTGGAAGTTGGGATGTTCCGAGCCCAGAATTCGTAAGAAGATGCCTTCATCATGGGGTCAAGATAGCTCTCGGCAGCGACTCACATCGGCCTGAACAAATAGGCAATCTCAGATACCCCCTCAAGATTCTGAGACTGCTGGGAGCGTCCAGAGAACAACTCTTCAGGCCGAGGCCAAGCCGAACCTGACCCGGCTAAGTCACCAAGACAACTTTCAACGGCTTCTTTGTCAGATCCAAGGCTGTCTTGATGGCTTCTTCGAAATCAGTCAGAGGAAACACGTGGGTGATCAAGCTCTTCACGTCAACCTTCCCTTCGGAGATTAGTTGCAGCGCCAAGGGGTATTTCCCGACCCCAGTTTCGACTCCAAAGAAGGATGCCTCCCCGTCGAACTTCATCCCGCCTGTGAAGGCTCCCACAAGAGCCACTCTACCTGCCGGAGCAACGATCTTACACGTCTGTTCCACGGTATGTCTGGACCCCGCTGCTTCGACGACGATTTCTGCTCCTCCGTTCGTCAGATCATTGATGGCCTCGGTTGAGTCAGTCATGATTGCGTCGACAATCTCATTTGCGCCAAGATTCTTGGCGACCTCGAGGCGATGTGGATCCCGGTCTACCGCTATGACCTTGACGCCGCATAGTCGTGCGACTTGCGTCATCAGCAATCCGATCGGGCCTTGACCGAGTATGACAGCTCGCTCTCCGACCTTGGGTTGTAACATCTCGAATGTGTGGAGAGCCAGTGCAACGGGTTCCAGTATGGCTGATTCTTCGAATGACACGTTTTCAGGAATTCTGTGAAGATTTTCTTTGGGGGCGGCGAAGATCTCTGAAAAACAGCCTTGAGCGGACATACCCATGTAGCTTCCATCTCTGCACAGGTGATACCTTCCTGTTAGGCAGAATTTGCACTTGCCACATCTGATTATGGGCTCAACTGCGACCTTTTCTCCATCCCTAAGGTTCTCTCCGCATGCATCGTGACCGATGATTCGGCCGACTTTGGTTTTCCACTCTCCTTTGAAGTAGTGGAGATCTGTTCCGCATATGCTCCCAGCTCTGAAACGTATGAGCTCGTCACCTCTCTTCAGCTTGGGATCAGACACTTCCTCAGCCCGTATGGCTTGAGGACCCCTGTAGACGATTGCCTTCAAACGCGCACCCTCTCATTTACGACCCTATGCTGTTATGGATATCTTCAGACTCGGAAAAAATCTTTCAGTGGATCGAAGCTGTTGAAGCACGGCCGATAGATGTTCGTGTACTGATTGCTAAGCTGGTGGTCTCTCTCGAAATACAGAAACAGAGGATCTGTGAGTCTGTGAGGCACGTCTTGACGCAAGATTGGAGATAATGGTGTCGTAGACTTTCACGCGATGTATCCGAACTTCTCTCCTGTTTTCTTCTCACCTAGGAGCTCCGACTGGACTCTGCTTATGTACTCAAGCTTTGCTTTAATGTCTGAAACCTCTTCATCAAGATCCTTCGTCTCGATCCGAAGGTCGAACATCTCACAAAGGATTCGCACAACCGATCTCGCTGCTTCGACATCTGGGAAGACTCCTCTGGTGGCCCCCAGAAGACCTAAGCACTCCATTCGCTTCTGGGCGGCTACTCCCAATATGACTCCGCAGGCACCCGTCACCACTCCACCCTGAGTGATGTGCGCCCCCAGTCCCTTGCATGTTTGCGCCAGGGAACTATCATTGGTTATAGCATACACTAGTCCGATGTCGCTTTGTGTCCGGGTACCATATCCTCCTATAGCGACTATCCTCGCGCAGCCGATTTCTCTAGCAAAGTCCACGACTCTGGCCGCAACCTCGTACTGCCCGAAGGCGTTCGGCTGTGCGTCCCCTGTCAAGAGGACGAGGTCTTGGTTTCTTCCATTATAATGATGGAACTCGTATTTCGGTAGCGCGTATGTCCCGTCGAACTCGACATTGATCCCGAGGTTCCCGTCGGGTAGTGTTAGATGCGTCGAATAAAGTTCAGCAAACTTTACCGGTGCCAGCTTCTCGATCAGATACTCCACCGTAACTTTACCCACAAAACCGAGGCCCGGGAGGCCTTGGATCATTACAGGATTTCTCAGGCGTGGCCTTAGTAGTTCTACCAGCTCTATATCTCCAGGAATTTCCAATCCCTCCCTAGGACGCAGTTATGATGAAGTTGTTGGGGCAGATCCTTCTGGCCTCGTGGCACGCGCTCGAACCCTTCCTGCACGTCTCCAATCTCTGTGTTGCGTTCTGGCAGATTGCTGAAGCTTCTCTGCATAACGTCGATTCTCTTACACATTGCTGGAACCCGTTCCTCACGCAGAGAGTGGATATGAAAGTGCAGACTTCCGAAGCCTTCTGACATTCGCCTCGCGCACAGAGGTCTCGTGCTTGGCCACAAAGCCTGAGAGCCATTTGACAGTAGTAACCGGCGAGTATCTTGTCGACTCTGGAGCCCACGTCCAAGACCTGCCAATACACCGAGTTCCACTACAGGGAGGAGCCTCTTTTATATCCGTTCCCTTCGGACCTAGCGACTGTCTTCTGCGGTTTCAGTCTGATGGACATCGAATTATCCCCGTGAGCAATTCTCTGGAAGATATTCCTTAATATAGAGAAAGTCAGTTTCTGGAAGACGATTCACCTGGGAAGATATCAGAGTTGAGTTGCGCTCCATACGTTCCATCGCCGCGTGAAGTCGTAAGAAAGATGTTGGAACTTGCTCAGGCAGGATCGAACGACGTTCTGGTGGACTTGGGATGTGGCGATGGCAGAATCATCACAACGGCGATCCAGGAATTCGGCGTGAGGAAGGCTGTAGGATACGAACTGCGTGAAGACCTATACAAACTGGGTGTACAAGAGATTGAGAAACAAGGACTATGGAACCGCGCAAAGATCGTTCTGGGAGACCTCTTCAATGCAGACCTCAAGGAAGCTACGATCATTACTCTATACCTAACTGGTACAGCCAACGACCGACTCAAGCCAAAGCTGAGAGCGGAAGCCAGTCCGGGCACAAGAATAGTGAGCCACGACTTCTCAATAAACGGATGGAGAACAATACAGAGAGAGAGCTTCGAGTACCATACAATTTACATGTACCAGATCCCCCATGCGTACGAGATTGAGAACCAGCTCCCATAGCCAAGCGTAGCGCCGATTCCATTTCTCCAGCACTTTTGCGAGTTTCGGATGATTTTGCATACGCGCTCGTCTCTGGAACGCCGTAAAGAGCTCGACCTATCCATAAGGAATTCCAAGAAATCTTCTTGACAAGTGAAAATGCCGGTAGTTTATTATCTTCTAGGCGACGATCCGCACAAGATATAAGCTGAGGCCCTACGTCGAGGTGGTGAATCTGGACAAAGTTCTCCTCTCTGAGATGAACGGCGAGGATGTTAAGGAGGCCGTTGGCAAGGCCGATGTGGCCATAGTTCCATTCGGTAGCACCGAGAATCACGGAGGACACCTCCCTTTCGGCACAGACTGCATAACACCATCAGAGTTGTCCTTACGGATAGCGGAAAGATGTGGTGGTGCAATTGTGCTTCCCACCCAGCCCTATGGAGTGAGCCCTCACCATGCCAGTTTCTTGATGACTATGTCTCTAAGACCAGAGACCCTGAAAGCGCTGGCTACCGACCTCTTGCTGAGCCTATTGAAGCACGGCATAAGAAATGCCGTCATTATCAACGGGCATGATGGAAACTCCCCGGCACTAGATGAGGCTGCCAAAGAGGTAAAGGGACATGGAATGTTCGTTGCGACGTTGGATGCTTGGTGGGTAGCAGCGGGTGAACTTCTGCCGAAATCAACTTTTGAAGTGTGGTCGGGGCTCGGACACGGCGGCGAGGGAGAGACCTCCATGATACTCCACCTCCGACCTGATCTTGTTGACATGAGAAAGGCAAGAGGAGTCGTTCCACACCTTCCGAAGCATCTGAAGATCAACTGGAAGTTCGAAGAGCTCGCAGGATGCGGGTCTTCAGGGGCGCCGGACAAGGCTTCTGCCGAAAAAGGATACAAGATCGCAGAATCGATTGTGAACTATGTATGTATGTTCATCACAGAAGCGCGTGCCTGTGGCTGGAACGTGACAAAGATAAGCGATTTGAGAAGAAAGGATTGGTAGCGGTTGCCTGCAATCTGCGCTTCTTTGTCTTGAACCAAGTCTTCCCTATTGACGGCTAGGCTTACTTAGATCGACTACTATTCCGTTGTGGCGGGGAGACTCTTGAGGACAGTTGATGTAGTCGTCATCGGAGGAAAGATCGTCTCCGAATTCGGTATCCTTGAAAACGTTGGGATAGCCATCGAGTCTGGAAGAATCGCTTCTATCGCTTGTCCTTCTCACCTTCCGAGCGCTTCGACAACCATCGATGCATCGTCCAAACTGGTTATTCCAGGCGTCGTCGACGCGCATTGTCATTCGCAGACACCTGGCTTCAACATGGAGGACTATGAACACGTCACCGCCGCCGCAGCGGCTGGAGGAGTGACCACCTTGCAGGATCATCCGATAAACATCCCTCCAACGACTACGGCGGAGAATATGAGACTGAAGCTCTCGATCGCCCAGAGGGAGAGCTATGTCGACTTCTGCCTCTTGGGAGGAGTCTTACCAGAGAATCTGCAGGAAATCTCTAGATTGGCTGAGCTGGGCGTCACGGGCTACAAGGCTCCAATGGTGGAGTTGCTTCCAGATACAGTTCCGAAGTTGTCAGACGGCGAGCTTTTTGAGGCGTTTCAAACCATTTCCGCAACCGGCCTCCGTGTCGGAGTGCATGCGGAGAATGAGCAGATTATCTCCCATCTTACAAAGAAACTCAGAAAGCTCGGTAGGAGAGATCCTCTGGCTCACATTGAATCAAGGCCGCCGATCTCTGAGTACGAGGCTGTTCGGCGAGCTGTCCTGCTCGCGAGAGAAGTCGGATGCAAACTGCACATATTTCACTTGAGCATTCCTGAAGGGGCTGAGGCTGTTCGATCTGCGGGAAACGAAGGGTTGGACGCTTCCTGCGAAACCTGCCCACACTACCTACTGCTCGATAGCGAAAGTATGATACAGTTGGCAGGACTCGCCAAGATCAACCCGCCTCTGAGAGACAAAACACGTATCGCCAAGCTTTGGGAAGCCCTTCGTGAAGGCAGCATCAACATAGTAGCCTCAGACCACGCTCCATTCTTCAAGGAGGAGAAAATGAAAGAAGATGTCTTCGAGGTTCCCGCTGGGATTCCCAGCGTCCAGACTATGCTACCATTGATGTTGAGCGAAGGGGTAGGCAAGGGACGTCTCACAATGGAGAAGTTGACCGAGATTCTATGCAGCGGCCCCGCGAAGCTATTCTCAATCTATCCCAAGAAAGGCGTCATCAGAGTCGGGTCGGATGCAGATATCGTAGTACTGGACTTGAAATCAGAAGACACCATTAGGTCTGATGGGATGCACTACAAAGTCGGATGGACTCCATACGATGGGTGGAAAGTCAAAGGAAGAATAGAAAAAACGATCGTCCGTGGTGAGGTTGTTGCTGAAAAAGGCGAAATAACAGGATCAAAGGGACACGGAGAGTTTGTTACCCCTAAGACAAAGGCTGAAGATCTAAGAAATTAGATCCGTCCTACAAAGGGATCCGGATCTAGTGCCGACTCCGTGAACAGGCTTCAACTAGCTCGGTCTAACTAGGTTCTCGATCGGATTGTATGGGATTTCATATCCGAAATGTCTCGGCCCGAAAATCTCCAAACTCTTGGGCTCTCTCCATATCGGCGGGGCAGGCACCCCCACAACAGCGACGCGTCGACCGACGCGGAAATCGTTCTCAAAGTTTGATAACCCGTCACAGGTTTCCTCGTCAACTATGCACAACGCATCTGGGCACGTTACGAACGGCCTTCCATCTTTCCAGCTGATAAGGTGTTCATTCTTGAACCAGACTCTCAGGCTATGTCCATCAAACCTTTCGGACCCTCTTAGTTGAATATTCCCCCACATGAAGGCGCCCCTTTCCTCCCGCTCAAAGACGTTCACTTCTCCTCTGAAGAGTTCGAAACCTTTGATGACATCAATGAGCGCTAATATGGGATCTCTTCCCTTCTCCCTAGCTTTTCGGAGCTCCCCGCCGATTCTAATGCACCAAGATATCGACTTCGAAATGGTTGCATCTCTCAACAACCTGACTCTAGTTGGGGTTCTTGCGACTCCGCACAGGCCTCCAGAAGCGAGTGCAACATGTCTGCACAGATCCTCAGCCCTATTGTCGTCGAGTGCGGACTTCAGAATGAAGATGTCTCCGAAAGGTGTGGCTATTGAGAGCGGTGTGGATGGAATTCCTTTCACGGTTGTGGTGGAGATGCTTATCTCCGGTTTTGCCCTTCCGCAACAGTCCGCGTCCAAGGCTGGGATGTCACTCATCGCTGCCACGTACATGGGCACTATCGTGTTTCCGGCACCTATCTCGCTTGGAAGCAATGTGTAGGGTTGTTCGTTCAGGTATTTCGCAAGCTCTCGTTTTGCCATGAACACTACCTCTTCAGAAACTCTTGGCAATTTCGATAACCTTTCGGTCACTTCTTTCGGAACACCGCCGCCAACTTTGCTTATGATGAAGGCGAGTCCGCTCTGAGGAACGTCTCCGAAATCCGCGAGCTTGAACTCTTTCCCATGGGAGAGAGCCTCCTCGATCATCTTTCTACCTGACTCCACAGATCCACCTCCACCTGTCCCCAAAATCTTGGCACCAGTCAGCAGGTCTTCGAGTTCCAGCTCATTCAGTTTTCTCAACTGTCCTCTACCTATGGTACGAAACTTCAGCTCTAATTACTAAAAACCCTTACACAACGCAGCATGTTGTCCGCTGGAGATCTTCTAACAAGATGACCTCAACAAGCTAATGCCTGTAGTTTCCAAGAAAAAATTTTTGGCTTGGCAGATTTGAACAGATCTGACGGAGATCGAAGATGGTCTTCTTGACAACCGAGTTAAAGGTGTCAGACTACCTCTACATAACTTCAGGCGAAAAGTACTACACATACCTCATCTGCGGAAACGATGACCTAGCGATTGTGGACGCCAACTACGCAGAAGCAATGCCCAGAATCGTCTCGAACATCAGGTCATTTGGTTTCCAACCAACTCAAATCCGTTGGATCTTTGTGACCGAATACCATGAAGACCATGTCGGTGGCCTACCGGAGTTACTTAGGCAAGCACCCTCAACGCGGATCGCGACCTCCAGCTTCAACGCCAAAGCCTTGGAAGATCCTCGATGGCGGTTCCGAGATCTTTCAGGAATCTCAGATCAACAGGAAGTGGTCAGCAAGTATGGCAGCGATGCATTGCTACCGCTGAAAGTAAACTCGATCCTGTCAGATGGTGATAGAATCAAGATTGGCGATCTTGAGTTCGACGCGTTGTTGGCTCCTGGTCACTCCCCTGAAGAGCTCTGCCTCTACGAAAGTTCGAGCAAAATGCTGGTCTGCTCCGATGCCTTTGGCATATACTGGCCTGAATCTGGCACGTCGATTCCTCTGCCCTTCCATAGTCTGAACGAATACAAGAGATCTATGAAGCGACTTTCGACGATGAAATCTGAGACACTTCTCACTGGACACAACGGAGTCGTCAAAGACGCGGACGTGGAGAGGTTCGTCCAGTCAGGATTGGAAGCTGCGGACGAATGGGAAGAATACATAGTGAGAGAACTATCAATGCCAGTTAGGACCGGAGAACTGGCGGAGAAAATCTATCATAGATTTCCGGCCTGCAGAGCATGGAATTACGATCTGACTGAGGCTGTCGTTGAAGCATATCTGCAAGGCTTGGAGAGGGCTGGCATCGCGCAGACGAGCGGAGCGGACTCGTGGAGAACGGCCAGAAGCTAAGAGAAACTGCCCATCAGACTGGGTTGCGATTCATACTTCTAAAAAAGAAAAGAAGGTTCTAGGCGGTAGCCCGCCACGGGGTGCCAACCCAGACGCTCTTTCCATCCCATTCCTTTAGCCTTGCCCAGTCTTCATCGACAAACTTCTGAATTCTCTGCATGTCCTCTTCCTTCAAGTGTCGGAATCTTCCTTGGATTTTGAAGTACTCCTTCACAGGAACTTCCTTGGGTTTCATGGTCAGTTTGAATACCCCATTCTCGATTTCATAGAGGTTCCACATATGGCTTTGAACGGCCAGACGCAGAACTTCGACCGACTTCTCCGGCGAGACTCTCCAGCCCGTCGGGCACGGCTCAAGTACATGTATATACTTGAATCCCTGTATCCCCGAGGCTTTCTTGACTTTGTTCTGGAAGTCCCCTCGATAAGCGACCGTCACAGTCGCAACGTATGGAATCTTCATCGCTGCCAACGCCATCGGAACGTCTTTCTTCCTAGTGGTCTTCCCTGCAGGGGTTGTTGTGGTCCATGCTCCGAACGGTGTGAGGCCGCTCTTCTGTATGCCTGTGTTCATATACGCTTCATTGTCGTAGCAGAAGTGTATCATATTGTCATTGCGTTCAGCTATCGCCGCCAGCTTTCCGAATCCTATGTCTCCCGTTGCGCCATCTCCGGCAAGCGAGATGACCGTTACGTCTTTTCTATCCTTCATTTCAAGCGCTGCCAGTATCCCAGTCGCACCAGTCCCAACTCCAGAAAAGTGCAATCCGAAGTATGGAACCGTCTTCGGAGTGAAGTCCCCACAACCGCCGGACCCGAAGAGAATGACCCTTCTGCCCAATGTTCTAAGTATCATCTTCGTGGCGACTGGACCTTGACATCCGGGGCAGCATCCATGACCCGATGGTAGCAGTTTTCTCATGTCTTCAATCTGTTCAGTTGCCAACATGATCCTCTCCTATCTTCTCAGCTGAACCCATTCCACCTCTTGTTCTACTGTACCCGTTTTCGCAGCGTTCAGAACCTTATCCGCCATGTATTCCAAATGGGCTGGCGTCACGTCTCTTCCACCGATTCCAGCTATGAACCCTAGGAGCGGCGGCCGATACTTGTAGTTGTAGAGGGCCTTAGCTGTCTCTATGCAGCCGATTCCTCCACCGGCTGACCCATGCGAGAAGTTTCTGTCCACGAAACCTATCGCGCCAACTTGTTCTGCTATTTTCCGAATCTCTTCGGTTGGGAACGGCCTGAAAGCCTTCAATTTTACGAGGCCAATATTCTTTCCTCTGCTTCGCATCGAGTCGACGACTTCTCTCGCCGTTCCAGTGATCGAGCCCATCGTTATCAGCACGCCTTCCGCGCCATCGCATCGATATTCTTCCACGAGACCTCCGTACTTTCTCCCGAACATCTTGCCGTACTCCTCGTCGACTTCTCTGATCACTTTCTTAGCGTTCTCCATCGCGATGTCCATGAGGTATCTGGACTCCGTTTCTATCTCGTCGACCGGTCCTTCTTCCGGCTCCCGAGGCATGTCCGGGTCGAGGTTCACGAAATCGTGTTTGTATGGCGGCAGAAACTTGTCAACGGCTTCTTGGTCTGGGATCTCAACCGGCATCGCATTAGCTGTCACCACATATCCATCTTGTGCGAAAATCACGGGCAGATAGACCCTCTTGTCCTCCGCTATGCGATAGGCTTGAATGCAGGTATCCAAGACCTCTTGGCTGTTCTCACAGTAAAGTTGTATCCACCCGTTGTCTCTCTGCAGAAGTGAGTCACTGTGAGTAGCCTTCAATGCTCCGGGAAATGCGATGGAGCGGTTAGCGATACACATCACGACTGGCAGCCTCATTCCAGGAACCATCCAGATGACCTCCTCCATGTAGACGATTCCCTGAGAAGCTGAAGCTGTGAATGCTCGAGCTCCTGCTGCAGAGGCCCCGGCGCATACACTCATTGAGGCGTGCTCGCTTTCGACGGTAACGTATTTTGCTTTTATTTCTCCTTCCGCAACGAACCTTGCAAGGCGGTTTGCGAGCTCTGTCTGTGGTGTAATCGGGTACGCTGCTATAACTTCTACTCTGGAAAGTTTGACTCCTTGAGCAGCGGCCTCGTTTCCATCTAGAACTTTGGTTACAGCCATCTTCTCATCCTCCTATACGAACGTCTCCCTTACCATGTCGATGCATTTCACCGGACACTCGTTGGCGCAGACGCCACAGCCTTTGCAGTAGTCGTAGTCGACTTCTACGAAGTGCTCTTTGCCTTTGTAGACCGCATAGTCAGGGCAGTAGATCTCGCAAATTCCGCATTTGATGCATCTATTATGGTCTATCACAGGCTTGAAGACTCTCCACAAGCCAGTCGGCAGAGTCATTCTGAATGCGATTCCCGACTCCTTCTCGAGATCTTTCAGAGTCTTGATCTTCAATCTCATTTGCTTCAACTTCTCTCACCTATGCCGTCTTGACCGCGGTCTGTTCATAACCGAGTTTGGCCGCCTCCAGATTCCGGTCTCCAATGTAGCCTGGGAAGTTTTCCTTGATCGGCTCATGCAGCGATTCAAGTTTCACGAGGCCTGTTGCCTTGCAGAACGCCCCAAGCATTGCGGTGCTCGTGATCGGGATCGCGGCCGGACCAAAGATCTTGATTGCAATGTCTGTCGCGTCCACCGATGCAAGTTTGGCCACCTTCGTGCCCAGATCTATCTTCTCTGGCGGCCTAGGATCATTTAGAACGGCGATACCCTGCTCTTTCAGTCCAAAGGCAACATTTGCTATCTTTATCAATGCCGAGTCCAGCACGATGATGCAGTCCGGCCTGTATACTTCCGACGTTATTCGTACAGGTCTCTCGTCAAGTCTAACATACGCAGTTACGGGAGAGCCTCGTCTCTCCCCGCCGTAGAATGGAATCTTCTGCGAATACTTGCCCTCTCTATGAGCGGCGTCGGCGAGAATCAGTGCTGCTGTAACAGCTCCTTGTCCACCTCTTCCATGGAATCTTATCTCGAACAACTACACTAGGTCCCTCCAGAAAGGTCAACACCAGTTCTCATGTCTGTCCAAAAAGCTTTCGCTAGGATGTCTCTATGGGTCAAGGAAATGCTTGCATGCTCATCAAGTCGTGATTCGCCTTTTTTCACGCTGCAAAATGGCGTCTGATGAGTCTAGAAGGGTCTTCTGAGAGTCCACGGGAGCGGGATCGATGTTTAGGATTCAAGCGAAGCACAGGACTGCGTCCCTTATTAGGAAATGTGGTGCAATATCGCCTCACAATGGTGGTGGCGAACGGAAATGGTCAACCTGAGAGGGAGAGATTTCCTCTCGATTAGTGATGTTAGCAAGAACGAGCTTGACTTCATCTTGGAGACAGCCAAGAACCTGAAGACGAGGTATAAGATTGGTGACAAGCCCAAGCTCTTGGACGGAAAAACCGTGGCCATGATCTTCAAGAAACACTCCACTAGGACTAGGCTTTCCTTCCAAGCCGGGCTAGCTCATCTAGGGGCCCAAGCGTTCTACATGCGGCCAGACGAGATGCAGCTCGCTCGTGGCGAGACCACGGAGGATACGGCTCGTATCATAGATGGCTACTGCGATGGACTTGTGATCCGAACATACGCACAGGAGGAAGTCGAAACCTATGCGAAGTATATGAAGAACCCTGTGATAAATGCGCTGACTGATCTTGAACACCCGTGCCAGATTGTTGCTGACTTTCTCACGATCTTGGAGAAGAAGAAGCGCCTCGATGGACTTCGGATGGTATACGCTGGAGATGTCTGGAACGTCTGTCACTCACTGATACTTGGATGTCCAAAGATGGGCATGGATCTCTACGTCGCAAGACCAGAGGGGTATGACCCTAATCCAAGGATACTTGAACTCGCCGAAGAGTGCGCGAAGGATTCGAGGACCAAACTGGCAATAGGGTCAGGGCTGAAAGAGGCGGTCAGAGACGTCGACATCGTATATGGCAACACTTGGCATAGCATGGGCAAACCCGAAGCTGACAAGACCAAGAGACTGGCTGATTTCAGCCCGTTTAGAATTGACAACGCAGTCATGAAGGAAGCGAAGCATGATGCCATCTTCATGCACTGCCTCCCAGCGTACCGCGGTGAAGAAGTGACTGCCGAAGTAATAGATGGTCCGCAGTCGGTTGTCTTCGATGAAGGCGAGAATAGGATGCATGCGCAGAAGGCGATACTTGCCCTCCTTCTCTAGCTTCCCCGGTCATTTCCCTTTTTTGCCCATACGTGATTCTCAGCCGATTGTTAGGGAATGATTACAGGCAACAGCCTTGACGTCGAATTGCATCTCTTTCTCTAGACCTTTGCTGATTGCTCTGTCAGCTTCAGTACTTTGTCCACAACTTCCATGGGAGTTGAACCAAAGACGTAAGTTATCGACTCTATGCCGAGTCCGCCCTTATCGATCATCGTGTCGGGGACGCTTCCCAGCGCGGAAAAAAACTTCTTCGCTCTATTGAAGACAACCGAGATGTCGGCACTACTGACCTCAAGTTCCGCCATCGAGAACTTCAACTCCTCGATTGCCTTCTCGACTTGACGATCAAACTTGACATTAATGCAGGACCTTATGCTCGGACTCACTGATATCGCAGCCAAAAGGATTGCTGCAAGATGTGTGGAAGCCCCGAACTCAGGGTACATCAGAGCCTTAGGGCGACCATGGATTTTGGCGATCCTCCCGGGTATTGCTGCGACATCAGAGACGGTCTTTGCTTCGGGAAGAGCGTACGCCAAGTTTACCATGACTTGAGGCATCATTTCGACGAAGCCGCTCGATTCCTCTAGTTTGGAGGTTGCGTCACGAACTTCAGCTAAGATCTTTGTTCGCAGGTCAACCTCAGTTTTTGACTTGGTGAATATCTCGTAACATACTTCGCAGCCGTGCTCCGAGAGCTCAGGTACCTCCATCTTGTGCACTTGGCAGGTGACCCCACCACATCTCAAGGCGACACATAGATCGCATACCTCAGAGATCTGTCCTGGAATCGTCAGGCCGCTTTCATCAATTTTCGAGGCCATTCTCTTCGCCGACTCACGGACCTTGGGTGTCAAGAGCAGCTCTTGCTCTCCAGATCTCTTGAGCATACCCAAGTAGTTGCTGACTGCAGCTTGGGTTATTCCAAGCCTCTTCGCAATCTGTTCTTGAGTCCACCCGATTTCGACCAGCTGTTGTGCCACTAGTGCTCGAAGAGTGGGGAGGAGCTGTTTGTATACGATCTCACACGGAGGCCTCATCTATATCCCAAAGCCGTACGGACGAGTGAACCAACATGTAAGGATCTTCAGATGGTTCAATTTAAAGAATGTCTCGAATCCAAAAAGCAGGAAATTGAGCGGTACCGAGAAAAGTATTGGGGCAAAACCCCCGTCATCAGGCTCTCTCAACTAGGAGGTTGGGATTTCCAGAAAATGGTAGGAGGCTAGATATCGATGCTCTTTCCTACCTGCCTCTCCTTTGCAAGCTGGTATACCATGGTGGCTGTTGAGATATCTTGGAGAGCAAGGCCCACCGACTTGAACAAGGTTATCTCGCTCTCCGATGTTCGTGCAAGCTTTCTTCCCGTGATGATCTCACCCAGCTCCGCATGGATGGATTCCCAAGTTAAGACTCCTTCGGCCACCGGCATCATCAGATCCCCTGCCTCCTTTGATGCCGCCTCTCTCTGATCGACGACTATCTTGCATCTTCTGATCGTCTCCGTATCGAGCTCTCTGGCGTCTGGTGAGTGGGATCCTATGCCGTTCACGTGCATTCCGGGCTCCAGCCATCGTCCTTCGAATATAGGGGTTTTCGACGTGGTGGCCGTTGCAATTATGTGGGAGCCCTTGACCGTATCTTCCGCAGAGTTCGATCTGACAACCTCGATTCCGAGCTTCTCACCCATCTCCTTGCAGAACTGATTGGCTCTGTTCAAGTCTACGTCAAACACCTTGGCTTTGGTGAGTTGTCTGGCTTCGGCGATAGCCCAGAGTTGAGTTCGTGCTTGTACTCCAGCTCCGAAGATTCCAGCCACGTTTGCATCTCGTCTAGCCAGATACTTCGTAGCTACGCCACTGACGGCTCCTGTTCGCATGGCGGTTACATATGCGCCATCCATAACTGCCAGCGGCCCCCCTGTCTCCGGGTCATTAAGCATAATTGTCGCTAGTATCGTTGGGAGCCCAAACTTCTCTGGATTCTTTGGGTACACCGTGACAACCTTTAAGCCAAGAGCCTTCATTCCTCCGATGAAAGCTGGCATGACTAGAAATGTTCCGCCGAAGTCCTTCGGCCGTATCGTGGTTCTCAGTGGCATCTCGAGAGTGCCTAGGGCATACTGTCTGAAAGCTTCTTCTACAGCTTGCATACTGGCCTTCATATCTAGAATTGACTCGACATCTTGTCTCGATAGGATAAGAACCATAGACTGCTCACTATCAGATAATCGATGGCGTAGCCCTTATAACATGTATCGCATCCCATAATCCGAGCCGGAAAGTCGGGTAGCAGACTATGACGAGCAATGCACCACGTCTGCTCCAAGGCGTGCTATTTGACATCGACGGCGTGCTTATCGACTCCAAAGTTGCCATACGCACAGCGATTATTGACACTTTCTCAGCCTTTGGACATGATCCTCCCACAAATGAAAACGTTGATGCTCTCTATTGGGCCACGGATAGAATGATCTTTGAAGAACTGCTGCCGCAAGGAGTGCCTGACAGAGCGAATCTGATAGACAGAATGGTCGCGTTCGAACTCAACCTCTACGAGAACAAGCTCTCTAGAGAGCTTGTTGTGGTTGGAACGAGCGTGCTGTCGACTCTGAAAGAATTGAAGCGGAGAGGTTTGCGCCTAGGCGTCGTGACGAACAATCTTCGCAGAACTGCATTGAAGATCCTTTCAGATTTCTGTTTGCTTGATTCATTCGCAGCCGTAGTAGCAGCGAATGATGTAAGTGAGACCAAGCCGTCTCCGAAGCCTCTCATTGAGGCTTGCCATAGGCTTGGGGTTAAAACCCAGTACACTGCATACGTTGGAGACAGTTCCTCCGATATCGTGGCCGGGAGAATGGCAGGTGTAGTGACCATTCTGCTCACGAGGCGAATGGAATCTTATGGGAAGATCTCTCCAGATCATAGAATCACTAACATGAGCGGTCTTCTTCGACTTCCAATCTGGGGTCAGTAGTGATTCTTCTAGAAAAGAATGGACTGGTGGAGGTCTTAGCCCAGTTCTTTGAAGACCGACTCAAGGTTCTCGAGCAGGCGATCGGCCTGATCTGTTGTCAGCATCAGAGGTGGCTGTATCCTCAGTATGTTTCTGCGGATGCCTCCTGTTCCTATGATTATTCCCCTCTCAAGCATCTTGGATTTGATCCTCGAAGCCTCTTCTCTCGCCGGCGCCTTTGTCTCTCGATCTTTGACCAGTTCCACGCCTATCATCATTCCCTTTCCCCTCACCTCTCCCATTACATCGTACCGCTTCTCCATCTCCATCAACCCCTCAAGGATGTATCTCCCAGTGTTTGCAGCTTTCTCAGGCAATTTCTCCTCGATTATGACCTCGATTCCCGCGAGAGCTGCCGCACAGCAGATCGGGTTTGAGGAGAACGTAGTAGTGTGATCTCCAGCCTCCCAAGCCGTGTTCACTTCATCGCTACACATAACCGCCGATATCGGCATACCACTTCCAAGAGCCTTGGCGAGTGTCATAACGTCCGGGGAGAGGCCGTAGTGTTCACTCGCAAATAGCCTTCCGGTTCTTCCGAAGCCGGTCTGGACTTCATCCGCTACGAACAGCACTCCGTTTTCTCTGCAGATCTTCTGGGCCAATGGAAGGTATTCGTCCGGCGGAACTATGATTCCACCTTCCCCTTCGATCGGCTCGACGATGAAAGCGGCCACGTTCTCGGGCGAAAGGTGGTGAACTATTAGATCCTCTAGTTTCTGTGCGCAGGCTATGTTACATTGTGGATGCTTGGCGGGGCACCTGTAACAGTATGGGGCAGGTGCATAGACAACGCCGGGGTAGTCGGCGAATCCTCCCATCCCGTGTTTGTAGGTAGCTTCGCCTGTCAATGTCAAGGCCACTCCGCCGCGTCCATGGAAGCCATGGTCGAGCGTGACCACGTGTGAGCCGACTTTTCCATGCTTGTACGAGTACTTCTTTGATAGCTTGACTGCCCCTTCGACAGCCTCGTTGCCGCTGTTGCAAAAATACGACTTTTTCAATGGTTTTGGAGCTATCTGAGCGAGCTTCTCTGCCAACATGATCATGGGCACGTTATTCCAGAGGACGTGTGCCAGCTTCGATGCTTGATCGCATATCGCTCTCACGACTCTTGGATGGCAGTGACCGACATTCGTGACGGAAATTCCTGAGAAGCAGTCAAGGTACTCCTTGCCAGTCACGTCTTTGAGTGAGGCTCCTTTTCCTTTGAGTGGGATTATCGGGTAGAGAACGGGGTAGCACCCTTGGATATACTCTTTTGCCTTGGCTTCGAGTTCTCTATGACTTGCGTCGCTCATACAAGTGCACCTTTGACGGGTGAATTTAGGAGACGCGCTCCTATTTAACGGCGCCAGACATTCTGTTTCTGACGGTGACTTGTCATCAGGTTCTGTATTAGGTTCAAATGAAAGCAATAAAATCATTTATATGCCATAGAAAAACATACAATGCGATAGCAGTGAAGGAAAATGGCTGCCCGAGCTGAACCGCCTGAGAAACAGGTCACCTCGGTACAGCTCGACAAAGAGGACCTTACGTATATTAACGAATCAATCGCCGAAGGGCGCTCAAGGTCGATGAAGGATTTTGTCGAGCTCTGTGTGAAGTTTGGGCGAAGATATACGATGGACCAATGGATGCGAGGAGCCTTCAATGCCGGCCCGGTTCGGGTAGTAGTTATCCCGAAGAGGATGATCGACAGCCTACTCCAAAGGATTAAGGAGGAGGACTACGAGGACATCGGAAGAGAGCTTGCAGAGGTCGTTCAGTCGATAGCCATGTTCCAGTTCAACACAGATACGACTAATCCTGAGATGTGGGTTGTTGCTTTGAAGCTCATGAGCGAGACTGGCCTGGGTTCATTCGTCCTGTCTGAAAACCACATACAAGTGGTTAGACCCATTCTTCCGCTAGAGATCAATCAGAAGTTCATTGAGGGAACTCTGAACGTTAAGACCACACCGAAGAGGGTGGTCGCCTTGGATGTGCAGCTCTTCGAGATTGAGAAGCGCTAGTTTCAGCCGATCAACATATAACCGAGCCCTAGAACCATGCCGGCGGCGAAGACCAATACCTCGCTTGAGCTGTGTCTGAACCTTATCTGCTCTCTTGAAGGGCTTCTCAGGAGGGTTGAAGTCAGCAAGAACACGATTCCTTGCAGAGGAAGGCTAACCAGCCAGTAAAGGCGCCTTGTTGTCAATAGGTCGAGAAAGCCGATCAGCAGTGAGAAGAAGCATAGCCCAGCTAGCACAGCTCCAGCCGCCTTCTCTCCCACAACGATTGGGAGAGTCCTCGTTCCTCTGGATCTATCGCCTTCAAGATCCACAAAGTCTTCCATATCTCCCCACGCCAAAAAGAACACCGCGGCAAGCATAGTGAGAGGAGCCTCTCCCATCGGGCGTGAGATCGCCCATCCTGTAAGTATTGGAAAGAGAGTGAACAGGGACGCAACAATCCCGTTGGATAACAGCGGAACCTCTGACAGCCTCGGAGGAATAGAGTAGAGGACCGCTAATGCCAAACATGCCAGAGACAGAGTCAATGGAATGAGATTTGTAGCGAAGCTCCAGTAGACTACCATCACCCCGACGCAAGATAGGAAAAGCAAGAAAACCAACCTCCTCGCCTGAGCGTAGCCGACCCTTCCGGATGGCAATGGTCGGTTTGGCCTGCTGACTCTGTCTATTTCGATGTCCACAAGGCTGTCAAGGCTGAAAAATGTTGCAGAGATCAAAGAAAAGGTCACTCCTGCGAATAGCATTTGAATGAGGTCTCTGGAGCCACTGATCAGGACGCCGAGGACTGCAGCTGAGGCGCAGACCAGTGTCGATCTTGGAAAGGTCAGCTCTAGGAGATTAGACGCCTTTTTCAGCCGCAGCACCTTCTTTCGCCGATTTTTGAAGTTCTTTCGCGTCTAGATACGGTTCTTCATCAACAACAAGGAGATAAGACTTAAGCACGGCGCTAATAAAAGGTAACTTGGTCCATCCAATCGTCGCCCTAGTATCAGGAGTTCGGTTCATGAGAGCCTTCGAGACAAGGCACGAGATCTTTGACAAGATCTCGAACATTAGGTTAGGCTCCCTAGTAACCGTGCTCGATGAAACGTTCTATGAGTCGCTGATGTTCCTGAACCCTTTGCTATCCAGAATCAAGGACAAGCCAGTTACTGTATTCTCCTCTCATCCAATCGAGACCCATTTCCAGCTTGACAGGTTGGATGTCTCAAAATCTCTTAACGACATCAACCTGAAGGTTGCAGACTATCGTGACAAATCTGGAGCGTCGGTGATCGTTCATCACTATCTTCCTAGGCTTCTGCTCAAGGTTAACGAAGACGCGATATTGAGGATGCTTGAATACTGGTCGAGCAAGATCGTAGACAAGGATTTCGTCGAATTCTGCACGTTGCCGAGAGGAGCTTATCCATCGTTCGAGAAGAAACTACAGGCGATCACCGACAGCGTGATCGATATTCGGATCTCGAGGCAAGAAGAAGTCTACCAACCTTCGTTTTCTTTCCTGAGAGGATCGAAGCCGGAATATCATCTCATCAGTTTTCCATACGTGGTCAAGGAAGATCAGTTACTCATACGATGGGGTGATGAGTTCACAGATCAGGCGCCGAAGGAGGACGCTGAGGAGGTTCGCAGGGCACAGACATACCTTATGGACAACTTAGGAGCGATCCGAATCACGAGAGGACTTCAGTCAATAGAAGAACTGGATCTACCTTCTGAAGAGCGACTTCTCTACTCTCACCTCATCGATAGAAGACTGGACGAGATTCAGATAATATTCCCTGACAAGTTCGATGAGATCCTCGAGACTCTCACCCGATGGAGGATTCGCAGACTCATTTCGACAGCGCTTGAGGAGAAGCGTGAGCTTCCGCCATTGAAGCCTCTCAGCAGACGTTCACAACTCGCGTTGAAGCTGCCTATGCCCTTAGCCTTCTTTCTTCTGAGGCTTCAGGGAACTTACGGACAGAAGCGAGTAAGAACTGTGCCCTTCGACAGCTATCTCGCCATCAAGAATAGCGCTGAAGCTCTGGTGCGCCTATTCATGCCAAGGAACAGCGAGGTCGCGAAGCAATTTCCAGAGATAGAGACTTTCTTCCAAGAGATAATGGGGCGCATGACTGCGCTCGAACATGTGTCAGCTCTGGGCGAAGATCCAAGAGTCAAACCCGATCTTAGGTATGTTCCGCAGTTTGTCTCTCTGACCCTTTTTGCGGGATACGGACTGAAAGCCAGAGTCAAAAGACTGAGGCCCGATCAGTTCGAGATTACTATCCCGGAGTGCTTCATATGCCGCGGAGTAAAATCAGATCATCCATATTGCACTCTCATTTCAGGGCCGCTCCAAGGCGTGATCTCAGTCGCATTCAAGGAGAACTTTGCATGCGAGGAGATACGGTGTCATGCAATGGGCAATGGGGACTGTACCTTCACTCTAAGGGCGAGATAACCTATTCCAGCCATGACTTTCCCCTTCTGAGGACAGTTGAGCTCGCTTCTAAACGGGACCAAAGATGTATGCAATCGTTAGAAGCATGTTCATGACCGTCATCAAGGCTGCGGAGAACAAGAGTGCCCGTGCGGAGCCGACCTTTGACCTTATTCTCTCATGGAAGTCGACCGCGATTACAAAGAACATGACGGCTGAGAATGGCCATCCACAGACGGCCAATGGAGCCCATCTCGAACCGATATTAAGTACGAAGCTAGTCCTCACAAGATATGTAAGAAAGCCTAATCCTATTAGCACAAGCTCGGCAGAAAGCCCGATGATACCTACGAGGAAGTATTCGAGGTATCTGTTGAATCTTCTCGGTAGGAGTAGGAACAGAGACGGCCAGAGTGTGGCCCAGATCAGAGGAGCAAGGGCAGGTATTTGATAGGTCCATCTTCCTAAGGGCATTCCTATAGAGTCGCTGGAGAGTCCGAAAACAACACCGAGGACTGCAACTCTCACAAGAACGGGCTTGCTAGCTCTTCGCAGATCTTCGGTGTTTGATCTTTTTTGCCTCTTACCGAGGGATTCTTTTTGCAGCAGATTCGAGTCACCTGCACACGGGGCGCGCGGACAGTTCTTTGCCCCTTTTCCGCAGCACGGTTCTGTGGTTGATGTTTCTCTGAATAGGGCTTGTTTCAGACTTATAGAAACTTGTGAGATCCGGCAAGACAGTCTCGAAAGATCGTGGGCGGGCCTGATCTCTTCCACGGGGGCTGATGTTGTATATGCTTCAGAGCCACATAGGGCAGTGTCCAGAAGTTGTGAAGAACTAACTCAAGGGCCTTCGATGCCTGATCCTTTCCCGCCCAGTCAGACGAGGAATCTCTCGTAGCTGAGAATGTGGCTAGGTATCGATGCCCTTAACCCTTTCAACGTGCCGAAAGAGCGCATCAGAATGCGCATATTTCTCGGGTGGCGTGTCCGCATAAGCCATTTGCGTAGGTTGAAGGCTCTGAGGAGTCTGGCATTGAATATCGAGGCCCCTATGTCCATGTTCTCGGAGACCATTTTCGCTCTTTCGAGATGCTCGATGCCCTTCAGAAAGACTAGATCTGCGAGATGTATCGTGTTCCTAACGACGCCGCCTTCCTCCAACCTCTTGACTACCTCGACTGGACTGCTTGACTTGACGTCTTCCATCGAGCAGGAGCCCTGTTCTATTCCGAGCATAATGACGCTGTTCACTATGCTGTCCCTAAGGTCGATAGTCAGGTCAGATACGTCGTCGTAAATCAGCGTCGATTTGAAGATATAGTCAAGGCCTTTCCTTATCGATTCTATTGCCTTCCTTTCTTCGCCATCAAGTTCTCCTTGGTTCTTCTCATAGAAGCAGAGGTCTATGTTGATCCAGATTCCGCCAACGCCCTTCTCTGAGATTACTCTCAGATAGTCTCCTATCGACATTCCAGAGTAACCTTCGAATCTCCGCTCATCGATCTTCTGTCGCAGCGAAGCGAGCTGCCCTTCGGTTGCCTTGTGTATGTCATTGACATAGACACGATACATCTCTGACTCAGGATGCATGTTGTCTACTAGGATGTCGTGAGCCCATCGGGCCATCATGAATGAGCTGTTCTCGGCCTTCGTGACATCGTCACCGTTCGCACCGTCAAAATCGAACTGGCCTTCTGTAAGGGCTGCATCAAATCGCTGGAGGGAGTTCACCGCCCTGTCGAAGGAGTGGACTTGGTCGTTTATGTTGTCTAGGACCTTGGTCGCTGTGACGGAGGAAGCTTTGGCGAAGCTCGATAGGGCGATGTCTCCGGGCGGAGCTACTCGGTAGAGCATCGGGTATGAGCTCATTGCGGCGAGATAGGAGGCATACACCAGATGCTTTTGTTTCAGCAGTCTCCTTCTCTTGAGTTCTTCTTGACTCATGAAGAGCGGACCGTCTCTGATGGTGTCGAATCTCTGATTGAACTGCATGAGCGAGTTCGTCGCCTCTCGCTGAACAACTTTGTAGTTTACTGAGGGGAAGGTTTGCATGTAGAGGAGCGCAGCTAGGGAGGCGACTTTGTAGAAGAGGTTCAGTCCTTCTCTCTTGGGCGAAGACTGGTTCGTTTCGCCTAAAATCATATTGGAGTCTGTTTCTCCAATAGTTTCGTGTGATCATATTATTCTCATACACATATATCTATTTCCCCGGCCTCGTATGGAAAAAAGGACGTTCTGGAAGGCTCGGTGGGCCTAGTTAAGCGTGATAGAAGGAGAATTTGAGAAAAGGACCGGATACCCGCACGAAAAGGAGGCCGAGGCCTGAGAGGTGACACCCGCGCTATCTACTTTAGCACCAGCGCCTGCAGAGTTCCGCTACCGAGTCTTTGACGAGCTTCAGGTCGCTCAAATGGATGTACTCGTCTGCTCCGTGAAAATTGCAGTCTTGTCTGAGCGGGCCGAATGAGACGACTGGGATTCCTACTCTTGCTAGGTAGTGGCCGTCGTTTCCTCCGAGTTCTCCGGCGATGGGTACTTCATAACCTGCCGCGGCGTTGGCCGCGCTTGAGAACTTTTTGACGAGTGGCTGTTCGGGGTCCGTGTGGTAGTTCTGGGGTTTCTTGTCTGGTATCTCAAGTTCGGCTTCTATTCTGTGCTTCTCTTTGAGTGCTTGGAAGTATTGCGTGAGGTCTGCGACTGCCTTGGCTGAGTCTTCATCTGGGCATACTCTTAGGTCGAATCTTGCTTCGCATTGTCCTGGGATTATGTTCTCCTTCTGGCCCGCTTGGAGCATCGTGATGGAGAATCTTCCCCATATGTACTCGTAGGGTGATCCGGGTGGGGCTCGGATCTTGGATCTGATCAGCGCCCTCTTCGCGGCATATTCGCTGAGTTCAGCCAGAAATGGGAGGGCTTTCTCGACCGCATTGACTGCTATATGCGGGTACCCTGCGTGCCCTTGCAGTCCTCTTACGACTATCTTTCCCCATACTGCTCCGCTCGCTCCGATGCTCACGACGTCTGGTCCCGCGTCCAAGATGACGGCACCGTCTCCTTTGATTCCCACTCGGTTGACTAGGTATCCTATACCCAGGTCTCCGCCTACTTCCTCGTCAGGAGAGATTAGTAGAGACACGTTGCATTTGGAGCTCTTATCTTCGGAAAGTGCACGGAGTGCGCCTACGGCTGCTGCTATCGCTCCTTTGTCGTCGGCGGCTCCTCTGCCGTAGGCTTTCTCGCGTTCAACCGTCAATCTGAATGGGTCGTGCTTCCATCCCGCTCCTGCTGGGACAATGTCGTAGTGCGTGACGAGCAAGATGGTCTGATTGGATCCCGTGTCCAACTTCACTACGACGTTGGGTCGCGGCTTGTTATCCTCAGACTCGGATATCGCGTCGTGTATCTGAACCTCCAGGCCTAGTTTCGACGCTTCTTCGTCTAGGAGTCTCGCGCACTCAGCATATCCTTGCTTGGTTGTGGAGTCTGTGTTAATCTCGACGAGTTTTGCGAGAAGTTCAATCTCGTATTCGCCCTTCAATCCCTCTCTCCTCCTCTCGTCTGAGTAGATGCACTACATTCGATCTGTTTTTCAGGCTATCTCAACTTGCTTTGGCTGATCATGGATGTGACCTCGTCTTGGAGCTCGAAGAACTCTTCGGATTTGACGTTTCGTGGCCTTTCCAGTTTGACTTTCACTTCACCTATGATCCTTCCTGGCCTTGGTGACATGACTATGATTCTATCCGCCATGAAGACGGCCTCCTGGACTAGGTGTGTTACCATTATGATTGTGTCCGGCGGAATCGACGGGTCGGACCAGGATTCCAGTACTTCTCGGCGCAAGGTATCTGCGGTCAATGCGTCCAAGGCGGAAAAGGGTTCATCCATTAGAAGTACATCCGGATCGGTGGCGAGTGCTCTGGCTATTCCCACTCGCTGCTTCATACCTCCGGAGAGTTCCTTTGGATAGCTGTTTTCGAAGCCTTCCAGCCCTACGATGCGGATGAACTTCATGGCGATCTCTTTTCGTCGATCTTTGGGTATGCCGTGCATTTCCAGTCCGAATTCGACGTTGTCGAGGACGGTCTTCCATGGAAGTAGGGCGAAGGTTTGAAAGATTATGCTTATCTTAGGGTTTGGCGTGTTGATTTGTTCTCCTCTGAAGAGGATCTCGCCCATTGTGGGATGATCCAAGCCGTCAATCATCCTCAGGAGAGTTGATTTGCCGCATCCTGACGGGCCGACTATGCAGAGTATCTCCCTTTCTCTGGCCTCTAGGGAGATGTCGTCCAGAACCGTGAGTTCTTCCTCACCGCGGATGAAGTTCTTGCTGACATGTCTCACCTCGACGACGGGTGCGGACATCGTTGCTCCTCCTAGTACTCGAAGCGGAACTTCTCGGTCTTCTTCAACAGTCTTCGCCAGACGAGCCTGTTGAGGACCAAGATGATCGTGGTCATAGAGATTAGCGATATCGCTACTAGTGTTGGGTCTCCAATTTGGGAGGAGAGGTCTAGGAACGAGCCAAGTCCTTCGAGAATGTATGTTCTTCCCCCGAAGGTGATGTATTCAGAGGCGATGCTTGCGTTCCATCCTCCACCCCACGCTTGAATGCTTCCTATGACGACTCCAGGGAAGATTGCGGGTAGAAGAATGTGCTGACTGTAGGCGAGTCCTCTTGCTCCATACGCCGTCGCGGCTTCAACAACGTCCGTGGGGACAGCGTGGATTGCTCCTATGATGTTGAAGAGGAGATACCACTGCATGCCGGTTATTACTAGCAGAATCGATGCCATCTCGACTGCCCAAGGCTGGCCACCGGAGGCATCGATTATGAACTGGACCATGAACGGGAAAAGTGCTAGGGCAGGCACGGATTGGGCTACGTCGAATATCGGAATGAATATCCTTGATAGCTTCTTGCTTCTGGTGACGTAAAGTCCGGCCAGGAGCGTCCAGCCCAAGGCAATGGCGTATCCCGCTCCCAGTCTGAGAGCTGACTTCAGAGCGTAGACAGGGAGCCTTAGAATCTCCGAATGGGATAGTAGTTCTTGCACTATGTCTCTGATCGACGGAATCGGCGTTCTGAAGGCGAAGGCCAGCAACGTAATCAACACTCCGGCAAGCGCTACGAGACTCACGACGTAATTCAAGTGGTGATAGCGCCCACGTAGTCTACGGAGGGACTGGGAAGCACTGAGCTGGAATCTTCTGACGTGATGCGAGGTAGCAAGATGGTCTAGGTAGACTCTCTCTCTGTGGATTGCTCGCGAGACCAGCTCGTACGTCCCTTTCGAGTATCTTCTCAGGGCGGCTGGTAGAGCTGCTTTCTTCTTGGTGACGATGGGTGGGGCTATCGTCTCAAACCTGTACTTCTCTGAGTAATCGATCAGAGGATGCCAGACAAGCCTGTTGATGACCAGCACCAGACCTGTGAGGACTGCCAGGCCGAATATCGCGCTCGCTGTATCCCCGACCATCACAGAGTTGAAGAGGTAATAACCTATGCCGGGCAGGGTCCTTGCCGGTTTCCCGAAGGTAAGGTATTCGCAGGCTGTGAGAAAGTACCATCCACCACCCCACGCCAGGATGCTTCCAGAGACTATTTCTGGAAATATTGCGGGCAATAGTATGTGGCGAATGTATCTCCAACCGCGTGCTCCGAAGGCGTTGGAAACTTCGAGCATATCTCGAGGGATCATCTGGACGCCCCCTATCGCCCCGAAGGCTACAGCCCAGGCCATTCCGGTAAAGATCAATAGGATGGAGGCGAGTTCTGCCCCGATCGGTTCTCCGAGCGTCGAGATGAAGAAGAAGAGGACTGCGGGCAGGTATCCAAGAACGGGGATGGACTGAAGAATGTCTAGGACAGGGACAAGAAGTTTCCCCACTCTCTCGTTGAACCCGAATGCTATTCCACATCCGATGCCGAAGAGCAAAGTGAGGATGTAGGCGAAGGTCATTCGTGTGAGGCTTCGCAGTACAAAGTAAGGGAGCATTATGGTCTCAGGATTTGAGAGGACCGATGAAGCCAGAGTCTGTATCTGGGGGGCGACCGGAGAGACTAGGAAGGCGACAGCAGCGGACGTCGCGAGAAGATGCGTCTTGGCCCAGATAGCCATGCCTCCCTTGAGCTAGCGAAGTGGCCGACGTGTCGGATTTAGGCTTTGCGCAGGTACGAAGAGAATTTTAGCATCTTGTTCCTACTATTCCGTTGAAATCAGTTGAGTCGTAAGATCGTTCACGTTGCCAGTCTGGGGCAGTTGACAGGTCTTCTGAACGCTTTGAATCTGTTGGGAGCCAAGGAGGATATTGCGAGGCTCTGCACTGATTTGCACCTCGATCTTGCCAAGATTGTTCCTCTCTTGGAGGTTTCAAGGAGTCTTGGCTTTGTTGATGTGGATGACGGTGATGTATCTCTGACTGAACTGGGCCACAATTTCATTCATAGCCGGTCAAGGGAGAAGAGGAAGATCCTTAGGAAGACGATCTCGAACTTGGAGCCTTTCACAACTCTGATGCAGATGCTCAGAGATGACGGCGAGATAGAAAGAAGTGACGTCTTGGAGGTCCTAAAAGACCGTTTTGAACCCCATGAGGACTTGGAGAGGGCTTTCAACATGGTGATCAACTGGGGGAGATACGCTCAGCTATTCGCCTATGACCAAGATTCAGAGAAGGTGACGATTCACAGGCCGGTCCACATACCCGAAGAGCTTCCTGCGAAGATGACTGAATCGTAGGGAGGAAGGCCTTCAAGCACTTCATACGCTCTGGGCGCCAAATCTGTCAGGGTGCTTTCGGTCGAACGTGACGCTTATAGGCAACCCGCAAATGCAATCAACTTGGATGCAGGCGTCTTGGGCGTTGTGGAGATAGGTATCCTGCTGGTATTCTTGGGATTCCTAGTCGTGCTAGCCTCCATGGTAATGATGTTCCTAGGCTCAACAAGGGAGAACAGATCAGCCCGAGGAGGCGCCGTGATAATGATTGGCCCGATCCCCATAGTCTTTGGATCAGACAGACAATCGGCCAAGATTCTGATGATTCTGGCCGCAGGGCTTATGATCCTAGCCATCTTTGTCATGTTTTGGATGGGAGGCTGGTAACGCCTGGCCAAGAATTGCGATATCTGTGGTGTTAACGATGCCGAGTATGTCTGCAGCACCTGCGGCAGAAGCGCCTGCTCGACTTGTTTTCGGCCGTACAGCTGGAAGTGCGCAGAATGCGATTCTGTGATGACGCAAGCCGGACCGCGGCCGACGAGACCGATCTCCACTTGGCTGCTGTTCGCGGGAATTGCCGTCATACTTCTGGGAATGATTGTTACCGTCGTAGGTTCACTTGTTGAAGGTGGCATAAGCTTCGGCGGGATCTTCCTCATAGGGCCGATACCGATCATTCTTGGGACTGGCCCATTCTCATTTTGGCTGATTATCCTAGGCGCTGTCCTCGCTTTGGTGGCGCTGGCCTTCTTCATGGTCAAGCGAAGGAAGGCGGAGGAAGTTATCCCGACGTGAATGTTCTGAGCTGGGTCTGCCGCGTTGAAGATGAAAGCTTCTCTCATCGACATGAACGTGAAGAGCAAGCATCTTGTCAACTCGGATTTGCTTGTCTATGGCGCCTGCATCTCGAAGGAGCAGCCGAAGCTCTTCAAAGAGATCTCTAAGGGAAGACTGCCTCTAGGAGTCTGCCTCGAGGGGCATCATATGAACGTGGTTGGTTTCAAGATCGCTACAATACTCAAGACAGCCCGGCCAAAGTCCATGGTGGTCTTGACTGTAGATGGCTCTCCACACTGTGTTCAGCTCCACTTCGCTGCTCAACAGGCAAAGCTACTGACGGATTCGAAGATAGAGCTCAGCCACTATGTGGTTGAGAAAGGGGAGCTGATCAAACTGACTCCGGAATCGATTCGAGTAGCTCGCCACCTCTCCACAGTAGAGAAGAGCCTCAGATGCAAAGAAGGGACCTAAACGGTCTTGCTCGCCTATTGGCAAATGTGAAGAAAGTCTTAATTCACGGCTACTATAGGGTTATGCTCGCGGCTGTAGAATGCGGCTGTGGATCCTCTGAGCAGAATCTAGCCTGGTCTAGGACTTCAAGCTCCAT
>CAYWPD010000003.1:0-7348 GCA_964460055.1 uncultured Candidatus Bathyarchaeia archaeon
TGGTATCCGGGATCAGCTTGGAACCCTCAAGGAAAAGAGATTGTCTGCTATGGCGACTGGGAAGGTTTCGATGGAAGGACAACCTACGCCGCTATAGGTGGATGCTACTACGCCGCTCGACTGGCGGTCACAGAAACTCTCAGCCGAGAACGGAGACAGGCCTCTGTGGCTGTTCTCAGAGAAGCGCATCCAGGGTATATTATGCCGGTCGGAGTGTGGCAGGTCAGAGAGAACGTCCGAAATGCAATGAGAAGTGAGCCCCTCAAGTTCAAAACCCTGAGAGAGGCGCTAGAACGAGTCGCTAGCAAACTCGACATAAGCCTCTCAACATGGATAGATAGCAGCAAGTTGCTGAGAGAGGCTCTCTTCCAGACAAAACTCACGAACTTCATCCACTCAATAGAAAGTCGTGGATCCAGCAAGGCGGAGTGACTTTGCCCATTATCAAAGAGATATCTTGCAGGTCTATACTCAACCCATCGAACTTGGGAGGCGAAGTCAAGTACAGTGTCAACCCCTACGTAGGATGCCAACATGGATGCCTCTACTGCTACGCCGTGTTCATGCGGCGGCATACTGGACACAGGGAAGAATGGGGAGACTTCGTCGACGCAAAGGTGAATGCGCCTACCCTTCTAGCCAAAGAAGCTTCACGCAGGCAAAGAGGGCTCGTCTTCATCAGCAGCGTGACGGATGCGTATCAACCCGCGGAGAGGCGATACGAACTCACTAGGCGTTGTCTCGAGCAGCTCCTGAAGTATAGATATCCCATTGAAATTCTGACGAAGTCTGCACTGGTAACTAGAGATGCGGACCTGTTCGCGAAGTCTCCCGGCTGTCGAGTAGGATTCACAATCGCAATGATAGATGAGAACGCAAGAAGGGAGTTCGAGCCGAACTCCTCCTCAATCGATGAGAGATTCGCAGCACTCGAAGAACTGCACATACGAGGAATCGAGACATGGATCTTTCTGGGACCTATTCTCCCGCGTGTCACTGATAGCGGTGACGGACTGGAAGAGCTAGTTCGAAGAGCTGCCCGAGCTGGAACAGAACTCATAATGATTGATAGACTCAACATGAAGCCCGATATGACGCCGAGGTTCATGAAATTCATTCGAGAGAAGCGCCCAGACCTCCTATCAGAGTATGAGAAGATTCTCTTTTCACGAGACAATTACTTTCAAGACCGTAAGTCCAGAATCATCAAGATCTGCGGGGAAATGGGAGTCAAGGCCGAGTCTTGCTTTTGAAGAGAATTGATTCCTTTAGCACCGGCCGCCGGCAAGCTTAATCAAAGTTGCTTGCACCAAGCAGAAGATTCGGAGGACCAGAGAGCAATTGAAGGCGGGACAACGATGAAGGAGCTGCTGGTCCAGTTATCTGATGACCTTTTCCGATATCTGTCATTTCTCGAGAGACAGAATCTCATAAGAAGCAAGGATCAGGCCGTGTCCACTTCTTTGGAGTTCTACAAGATGCTCTCAATGCATGATTGGATACCATACGTATACAGAATGGGAGGCGGTAGGATTCTTCTCTTCGATTCAGGATCACTTAGAGATCTCTTTCATGCTATGACTGATGATGAGATCTACAATGCGGCGCGGATATCCGCGATCAAAAGGAAGCTCACGAATCCTCTCTTTAGGGATGTTGATCTAACAGAGAAAGAAAACTGGAGCCTTCTCCTGAGAGAACTTGAGATCATGGGCTGGGGAAGATTCACAAGAATGAGAAATGAGATCCGAATGGAGCTTTTGACCATGCCTCTCCCCTATTTACTGGGCTACTTGGAGACGATGTTTGGCACAAAACTCAGACAGCACAAGACAAAGCTTGCAGACGTCACGATTCTAGTTGCGGAAAGAGAGAAAAGCGCAGATGTGGAGCCTTAGAGTCCCGTCCACGGGCATTTCTTGTAAGGACCTATGACAACGGTCACAATCGTTCCTAGTATGCCTTCGACTTTGAGTTCAGATTCGAGGAAGGTGTTAAGGTCTTCCATGCTCTCGAAAATTACCTCAATGATAATGTCGATGTCCCCCGTTGTTCTGTAAAGAACCTGTACATCTGGGTTCTTGGATAGGTGGTCTACTATTTCCCGAACCCTTGGAGGCTGAACCCTCAGTCCAATGAAAGCCTTGATGATCCTTCCAAGCTTATGGTAATCCAATACTACGGTGAACCGCTGGATTATTCCGTTCTTCATCAGCTTTCTGATGCGCTTTCTTACGGTAGCCTCATTTGCACCGACTTGCCTGGCCAGAGTTATCACAGGTTTCCTAGCGTCTTCTTGGAGGGCTCTGATTATCTTCATATCGAGTATGTCGAGAGACATGCTTTGATCTCCAATGGCGCACGTAGTGCGTCATCGATTCACTGAACTGGTACGGATTTCGTATAGAATGCATGACCTATATCAGGGTTTTCGATTGATTGAACACCTGAAGTTCTGCCTTCTCGGTTCTTGAAACCCCTCTTGGAGAGTCGATTTCGCGACGAGATCGGTCAATTCTCGGGTATCCAAGTGCCGGTTTTCGTACCAACAACTCTTATTTCCGGGACACCGGCTATCTTTGGGTGTCGACAGATGTGAGGTGATACATTGTCAAGAGAAGAATTTATCAGAAGAATACCTACTTCGCTCTGGCATGTTGCTTCAGAAAGGCTGATTGATATTGTGTTAAACTCGCCGCATGGGTCAAGGATGTCAAGCGATCTGGCGAAAACGATCCTATTCTACTGGCAGCGAGACCAATTGGCGACCGAAATCGGATTGCAGAGGCTGATCGAAGCAGCAATAACGCTAGAACCGGAGAAGACAGTCAGTCTGATGGAAGAGCTCGGCCTACACGAACTAGCAACGGTTCTGACGAGGCGATAGACGGCGCTCTCCGACACATACTTTCATTACACACATATTCGGAATCAATGATCATATCCTACGAAGGTCGGATGACATCTTGATTTTTGCATATTTGTTGGCGGAAGTCAGGCCTCACCATGACAAAGACGTGCTCGCGAAGATCTCGCAACTTGCGCCAGTAAAGGAAGCGACCACCCTCTTCGGGGAGTACGATCTGATCGCGAAGATCGAGATCGGCGGCCTCGATGAACTCGACTCTTTCATCTTCGATGTCGTAAGGCAGATCCCCGGTGTGGAGAGCACGACGACTCTGTTAGACACCCGAAGCCCCGTCAAGGTAGAGAAGAAATAGTATTCACCCAAATCTTCATGATATACCGCAAAGGAAACTCAAGTTAAGTGGAGAATGTCCTCTTTAGGCAGCTGTGGCTGTCATGGTCAACTTTGGAATCGAATTTGTTCCTCGAGATCTCTTCTGGAAGACGACATACTATGCGATTCAGTCGGAGAAGCAGAGGTTCGACTACCTTTGGATGACAGATCACTTCAACAACAGAAATGTCTATGTCGCACTCTCGATCGTCGCCACATACACAGACAAAATCAAACTGGGGCCGGGTGTTACGAACCCCTACATGGTTCATCCAGCGGTAACTGCGCAGGCGGTCTCATCACTCAACGAAGTTGCCCCCGGCAGAGTCGTCTGCGGACTCGGAGTTGGTGACAAGACTACGCTCAATATGGTGAATATCCCTCAACAGAAACCGCTCTCGGCGATAAGAGAATCTGTACAAGTCATCAGAGAGTTGACTTCAAACAGGTCAGCCAATCTAGCTGGTGATCTGTTCAATGTTTCTGGAGCAAGATTCAACTTCAATGTGTCGAACACCATTCCAATCTTCATTGGCGCTCAGGGTCCGAAGATGCTAATGCTTGCCGCCGAAATCGGAGATGGAGTACTCATTAACGCTTCTCACCCGAAGGACATCGAGAGCGCAATGGAGCATGTGCGTAAGGGCGCTGAGAAGGCGAATAAGCCGATAGCCAGTCTAGAGGTCGCGGCATACACCTCCTTCTCGGTCGCAGAAGATGCCAAGAAGGCGGTCAAAGCAGTCGTCCCTGTGGTTGCGTATATCGTTGCCGGTTGTCCTGAAGTCGTGCTTCAGAGTCATGGAATCTCGCCCGAGACAGCGGCCAAGATTCGCCAAGCGATTGTCCAAGGCATCTGGAAGGAGGCCTTCTCAGCGGTGACGCCTGAAATGATTGAGATCTACTCGGTTTGCGGAACTCCGAACGAGTGTATCGAGAAGATCAATCATCTGCTGAAGCTTGGTGTCACTCAGTTTGTAGCTGGCTCCCCGATCGGGCCTGATGTGAGAAGATCAATCAATCTCATTGGAAACTTGATTCTGCCACATTTCAGGCAGTGAGGACCTCTCGCCACGTCTAGAGTCTTGACGTTCTATCCTGTCTCTTGATTTCGACCAAATGAGTCGCGCATGAGATGCAGGGGTCATAGGCCCGTATCAGCGTCTCTATCTTCCACGTTGCTTCCGCCCGATCACCGTTTATTATCGAGTCCTCAAGCTTGAGTGAGAGATCTCGTAGGCCCTTCTCCATGGATGGCACGTTCTGCCCGGTCGCGACTATGAGATTGGCCTTTCTGATCAGGCCATTTTCGTCGGTCGAGTAATGATGTATCAGCGTCCCTCTGGGCGCTTCCACTATTCCCACTCCCTCTCCTTCCTTTGGCTTGACAGCTGCGTGGATATCTCTCTTCAGGATCTCGTCGTCGGCCAAGAGCTCTGCTGCTTGTTGAGCCACGTGGACCAGTTCTGCGGCCCTTGCCATGTTGTATGCTAGTGGATGGTGTGCGGGCTTCCCGAATAGATCGAAGAATGACTTGACATAGTCCCTTTCTCCAGCCGCTGAGATTGATGTGCTGTTCACTCTGGCTAGTGGACCGACCCTATAGGTTCCCTGTGGAAAGCCTAGGGATTTCAGATACGGGTACTTCACGTAGGAGTGTTCGACAGGTCTCTCCTCTATCAGCTCGAAGTATCGACTTGGATCGAAATCTTGCCTTAGATTTCCGCTGCTGTCGATAACGCATATTCTGCCATCGTATAGTTCATGCATTCCATCTCTGTGCATCGACATGTAGTTCGTAGGGGTGGACTCGACCTCTTCGAAGAGCTTGCCTCCCTTTTCCGATAGATCCAGCATGAGAGACGCGAGTTCAAAGGTCGATTCAAGAACTTGGTTCGCCTTCTTCAGCAATTGATCTCTGCGCTCTCTGTCGAAGGACTTCGACATTCCGCCTGGAATCGCTGTTATGGGATGGATCGACCTTCCTCCGACTTCTTCGGTCAGTTTCACTCCGAAACTGTGGACCTGAAGGACTCTTTCCAGCAGTTTTGGGTTCTCTCTCGAAAGGCCGAAGACGCTCTTCTCTCTCAATCTCAGTAGATCCGGCAGAGAGAGGAAGCCGATATGGAGAGCGTGGCTGTTGATGAATTGCGCTAGAAGCAGGAGTCTTCGAAGGGCAATCGCTGTCTGTGGGACTTCGACATCCCATGCAGCTTCAACAGCTTTTGCGGACGCCAAGTGATGGGCGACTGGACAGACTCCGCAGATCCTTTCGGTTATCCGAGGTGCTTCCTCGGCTGGCTTGCCCTCCAGAAGTTTCTCGAAGAATTTCGGTGGCTCGATGATGTTTACTTCCACGTCCTTGATCTTCTTGCCTTCTATGTTCAGGGTGACTTTGCCTTGTCCCTCCACCCTTGTGACAGGCTCAACCTCGATCTTCTCAATTGTCATGCTACATCTCCTCTTTCCGTGTGTCAAGGTTCGAGATCAGCCGTTGCAGGGCAGATGAGGCGAAGCTATACCTATGAAACATTGCTGAGTGTGTCTTGAGCGAGAATCCTCTCATCCGTTCTTTGGCTACTGCCGCCAACGAATCCAGCATCGACACACCTTGATCCCACCTCGCGTCTATCGGCCCTCGGCAGCCGTCGCAGGGAATATTGAATGATGGGCAGCGAGCGCCACATCCGGCCCGCGTAGATGGCCCTACGCAGAGGTAGCCTAGTTCCAGAAGGCATCTTGAGAGGTCGCTTAGATTCTCGTAGTTGCGCTTGATGTCCTTGCTAAGACTACCTTTCCTCTCCTTCTGGCATTCCTCGCATACGTTCTCTCTTGGAAGTTCGAAAGGCACTCCTTCTAGGGCTGCCGAGATGACTCCCAAGATCTCCTTCTCCTCTGGGATGCATCCCGGTATCATGTAATCGATCCGCACCAGCTCTCCTATCGGTCTGACGCGTTCGACTAGCAGGGGAAGGTTCTTGGAGGGTGTCGGACCGCTTGAGGTGGTCGCGGTCTGGTGGTAAACATACGTAATGAGTTCATTGATGTTGGTCAGGTTGCACAGGGATGGTACGCCGCCGAAGCACGCGCATGACCCAAACGCCACAAGGGTTTTTGAGTTGTCCCTGAGCTTGCTCAGGATCTCCAGATCGTGGTCCGTTCGAACTGCGCCTTCGACTAAGGCTACATCTATGTTCTTCGGGATCTTCTTCTCATCTCTCAGAATCTGGCAGTGCGTGATCTCCACGTTCTCGGCCAGTTCCAACAGCTTCTCTTCAAGATTGGCTAGGGCGATGTGGCATCCGGCGTCAGACATCAGGCTGACCGTGGCGATCCTCTTCAACCTACTTCCTCCCTATTGGGCTAGGGCCAAGCTTTCGAATTCCTTCGGTGAACTGAGTGACGCTTTGGACAAATTTGTCCGGCATTCCTGCTGACATGAAGTACATTTCCAGCCGCTGATCTCCCAATCCGATCGCTTCCAGCGATCTCTTCAGTCCAGTGACCCTTCGCTCAGCCTTCATATTTCCGTCGACGTAGTGGCAGCCACCATCCTTGAGGCAACCCGCCACGATTACGCCGTCGGCTCCTTCCTCGAACGCCCTGAGTATGTGGAGAGCGTCGACGCGTCCAGTGCAGGGGACTCTGACTATTCTGACGTTGGTCGGGTAGTCTAGTTTGCTTATTCCAGCAAGGTCGGCTGCACCGTAGGCGCACCACCAGCAGCAGAATGCGACTATAGAAGGCTCAAAGTCGTTCGCATTCGACATACTAGGCACCTCTCAGAACTCCCTCAACTGCGGCGAAGATCTGCCTGTCCTTGTAGTGGCGTAGCTCAATCGCTCTGGCCGGACACTCCGCTGCGCAGACACCGCAGCCCTTGCATGCAACCTCGATGACTCTTGCGACACCCGGCCTCACCATCTCGATGGCGTTGTAGGGGCATGCTTCGGCGCAGTTCGCGCATCCAATACAGAGGGATTCGTCGACCACCGCCTTCGCCAAGTCGATCCTGACTTTGCCTGTCGCCATTGGAATAGATGCTCTCGCCACGGTTCCCATGGCCTGGGTGATAGATTCCGGGATGTCTTTTGGTCCTTGGCAGGCACC
>CAYWPD010000003.1:7448-64778 GCA_964460055.1 uncultured Candidatus Bathyarchaeia archaeon
GCTTTGAAGCTTCCTATGTGTCCGGAGAGCGACTTGATCTGTGAGAGCGTGTGTAGGGTGATTCGAGGATCATGAGTGATCCTCTCCTCGTATAGGCACCTCCTATGCAGGTTGGGTGCTCGTGGGGAAACGCAGGCTCCGCAGTCCTCCGTCGGAAAAGCTTTGCCAAGCTGAACGGCCTTTCCGCCGATAACCGGCTCCCTTTCGACGAGGTGAACTTGGAATCCACAATCTGCGAGTCCGATAGCGCTCTCGATACCCGCGACGCCGGCTCCAATTACCAGAGACGTAGGGTTGACGGGCTCTTCCCTCTCTCCGATTTCCTCGAGATACTTGGATCTGTCGACAGCAGCGGCCACGATGTGCTTCGCCTTCTCAGTCGCTCGCTCAGGCTCGTGCATGTGTGGCCACGAGCAGTGTTCTCGGATATTGGCCATCTCGAAGAGAAACGGATTCAGGCCGGCTTCGCTCACAGCTCTTCTGAAGGTCAGTTCATGAAGCTTGGGTGAGCATGACGCGACTACAACTCTATTTAGCTTACGCGTCTTGATGGCGTCCTTGATGGAATTCTGTCCCGACTCGGAACAGGTGAACTGGTTCTCTTCCGCGTATGTCACACCAGGAAGTTTTGAAGCGAATTCTGTGAGAGCTTTCACGTCGACCGATTTCGCGATGTTCATTCCGCAGCGGCACACGAATACGCCTATTCTGACATCTTCGGTCAATCTACCGCCCTCCGCGAGAGGTCGTTAGGTCTCGTATAGCCTCGATGAACTCCTCCGTCATGTTGCCAGACAGGGACAAGAACCTGATCCTGTCGCCGAAGCGGGACTCTGCAAGGATGGATCGCAGGAGTTCGACTCTTGCCTTCGCCGTCTGGGCCCCCTCCCAGAAGTGGCACCTGCCCTCTCCACATCCAACCACGATCAGTCCGTCTGCTCCGGAAGTCACAGCTTCGATCAGATGGCCAGTCGTTAGAGAGGCGAGGCAGGGAACAAACATCGGAATAACGCTTTCCGGATACCTTCTCTTTCTGAAGCCGACGTTGTCAAGAACGGTGTAGCCGCATTCGTCACAGCCGATCGCGAGGAAGAGTGGGCCGGATTTCTCCACGTCTTGGAGCATGCTGCGTATTTGTTGGGATATCTCACTCTCCCCATTGTTCGGGGCGGTTATGGCCTTCGAGCCGCAGACCGTAACGCAGAGCCCGCAAGCGCTACAGGATGCGTCATCCATTCGGGCGATTCCTTTAGCGTCTGTGGAGATAGCTTTGAAGGGGCAGGCGGCTATGCAGAGTCCACATCTTCCGCAAGCTGCTTCGTCTATCTTTGGGGTGTTGGATGGCTTCCGGATCGGGGTTCTCATCAGTCTTGCCGCTTTGTATGCCGCGGCGCTAGCTTGGGCGACGGACTCGGGTATGTCCTTGGGACCTTCGGCAGCTCCGCAGACGAATACGCCTGGAGTGTTTGTTTCGACGGTGCTGACCTTCTCGTCAACTGCTGTGATGAATCCGTCGCGCGCTGTCTTTACTCCGAAGATCTCGCTGATCTTTTGAGCCGTCTTTGAAGGTACCATCGCGGTCGAGAGGACGACTAGATCAGAGCTGATGGTTCGTCTCTCTTTGTCTGGAGTTTCAAATTCGACTTTGAGTTCGTTGGATGATGAGTCGTGTTTGACCTCTAGGAGATCGCCTTTGACGAAGTTGACTCCGAACCGCTCCTGAGCTCTCACATAGTATTCTTCGAAGCCCTTGCCTGCCGCTCTTACGTCCTTGTGGAGGATAGTTATCTGGGATTGAGGGTTCTGCTCTATCTTCACCAGAACCGAGTTCTTCATTGCTGCCATGCAGCAGTATCTGGAACAATACTCGTTATACCTCGCGTCTCTGGAGCCCACGCATTGTACCATCGTTATCCTGTTAGGTTTTGAGCCGTCTGAGACCCTCTTCAGCCTCCCATCCGTCGGGCCTGAGGGGTCAAGAATTCGGGCAAGCTGGAGTTGTGTGATAACATCTGGATATTTTCCAAATCCCGTCTCAGGCGCCGTAGATGGGTCGAACTCTTCGAACCCGGTGGAGAGTATCACTGTTCCAAAATCGAGGTCGAACTCTTCCGCTTTATCTTCAAGATCGGGAGCCTGCGCGGGACAGAATTTCTCACATACCCTACAGACTCCTTTCTTCAGGTAGAGGCAGTTCTCCTCGTCAATCACGTATTTCCTCGGTATTGCTTGAGGATAGGGGAGATAGATAGCCTTCCTGAAACCCAGACCTCCGTTCCACTCGTTCTTCACTTTGACTGGACATTTCTCGGCGCATATTCCACATCCGGTGCATTTGTTCAGATCGACGTATCTAGGCTTCCTTCTGATTCTAACCTTGAAGCCTTCAGGGCGTTTTTGAGCTCCTACCACTTCATGGTAGGTCAACAACTTGATGTTTGGATGAGCGGCGGCTTCAGCCATCTTCGGGCCTAAGATACAGATCGCGCAGTCGTCGGTAGGATAGGTCTTCACGAGTAGAGCCATCTTGCCTCCGATTGTTGGCGATTCGTCGAGAAGTCTGACGTCGAAGCCTTGGTTTGCGAGGTCAAGGGCCGCCTGAATTCCTCCCACACCTGCCCCTATGACCAGTACGCTGCCGAGGCGTATCGTCTCTTTTGTCTCGATTGCTTGGAGGAGCCGCGATTTCGCGATTCCTCCCTTCATGAGCCTTTCCGCTTTTTGAGTTGCCTTGGCCCGATCGTCGTGCACCCAAGCGCATTGCTCTCTCAGATTCAATGTCTCAATGAGGCTCGGATTGAATCCTACCTCTCTGACGGCTCTTTCAAGTACAGGAAGGAGGATCCTCTTCGAGCATGCTCCAACCACCATCGAACTCGGGGCTTCTGTCTTGATTTCCCTCTGAACTCTCTCAAGCCCGTCTCTTTGACACAGTGAGCTGAGGAGTGTGGTTGAGCTGACTCCATTATACTTCGAGAGTCTATCTTCGAGAGCTTCGAAGTCGATGTTCTTCCGAAGAGCTCCCCCGCAATCGCAGAGAAATAATGAAGTCGTCATACTCGCCGCTGCTCCGGAGCTCTGGACGGATGCCCGACGTAGATTGCTGCGATATATAAGCCCATATACAGGATCAGCGATACCGATGAACCTCAATCCGACGAGACCCTGAAAGTGGAGGCTATGATAGTTCTCGAGCAGAAGCCGTTCCAAGAGATCCTTGAAATGACGCGGGATTTTGAGAACCTGCTCATCATCGGATGCGACGGGTGCGCTGGTATCTATCAGGTAGGAGGGGAGAAACAGGCGGAGGTCATGAAAGCCCTGCTGGAAATGGGGAGAAAGATCAAGGAGGGAAAGGACCTCAAGGCGAAGGCGACAACGCTCCTTAGACAATGCGATCTGCACATAGTTGCTAGCTCTCTAAGACCATTCGCCGATGATTACCAAGCGATTCTCTCTCTCGCCTGTGGGGCCGGAGTTCAGACCCTTGCGTCAGCCTTCCCAAGCAAGACTATCATCCCTTCAAATGACACCAAGTTCATCGGCGCCAAAGACAGGGAACTGGGGCAATTCTACGAGCTCTGCCGAGCATGTGGAGACTGTCTCCTATACGAGACTGGAGGAATATGCCCGCTGACCAGATGCGCAAAAGGACTCCTCAACGGGCCCTGTGGAGGACAGTCCAAAGGAAAATGTGAGGTCGGCGGATGGAAGAAGGACTGTGCATGGGTTCTAATCTACAATCGTCTAAGAGACAGACGGAGGCTTGACTGGTTTACTACATTCAGACCGCCGAGAGACTTTCGCGTCTCTCAACCTCCGAGAGAAGTTGGCGTGATACAAGAGGTGAAACCCTGATGGCTAGGACAGCCTACAGTGACCTAATGAAAAGCATACAAAGCGGTCAATTCGTCTACACAGGAGAGTTGGAGCCTGTAAAGACGACGAGCCTACATGAGGTGCTTGAGGGAGCTAAGGTTCTGAAGGGCCACGTCGTTGCGGTGAATGTCACAGACAACCCGACGGCTTTCGCCTACATGAATGCTCTCGTCCCATCCTACATGATTCAGAAGGAGGTGGGGCTTGAAGCCGTCTATCAGATGACTGTGCGCGACCGCAATAGGCTCGCGCTAATCTCAGACGTCTTGGCGGCAGGTGCCTTGGGAATCAAAAATATCTTGGCTCTGGCTGGCGACCATGTGACGGTCGGTGATAATCCTCAGGCCAAGCCTGTATTCGACCTCGATTCTGCTACCTTTGTTTACATGCTAAGAAAGATGGTGGATGAAGGCGTGGATCTCAACGGCAACAGGATCCACGAGCCGCCAAAGTTCAATGTCGGGATCGCCGCCAATCCGAACGCAGATCCCCTCGAGCCGGAAATACTGAAAATTGAGAGGAAAGTCAAGCTCGGAGCCGACTTCGTTCAGACGCAAGCAGTCTACGACGTGGAGTCAGCGAAGCGGTTCATGGATGCGATGTCGTACTTGGATATCCCTGTGTTGATAGGGTTAGCGCCCTTCAAGTCCCTCGGTATGATGGAGTGGATGGTCAAGTACGTCCCAGGAATCGTAGTTACTGAGCAGATTCAGACTCGACTGAAGCAGGCCAAGGAGAAGGGTGGCAAAGAGGCCGTGTATAGGGAGAATATTGAGATCTTTGGAGACCTGATAAGAGACTTGCGTGCCAGCACAAAGGCTGCCGGCATCCACATCATGGCGATCGGCTTCGAATGGATCGTCCCAAAGATCATCGAACGGTCTGGCGTCCCGCCAAACATCGCCTGAGCCATGAAGACACTCTCTACGACGGTTCCAACTCCTCTCTTAGGATGGGTCACCCTAACTGTGGAGATTCGGCGTTGAAAGATTGGACAGCAATACTTTCAGAATGCTTGATGGAAGTCAAGAACAGAGTTACGCCTATCTACAAGACGCCTCGGGCTGCTGAGGATGTAAGCTCAGGAGCCGGAGGGGACAGAACCAAGAGAATCGACTTCGAAGCTGAAGAGGCTATAATCGGTGTCCTCAAGCACAATGACGTGTCTTGTACTCTAGTAAGCGAAGAGGCTGGGATTCTGAAACTAGGCAGCAAGCGCGAGGTCACGATTATCACCGACCCAATCGATGGAACAATCAACGCCATTATGGGGATACCCGTCTTCGGATCTCTCATAGCAGTTGCATCCGGATCAAACCTCCGCTCAGTCATCGCGGGCGGGGTAATGCAACTGCCTTCTGGAGACCTTTATCTGGCAGAGAGAGGACGTGGCGCCACTCTTAACGGAAAAACCCTCAAAGCTAGAGCATCACTCCCCTTGGAAAGAGCGGTCATAGGACTTAACATAAGCTCTTCAAGAATTCAAGCTTCGCCGAAAAGAACCGATAACCTACTCAGCAGATTGAGACATGCGAGACATCTAGGAGCCGATGGACTTGAGGTCTGCTTTGTTGCTTCCGGACTCTATGATGCTTTCATCGATATTCGAGACACATTACGCATAACGAATATCGCCGCCTCATCTCTCATATTGAGGGAGGCAGGTGGCCTCATCGTCTCTCCAGAAGGCGCCGAAGTCGATGCCGCGATCGATCCCAAGTCTGTCTTATCCATAGTGGCTGCCTGCGATCAAAGAATCTGCGAACAGATTCTAGAGTTACTGCGTTGAAAGCGTGCGCGCAGTCTAGGCTTGGACTCTCTGGGAGGCGTCGGCTGAACGATCATGTGTCCAAGATAGCACTGAAGCTTCGATAAAGCCGTTGAGCGTGTTCCCCTGATTCGAACCCTGAGCCCGAAGCTTCCGTAACAGAGTTCGGTAATGACAAGCTGTCAACGATTGAGGAAAGAGAGCGCCTAGTCTTTGATGGCTTCTATGACACTGACCGCGTTCCACAGAGAAACTCTGCAGTAGGGCGGCATGTTCGGGTCTTGGCTTATTTCGTCCAAGACGCTTATTGCGTTGGAGGCCCTAACAGCAGGAGTCAGATCCTTCTGCTGAAGAGCATTCATGGAATCTTTGGCAGCTCTTCGAATGTTCCGTGGAACCGTCGTATCTTCAGAGACCTTCCCAAGAATCGCAAGAGCTTGCTTGATTCGCTCTTCGTACTCCTCCATCCTCTTCTTCTTCCTTGCTGCCATCAACACGGCCTCCCTTTTCAGATTAAGTTCAGAGGTGCTTGATTTGAGCCTTACTGTAGCTGACCAAACCTCAGATATCTGAGATAGTCGCAAGAGCAGAGCAACGGAGGAGCGTCGCTTGAGCGAGGACATCAAGAAGATGGCCGAGCTACTGAAGAAGCGTGCAACGATGCTCTCTGAAGCCTGTCCTAACTGTGGTTCTCCACTGTTCAAGATAGGCGATGAGATTCGATGCCCGAAGTGCGACAAGAGGGTGATCATAGTAAAGGACGAGGAAGAAGCTGCCAAGCTATCGGAGCCAAACCTCCTCAAAGTCGCCGAAGACGTGTTACTTCAGAAGCTCGGAACCCTGACCGAAGAGATCCGACGCGAGACAGACACGGAGACCCTTCACCAGAAAGGAGAACTCCTCCTGATCTGGATAGAAGCCTTGGAGCGTGTAAGGAAGGCCTCGAAGGCCTAGTCCTCGGGAAGATACTCTGAACTCGTCACGCGTCTGACGCGATCAGCGATCTTCTCTCCTATACCGTCTACCTGTTGCAGTTCTCTTCTATCAGCTGTGAAGACCTTCTCGACTGTGCCGAAATGAGATAGTAGTCGCTTGGCAAGCACAGAGTCTACGTTGGGTAGGCCTGCCACGACGAACTCCATCATCTGCGGAAGGCTCAGAGGCTTCCTCTCGCCTCTAAGTTGGATTCTGACCTCTCTCTCGGTCTGCTCTCTCCTCGCGATGGTGATCAGCATCATCGCCGTGTCTCTCGAATCTCGTGTCAACATCATTGGGACGCCGTAGTCTATCATAACGCTGGAAAGGGCTCCCCGTATAGCTTCAGGGCGTACTCCACTTGAGGAATATATGTCCTCTCCCTCGATCATGAGGACAGGTATCGGGTAGCTCTCCTTGAGCGTCTTCATTTGTTCGAAAAGCCGTTTGTCAATGATAGATGAAGCGAAGTCATAGGTCGTTTTTCTCTCGACGCAGACTCTGTCTGAAAGGACGTAGTCGCCGACATTCAACGCTGCCAGCTTCACATCTGCTCCAAGAGTGATGAGTTCTGTAGCTACGCTTGAGGCGGCCTCTCTATTGTCAACATAGATGAGAGGCTTGAAGGATTCCGCTTTTCTCTCTGGAACCTTAATGAATCGATCAAGCTTGGGTTGAGCCTTCTCTTCGAATTTCTCTCTAGTCTGAGCCTTCATGCCTTCAACAATCATCCGCATCGTCTTCTCCTTGGCTTTGGCTCTCCAAAAATAGGCCTCATCACGTGTACCTTTGGTCATGAAGATTATGACCTTGCCAGGACTCTGCCTCGCGGTTCTTCCCCTTCTTTGAATGAAGCGAATTGCGCTCGGTACATTGTCGTAGAAGATGACTACGTCGCACGATGATATGTCGATGCCCTCTTCTGCGACCTGTGTAGCCACTAGAACGTTCGTCTCACCCGATCGGAAGCTCTCTATCAGGCTTGCTTGCTCGGATTGCGTCAGCCCCGAATCGTCTGGCCTGTCAGCCTGTCCTATGAATCTCACAGCGCTGACTCCCTCCACAGAGTTTAGCCTCTCAACAATCTCTCTGGCTGTCTCCCGGAAATTTGTGAAGATCATCATCCGTCTGCAGTTGGATTCAGAGAAGCTCTGCCTGACTGTTCGTCTCAGTTCTTCGAGTTTGGGGTGCTCTACCCCTTCCTCGCCAGACAGCTTCAGAAGCTCAAGAGCTTGCTGGACTCTCTGATCGCTGAACATCGCCTTAAGCGATCGCTGAGAGCCCGGTCTCGAGGCTTTGGAGTCTAATGCGTCCATGTATTTGGCAAGTGATGAGAGCCCCTGAGTTTCAAGGAGGTCTAGAGCATGCGACAGTCTCTGAATTGTGGCCAAGTCTGAAATGGCTTGGAGTAGATGCCCTTCAGGTTTCGTCTGCTTCGAGATCTCGTTGCGGATTCTTCGTCCTGCTTCGAGCATGTCTCTGAACACGATGAATTCTGGAGGTGAGTCGCCGAGGAAGCCTCCCTTCGCAACCCTGCTGATCTTCTCTCGCATATAGGACTGTAAATTCTCTTTGATCAACCTCAGCACTGGAGTGAGCTCGACTTGTCTCCATTCCACGTCCAGTGGCATGATGTAGTGTTTGACATCGTCGCTGAGTTCGGTTCTGGCTTCCACGAACTGTATCTGGAGGTTTCCACAGACCTCCTCTATCCTGTCTTTGGTGGATCCTGGAGAAGCGGTGAGAGCCAATATGAGGGGGTTGCGACTCCGCTTCAGATATTCGTTGGCGATGAAGACATACGCGTAGTCTCCGACCGCACGGTGCGCCTCATCTATCACCAAGATTGAGACGTTCTCAAGCTTGGCTCTCCCAGCGACGAGGTCGTTCTGAAGGGTCTGGGGGGTCATGAAGCAGAGACGAGATCCCACACCTTTCCTTGCTTCAACTGATGTCGCCCCAGTCAGTACAGAGAACTCTTCCGGCGGCAGCCTCAACATTCGTGAGAAGCTTTCGGAGTGCTGCATGACAAGAGGCTTGGTTGGGGCCAAGACTATGCCTCTAGAGTCTGGAAGACTGTGGAGCCTTTCGGCTACAACCATTGCTGCGATGACCGTCTTTCCCAAGCCTGTCGGAATAACGACCAGAGTATTACCTGAGATGGAGACCCGTGCTATCTTCTCCTGGTAGGCTCTTCTCTCCACCGTCTTCTCTTTCACAAGGGGGTGTTCAAGATACTCCGGCATCGTGGGCCTGAACCTGTTATCTCTTAAGGTCGTTTCACTCTGGCCTTCGGAGATATATGTGAGTTGGAGAGAGAATTTCTCCAGCGACCAAGCTCTCTCTATTTTTCGAGTACATGAGTTATAGTCTGATCCAATACAATCATATTCGACCCGATTTGAGACTTCGAGAAAAAGGAACTGTTGACCGCGTTAAGGGTTCTTCTCCTGTAGGGACGTATGATGGTTTTCCGGAAATAATCCATGGTTTCGGACGGTATCAATCGCACCTGTCCATACAGGAGCTCAAGAAGCTAATCTTCGTACTTATGTCCGATCTCAATGAGCGTCGTCTTACATACCCGATGAGCGTCGTCAATCGTGAAGGAGTCTTCGAAGGAGAGATCTCCTTTGAAATCGGGATCGCGGAAGGAAACTGGTTCAACTACTTGGATAGTAGCGAGCTGAAAAGACTCAAGGACACGATGCTGGACTCTTCTCTACCACTTGATTTCCTCATGATCCTCCGCTACAAATACCAAAGATCGGGAAGGGACGCATCACTCAGATCCGACCACTATCTCGTAAGATACCTATTCAGAGAAGGGGAATTCGATATCCTGCTCTCACACGAGAGAGGCATACGAAGATATCAGATGGATGAACTCCTGAACCTCCTAGACTCCATGATTCGACAAAAATCAGCAGAACGCAGGCGCCGCATAAAGAGGGTTGAGATGAGAGCACTGTAAGGCAGCGGTACCCCCCCTGAAAATGATTTAGAATCGGTCGGCTCAAATAGAGACGAGCCTGCAACGCGGTATTCAAGATGACGATCGCAGTAGCGAGTGAAGATCTACAAGAGGCACTCAAGAAGCTAGAAGAACTCGTCGCCAGACGAAGGATACCCCGAAACGAAGAACTTCTCCGAGATGCAACCTCGAAGCTCCCGAAACCGATCTCGAACTCATTGATGTACGCAGCAAAGAACCTTCTTGCTCATGTGGAGATTGGGCGAAGATACTTCGTTGTTTTGGCCGGTATTGACAAAGCTGGCAAAGAAACTCAGTGCAGGAACCCGAACAAGGAACCAGGTATCGAGTCTATCTGCGACCACCTGTCCAAACGCGCGTTCAAGGTCCACTTGGTCAACCTTCCTACCTACGGAAGCCTATTGGGAGATCTGGTCGGATCATACCTCGGAAGACCTGAGTCCAAGACAAGATACGAAATCGAGGGTCCGCTACCGAAAGAGGTCGCTTGGATTCTCTGGTCGCTGGATCGTGCGCAACATAATCACACTATCCAAAGATTGTTGAAGAAATCAGATGAGAGAAACCTAGTTCTCTCAAAGAGGTGGACAGAGAGCCAGCTTGCCTATCAGCTAGCAAACGGTGTCGACGCTGAGAGGATATTGCGATTCGAGCGGAACATCATCCAACCCTCACATACTTTTTTGATAGATATCTCCGCCGAAGAAGCGGTCAGGCGAATGTCTGCCTCTGGTGAAGTGCCAGATATGTACGAGAAGATTGAATACCTAAGAGCCGTTCGGCGACACTACCTCGACCTCCATCGTTACAGAGGTTTCTTGGGGGAGATCATCGTGATCGAGGGCGAACGCTCTCCTATCGAAGTGAACAGAGATCTGCTCTCAAGGTTAATTGCGCTCGGCTACTAGCGTGAACAGCATCCTGTCTCGCAACGTTCCCTCTGGTGGAAAATCTGAATACTAGCGCGCATCCCATATCAGAGATGATCCGAATTGAAACGCTGGGGCGAGATCAAGGACCCTCTTCACGGATACATCTACATCACTGAACTTGAGAAGGACCTCATAGACACGAAGCCGGTCCAGAGGCTACGCAGAATCAAACAACTTGCGGGAGCCTACCTGACCTACATCGGAGCAGAGCACTCCCGCTTCGGCCACGTACTCGGGACGATGCATATTGCAGGCCGAATCGCCTCACATCTTTCGGAAAAAGGGCTTCTTGACGAAGATGAGGTCCAGAAGGCTCGAATTGGCGGACTTCTCCACGACGTAGGCCACGGGCCCTTCTCACATATGTTCGAGGAGATCCTTGACAAGTACAGACATATCACTCACGAGGACGTGACGACGTGGCTCATAAAGGAGAGCGGCCTCAGAGACGTTCTCGAAGGTCACGGCTATTCTGCTGGCGAAATCTCCCTTCTCGCCGTCGGTAGACTCCAGCAGGGGAAACCCTGTCTTTCCCAGATTATGGGGAGCCAATTCGCTGCTGATATTATGGATTTCCTCCCGAGAGACTCCTACTACACTGGAGCCGAGTACGGCAAGGTAGACGTTCACAGACTGATTGATTCTCTTGACGTTGTGAACGACTCCCTTGCAATGGACATGACCGCGTCTTACGCGCTCGAAGCGTACATAATCGCTCGCTACGAGATGTTCAAAGCTGTGTACTTCCACAGGTCGGTAAGAGCCGCGCAGGTGATGATAATCAGAGCCATGGATTATGCGAACGAGTACCTTGGATTAACCTCGTACGATACTCCCGATGACTATCTGAGGTGGGATGACTCATCCATCATCTCCGCACTCCTAGGGTTGAGCCGAAGCGATGCGAAGCTCAGGATTGCGCGTGACTTTGCAGAGAGATTCATCGAGAGAAGACTTCTGAAGTGCGCCTATGAGGTGACGATTCACCATCGAGACCCGTTCTTTACGAACGTCTTTAGCCGTGAGGACTACAGGAGAACGATTGCATCGGAGATTGCAGAAGAGTCAGCCGTGGACGAGGATTACGTGATCATAGATGTGCCTGCAGCCCCCTCCGTGCCGATGCGATCCATTCAAGGCGGTCCGACTGAGATCTCGGTCTTTCAGAGGAAAGCCGGCGATGAGAAGGTAATGAGAAAGTTTTCGGATGTCTCAAGGCTTGTCGATACATTGACTGGCTATGTCGATGTCGTGCGCGTGTACTGCCCTGAAGACCATCGTGAGAAGGTCGAATCTGTATCAGAGAACGTTCTGGGGAGAAGACCTTACTCCACGAAGGTAACCTATTGAACCGTAACCAATCCTCTGTCTGCGTCCACCTGCACCCAGTCACCGTTGTTTATGACGTTGAATGGGTCGCAGTCGAGTCTGTGAACCAACGGAATCTGGGCTAGTACAGCGCCGGTGGCGATGATTGCTTCGGTCTCGAGGTTGATCAGCGCCGCAGGAGCAAGACGCTTCTTTGAGAGCGAGTAGATCACATACGATCCGACCGTGCTACCCTTTCCGTATGGAAAAAGGAAGACCTTCCCCGAAACAGTCTCTCCACTTAACTCGTGATCCTTCTCGATGATACGGCCTGTCTCCCTGTCTACTCCTCCGAAGAATGAAATGGGCGATCGACTCACGATAGCAGGGCCTTCCCCAAATCCCTTGACGACGGTCCTGCATCTGATCTGCGCTTTCATCTTATGGCCTCCTCGATGAGTTCATCCATCGTACCCAGTCTTACTTTGATTCCAGAGATTGATGGAAGATAGTGAGCTGCTTTGCACGAGTTTGAGGCGATCGTCCTTATTCCCAGTTCTTCAAGAGGTGAAACGACTACACACGTGTCTCGGAAGACCTTTCCGCCCGCTTGGCTGATGGTCTTCACGTATCCTTTCTCTTCCGCTCTCTGATGGGTCTCCCTAGAGGTGAAAATCCACAATCTCTTGGTCAGCCTGTTGTTTTTCAGCCTGTGCGCTATGTGCGCCACTTCGGCGATTCCTAGATGTGGACAGCCAAAGGCGTAGAGGTCTACATCGCTTTCGACGTCCGAGAGTTCGCTTTGCATGGCCTCCAAGTCAGACTGAGTGACATACAACCTCTCCACGCTATTCAACAATTCTCGAAAGCTCGCTGCCTCTGGCGTAATTCCATCCATGTGAAAGAGCGAGATCATCCCAGACGACGCCAAAGCTGCGCAGAGAGATTGGAGCTCTTCTCTACCTGGACTCTCTCTAGTTCGAAAGTAGGGCACAGACTTGCCATGTCTCTTTCCAACAAGATACCCAAGCAGGCCATAGTGTAAAGGGTCTTTAAGAGTGGCTGAGGTTTCGACCAGTACGTTCGGCATCCTGTTTTCGACGAGGTGCATTCCGTAGTTTGGGGTCCTTCCGGCGAAAGCTGCGGCTAACGCGGATGGCCCGCTCTCCCTGTTTGTTCTCGCTCCCAGAACAGAGTTGGCATAGACCACAGCGGACGACTCCGCCCATGCCACATGCTCTCCCAGCTTAGGTTCGTTTCCGATTAGATATGGAACACACGTGTAGGTCTGTTGTACGCTCATCTGATCAAAGGCTCGTGCTATTCTCAGCTGTTTGTCTGCGAATTCCTTGGACACTCCGAATTCTTGCCATCTATCCAGATCCATTCCAGCCGGGTTTACTGTGGAGGGAACTTGGACTTTGCCGCCTAGCCCTGCAAAATCCTCCAAGAAGTCGAGGCCTGCGTCTCCGATACTCTTGTAGGAGACGCCCGAGATCTGGACGCTAGACACTTCAATCATGTTCTGAGCGTAGAATACCTCGCCCAAAGCCACGAGTAGTTCCATCGCTCTCTGAGCTGCCTTTCCTCTATGCCCTCTGAGCATTTCTTCTTCCTGTACTGTAAGCTTCAAGCGTTGCTTTCCTCGCGACTTTCAGAGAACACCCTCTCATTTTCTATTATTCTCTTTATTGACTCGAGGTGTAGGCTGTCTTGGGGACATATCAACTCAGGCCTTGATCTTCAAGGGCCTCGGCTTGAAGATCTTCATGAAGAGGCATTGCTCCGGGCTTATCATAGCTGCCTCTCGATCAATCGTCTCAGTTGGCTCGATTGGTGCTCCTTTGATGAGGACTGCAGGGATGCTTTCTCTAGATTCTCCCATCACTAGATGTGCAACTGATGCGAGATCGTCAGCAACTGCGGATCTTGTAATGCGCAGCTCTCGTCCGTAGAGGTCCTTTTCGCCGCGGCAATCTCTTACGGGTCTGAAGCCGGCGACCCCGATTGCAACACCTATTGTCCCCATTCTCATGGGCGCCGTTCTGCTATCGACGACGATGACGCCGACCTTCTTTCCGAACTCTGAGACGACCCTTTGCCTTATCGATTCAGCCTCTCTGTCTGGATCCAGCGGCCATAAGATGGCAGTGTCTAGAGGAGCGTTTGAATGATCTACTCCCCCGTTGGCTATCAGGATGTTTCTTTTGAGGGTTAGGATCGCCCTCCAGACACCGCCGTAGATCTGATCTGACTCTCTCAAGACAACTTCAACGAATTCTGGCTCAAGATCATAAACCTTGGACAGGCGTCTCGCTTGGCTCGAGGATTCGACCTCTCTGAGATCCACCAGTCTTCCTTGAGAGGTCGCTATGACCTTGCTAGCCACAGCTAGTACGTCTCGTTCTTCTATCTTCACGCCCAGGTTCCGGATTTGGCCCAGTATGGTAGTGATGGCGTCCTCACGAGGTTTGATCAGCTGCGTCTGCACAGGAATTGCTCGCAATCTCTATTCTCCGCCGTTCCGATTGGAGGCAAATGACCTATTGCCGCAAATTTAAAGCCAGCGTGCCTTGATCTAGATTCGAGAGATATCTGATGTCGGACCTCAGAGACTTCCTGAGAGATCTTGAAGCTTCTGGCGAGCTCCTCGAGATCAAAGACGAGCTTTCACCGAGATTTGAGATATCCTCCATTATGAAGGAACTCGATGGAAACGCTCTCCTCTTCAAAAGAGTCTCCGGATTTGCCGGAAAAATGTTCGCAGGAGCCTGCTCTTCAAGGAAGAGGATTCTTAGTGCAATGGGCGTCTCGAATGACTCACTGTACTCGAGACTGCTCGATGCGATCAAGAATCCGCATACACCCAAGACCGTGTCTGATGGGCCAGTCTCCGAGATGGTTGAGAAACCCAACTTGCACAAGATACCGGTGCTGACACACTTTGAGAGAGATCCGGGGCCATACTTTACATCCGCCATTGTTGCTGCCAGAACTCATGATGGAGTAGAGAACGTCTCCTTTCACAGACTGTTAGTTCTGGACGAAAAGCGCCTAGCCATACGGATCGTTCCGCGCCACCTTCATAGAATCGCGACAGATACGGGAGGAAAGCCGCTAGCCGTCTCGATCAGCCTCGGCCTTCATCCCGCAGTCTTGCTCGCAGCGTCCTGTTCGGCGCCATACGGCGTTAGCGAGTTCGGAATCGCAAACTCGCTGATGGGAGGTGGTCTCGAACTCATCGAGTGTGAGCACTCCGAGGTCTACGCTCCAGCTGACTCGGAACTGGTCTTGGAAGGATGGCTCCACCCGGAGACGTTGGTCGATGAGGGCCCCTTTGTCGACATAAGTGGAACCTACGACGTTGTTAGGAGGCAGCCGGTCGTTGAGGTTGTTCGGGTACTGCATCGCAGAGACTATGTGTATCAAGCCCTTCTGCCGGGAGGCCTTGAACACCGCATACTTATGGGCATGCCAAAGGAGCCGAAGATCTTCGAGTTCGCATCCAACGTGGTTCCTCGAGTCAAAGCCGTAAATCTGACACCCGGCGGCTGCGGATACTTCCACGCTATCGTCTCCATTGAGAAGCAGAACGATGGAGACGCCAAGAACGTGATCATGGCCTGCTTCAGTGCAGACCCGAGCCTAAAGCACGTAGTTGTGGTCGACACGGATATTGATGCCTTTAACCTCGACCAAGTTGAGTGGGCTATCGCTACTCGAGTGAGAGGTGACGAGGATCTATTGGTGGTGTCAAACACTCGCGTGTCTAGCCTTGACCCGGCCTCTGATCAGTCACTTCAGACAGGATGCAAGGTCGGGGTCGACGCGACCGTCCCCTTCACGAAGCCTAGGGAGAAGTTCGAACTTCCCAAGGTTCCAATGAGCGACCAGGCAAAGAGAACCTTGGCGTCTGTTGGAAGATTGGTCGAAAGGACTGATCTCTCCCGTAGATAGCCTCAGGCCCTGCCCTGCCATCTCTCATAGAGCGTATGTTCAATCGCGAGTTGATCCAAGATCTTGCCAACGATGAAATGAACAAGATCTTCAACGGTCTTCGGCATATGGTAGAAGGCTGGAGAGGCTGGAAGTATCACTGCGCCGCTTCTCGCCACCTTCAACATGTTCTCTAGGTGAATCTGGTTTATCGGCGTCTCTCGTGGAACCAGTATGAGTTTCCGCCCTTCCTTTAGGGCGCAGTCTGCGGCTCTGCAGAGTACATTGCTTGAGAAACCATTGGCTATCGCTGAGAGCGTCTTCATGCTGCAGGGCACAACCACGACTCCGTCTATCTGGAAGGATCCGCTCGCTAGAGGGGATAGAAAGTCGTCCTCGGCGTAGGCTCTTGAGGTCAGTTTCTCTATGGCTCTCTTATTCATGCCTAACTCGTGTTTCGCTATGATCTCAGCCCCTTCTGTGATCACCAAGAAAGTCTCGACTTCCCTGCGTTTCAGCTCCTTGAGCAGTGTCACTCCATAAATTGCTCCGCTTGCTCCTGTTAGACCTATCACGAGACGCATGACTATCTCCTCAGCTTCTCCACGATCTTCTGCGAAAGTCTTACAAGATGTGGGCTGGCCTTTTTCTCGTCGGTCGTTCTCAGGTTGACCGAAGCTAGTGATATTCTTCCAGTGGCTGAAGCGATGTGTTCAGCGATAACCCTGCTCAGAACCACGTGTCTCTCTCCCATGATCGTGGAGGAGATTGGACTAGGGGATTCTTGGATTGTCGATGGCATTGAGACCGAAAGCGTTCCGAGTCTCACCGCTTCTGAGTCGTTGAAGAAGGAGAGCACCGCGTTCTCTAGGCAGATCACGTAGGCTTTGTAGGTCTTTTCGGCTTCCGTGGCCCGCTCTTCCACGATTGTTGGCACAGACAATGGAGAACCCTCAAGATAGATACCTCCCATCCGCTTAAAAGCCCTCGATGCATGAAGGAGGCTCCAAGAATTCTCGCTTCCATCACATGGAACGATGTGGCCCATGTCTTCCCCCCGAAGAGAGAAAGCGTCGCAGATTCTGGCACATGAAGAACGTCAATTGAATTCCGGGAAACATTTCTGAGAATCGTCTGCACAAAGGTTATTTACGGCACGCATGGAAGCAACCGATGTGCCTCGGTAGCTCAGCTGGTCAGATGCTCATCTTCGCAGGCTGAAGCGTTGGCTTGGTAGCTCCTTGACAAAGAGTCAAAGGTCGCGGGATCAAAGCCCGCCCGAGGCTCCATACGCGCGCTGGAAGAACATTGAGCGGGCAACCTCAATGACCTTCTCCCAATCCGAGAGAGTTTGTTGACCAAGTCCAGTAGGCAAGGAATTTGAGAGGCTCCGAAACAGCATCCAGAAATGCTTCATAGCCATGAATCTATGCGGCGCGCGCTACGCTACCGTCTCAGCACGGCACATGCGACTAATGTGGGGCTGCCTCCCGCAAACGTATCTAAGACGACCTCATTCTCCTTGGCGTGCCCAGGTATGCAGTTCACTAGCACAACTATTCGCGTGCTCTGGCCGAGCTTTTTAAGTGGACAGAGCGTCCACAGTTGGGCAGTGATACTCTCGTGCCTCCATACAATAGGCAGATCCTTAGAGTGAACCTGTCGAAAGAGCGAATCTTGAAAGAGAAATGGTCAGAGGACAACGCAAAGAAATACCTCGGAGGGAGAGGTCTAGCAGCCAAGATCCTCTACGACGAGTTGAAGCCCGGAGTAGACCCGCTTGGATCCGAGAACAAACTTGTATATGCCACAGGTCCGCTCGGAGGAACTGGCTTTCCCCTCAACTCGCGCTGGCTAGTAGCAGGCAAGTCGCCCGCGACGCGCATCTGGGGTGAAGCCACCTGCGGTGGCACATTCGCGGTTCAATTGAGAAAGGCTGGCTACGATGCTGTGGTGGTAGAGGGCAAGGCAAGTTCGCCGGTCTACGTTAACATCCTAGACGACAACGTGGAGATCAGAAATGCGAGTGAGATGTGGGGTCAGACGACGCTTGATAACGAGATCGCCATCGCTCGCGACATCGGGCTGAAGGAACGTAGAGAGAACAACCCCGCTGTTGTGAACATCGGCCCCGCCGGAGAGAACTTGGTGAAGATCGCAGCTGTGATGCACACTGCTCATCGTGCCGCCGGAAGGACCGGTTTGGGCGCCGTCATGGGATCGAAGAAACTGAAAGCTATCGCCGTCCGAGGAACGAAGAAAGTCCCTGTCGCCAGACCAGACAGGCTTAGAGAGATGATGAAAGAGACTGTGAAGGAATGTGCCACAAATCAGAATATGAAGAATTTCACCGCCCACGGCCAAGCGGGTTTCGTAACCCCGCTGAATGAAATGGGAATGCTTCCGACAAAGAACTTTCTGCAAGGAACCTTCGAGAACCATCAAGCGATAAGCGGTGAAACAATGACCGCGACTATCCTGAAGAATAGAGGCACTTGCTCCGAATGCCCCGTTGCCTGCAAGCGTGAGGTGGAAATTCTCAGAGGACCATATGCACCCGTACATGCACAGTACGGTGGACCGGAATACGAAAACGTGGGGGCGCTGGGCTCCCTACTATTAATCAGCAATCTTGAAGCGGTCTCGAAGGAAAACGAGCTGTGCAACGCATACGGATTGGATACCATCTCAACCGGTGCCGTGATCGCCTGGATCATGGAATGCTACGACCGCGGAATAGTCACAAAAACAGACATCGATGGAATTGAAGCCAAGTGGGGCAACCAAGACGCTGCGTTGGCACTGATCGAGAAGATCGCCGGACGGATAGGTGTAGGAGACCTACTCGCTGAAGGGGTCAGAACGGCTGCAAGGAAGATAGGCAGAGGTTCGGAACGATACGCTGTGGAAGTCAAAGGTCTAGAGATACCCATGCATGAACCACGGGCTAAGAAGGGCGTGGGTTTATCATATGCCACCGGAAACAGGGGCGGATGTCACATGCAGGCATTCCACGATACAGAGTTCGAAATGCGAGACTTGGCCCCCGAGATAGGCATAACAAAACCGCTCGATAGACACGACACTTCGAGAGAGAAAGTGGACCAAGTGAAGAAGTCCCAAGACTGGGTTGCCGTGACCAACTCTCTGCTCATATGCACGTCTCCGGCATGGACAGGCTTCAACTACACTAGACCTGCTTACCTCACAGAAGCATTGAACGTGGTCACAGGATGGAACTTGTCGGTAAATGACTTGATGACGATAGGGGAGCGCATCAACAATCTCTGCAGATGCTTCAACTCAAGGGAAGGAATAACGAGGAAAGATGACTACCTGCCGGCAAGATTCACCGACGACGCCCTCCCCGACGGGCCTTCAAAGGGACAACGCCTAACCAAGGAACAGCTGGAGGACATGCTGAACAACTACTACGAGCTTAGAGGCTGGGACAGGAACACTGGTCTGCCGACACAGGGAAAGCTAAGGGAGTTAGGCCTCGAATTCGCGACATCATAGAGACAGCCTCCGGTCCGTTTTGCTAGTTAGAGCAAGAATCGACCCTTCACGACCGATGCATCCAAGACGATCTCATAATCTTTGGCGCGCGCTATGAAGCTGGAATCTGATGCGAAGATCACTTGGACCCACCTTGAGAAGGGGATGAGCGCCACTTGACCCCCAGCATATTCTAGGCTGGAAGTGCCTTTCTACTTGAGGGTCAAAGCCGCCCGAGGCTCCACTGTAACTGACGGAGGGGTTCTGTAATTCAACCTCAAGATTGGAAGTCTCGGGGCTGGACAATCCTACGAGATTTAAATAGAAAGGGCGGTCTACGATCCTTAACGTGAAAGTGCTCTTTGGGGATGGTCATTTGTCAGAAGCTAACTTGGACACAATTAGAAAGATAGCTGAATGCCAAGATTCAAATGAACTTCTAGACTGGAGCGCCAAGCATCTAATACACTACCACGCATACAACCCACGCATCATAACAGGCGGCAAAGGAGTTCTGCTCAAGGACATCGATGGCAAGGAGTTCATCGACTTCGCGGCAATGGTGGCAGCCGTAAACATTGGATATGGCGACAAAGAAGTGGTAGAAGCAATAAGACAGCAGTTGGACCAGATCGCCCCCATAACTACGAACTTCCTCAACATACCGCAAGTGAGATTGGCTCGCCTTCTGGCGGAGGTCGCCCCAGAACTCCCCAGATGCTTCTTCGCCACAAGCGGTTCAGAGGCGACCGAACTCGCCATAAAGACGGTGAGGCGACATACTGGAAGGAGGAAGATCATTTCAAGGTGGGGAGGATACCATGGGTGGACTGGCTCCTCGCTAAGTGCAAGCGGAGCAGCGCTTTACAAGAGAGAGTACGATCCTATGGCGCCGGGCTTTGTACACGTTCCTCCGCCGTACTGTTACAGATGTGATTTCGGCAAACAATACCCGGACTGTAAGCTTGAGTGCGCGCAGATCGTGGAGAGCGCAATCATCTATGAACATCCCAGCACAGTCGCAGCAGTGATCGCAGAGCCGATAATCGGCGGAGGGGGAGCGATAGTTCCGCCAGACGGGTATCTTCACGAACTCAGGAGAATCTGCAGCAAATACGATCTTCAACTGATCATAGACGAGGTGATAACGGGCTTCGGACGCACTGGAAAGATGTTTGCCTATCAGACCTTCGGAATCACGCCAGATCTGCTGACAGTCGCAAAGGGCATAGCATCCACGTACATAGCACTCTCAGCCGTTCTAACGAACCATACGATCGCCCGAGGACTCGAGGACTACGGAAAAGGGGAAAGCTTCTCAACCTATGGCAACCATCCAGTCGCATGCGCAGCTGCTGTGGCAAATATCAAGGCCATCTTGGAGCGGAAACTGCCTGAAAACGCCGCAAGAATGGGCGATTACTGCCTCAAGGCCCTAAAGGACATTGCGAAGGATTCACCGATTCTCGGAGAGGCGAGAGGGAAAGGCTTGCTCTTGGGGGTTGAGATTGTGAAGAACAAGAATACAAAGGAAACCGATATAGAGCTTGGAAGAAGAATCGCCCGAACGTCCCTAGGGAAGGGTCTGTTCTTTGGACTATCAAGGCTGCGAGTCAAGAACGCGGTCATAGCCGTCTTCTCACCCCCACTAACGATAACAAGGGAAGAGATCGACAAAGCACTCGAGATCTTCCAATCAGCCGTGAAGGAGGCCAGCATTGGCCTCTAGGCACCGCACCCGTAATGATGAGAGAACAAGGAAGCCATAAGTGACCAAAAAATCTCTCGCTTGCCGCGTCGTCAGCACCTAACGTCTGAGCAATGCCACATCCAGTACGTGACCTAAAACTGGCTGAGATCTGCTTATCCCATTTTTCTTGCTGCAGGCATAGACAAAACATAGCATGTGCTTAGCAATAGTTTACATTCCCAGTACATCTTATCGGAAAGATTCGAAGACCCGGATAGCTCAAGTTGTCCTGATTGTGATGTCCTGCACGTTCTAACTGACTGAAGAGCACGTCTATACTGTTGATTCACTGTTTAATCGTGTTTAGAATAATTTATTGGGTACAAATGAGACGAATATATCCGAATATACCTAGCAAGCATGCTCGGAACGAAATCGAGGAATATCGTTGGTGGAGTTCGAACCTGAACAGATATGCGACGTAGCTAACTGCGGCAGAAAAGTCTTCTTCATGACCCAGTTTGAACGCCTTTGCATCTACCACTACAAAGAGAGGGATGGAGTTGGAACGGACCTCAGTGAAACCGATGAACTACCAACAATAGACGCCATACAGCTTCTCGGTCAAGAGAGCATCTCTGAGGAGCATCAGCGTCAGCAGCCGATCAGCGGACAGACATGTAGCACGCGCGAAACTGTTCTTGCTTCATCGAGAAGCAGATGAGAGAGAAAGACATCTCAGGTCGTTCGATTCCTAAGGATCTCTTGGCTTCGCAATTATCTCCTTTATCTCTAACTCATGGAACTTTCTTGGATATGCAGGCTTGAGCACTATAGCTGTGTCCGCTCCCTTACTTGTCCCAGCCACTGCTGCAACCTCGTTCTCCACAGATATCAGCCCCGCATCCGCGGCCATCATAGCGATCTCCACACAGACCTTCATCCCTTGGGAGAACCTATACAACGTCTGTGCCACGATCTCCTCAATCGACTTCCCGCCAAATTTCTCGGTAAAAGCCGAGGCCACGCCATCTCCCAGACTGTGCGAACAGGTTAGGACTCTAACACCCTTTGCCTCCAGCTTCTTCTTCTCCTGAGGAGTCATAACCCAGCCTTCTTCCGTCCATCCATGACAGATGGATACGGCGAAAAGATTGACTCCAGTCCCCTTGAAGATCTCCGCTGCTCTGAGACCCGTCCTTCCATGAGTTGAAGCTACCAGAACGTCCTTTATCTTGAGTTCTTCCACTCGCTTCTTGGTGGCTTCGAGCGTATCCTTGGTATTGTCCTTCTCTTTGTCCGCATGGTAGATTACCTTCTGTCCCATCTCGAAACACCTTCTTCGACATCACGTACCAGAGGAATTGTTTCTATATGTACATCATTCTTTCGAGTAACGGCAGGCTGGATCAGGTCAGGAGGGACTAGGACTGAGGCGAACTCATCCTCTTTCAATTGAGCCTCCCGTGATCCCGGCAAGACCGTTACAGCATAGGCGAGACTAAACGCTTATACCTTTGACGGAAACTACCCCAGAAACCGGAAGTCACTCAGGATGGCTGTTCCAATCAAGATAATGTATTGTCACGTATGAGGATACGATCCGCAGGCCACGGAGCTTGGTGAGAAGCTGAAGGCGGCCTACGGAGACAAAATCGAGGTAAGGACAGAACCGTCCAACAGTCTTAGACCTGGACAGTTTGACGTAGTGGTCTCCGGAAAGACGATCTGGTCAAAGTGGGAAAGGGGCAGATTCCCAAGGTTCGAGGAGATCAAGCCACAGATCGACGAAGCTGTCGCAAAGAGCGGGTGAAACGACTGACCACATCTGGAAACGCAAAGCGCTTCTACGATCTCAAGGAACAGTTCTCACGATATCGTCATATGTGAAGCTACAAGGTTCGAATGCCGTTCTTCCTAGAAGCTTGGGAGTCGAGTAGGCCTTTCGGAAACGTTTGGAGGGGAGATGGAGGGCACCTGCGGAGGGGTAGAAAGGGTCTTCTCCATGATCTTAACCTCGACGCAGACCTCATAGGGTGAGCACCAGCTTAGCTTGGTGCATCGTGGACATAGCCTCTTTTTCGCTGCCTCACGCAACTGTCGTCTCTCGGCTTCTCGAGCCTCGTCTCGATAGCTGTAATCGAGGTCTAATGCCATCATTGTTTCCCTCAGGATGCTGTCCTCCAACGATCTTCCCTCCTTTATGGCTTTCCGTGAGAGCCGCGCAAAGCGTCCTTTGCTTGATCTATGAGATTCTGGGCATCGGAGAGGAGGTTTATTGCCTGTTGACCGCTCTTGCTTCTGGCCTCGTTCAGCTTGGCCTCAGCGCTTTCCAGCAGACTTCTCAATGCGTCACTCGGGCCTTCCGGAGCTTTGCCTGCTTGCCTCCTTATTGCCTACCTTTGTGAGAGTATTTGCTGAACGCGGTGGAACAACTTGAAACGGTCGTTTCGCTGCTCAACATTTGTTGCTTGACACCATCGCATTCCATGACAAGCTGCAGGAGTTGTGACGGAGTGTTGGCGAGTCGCTCAGTCCACCCGCCGGTCTATGATGTCCATAGCGCCGAGCCAAAGAATATGGAACTCGAAGTGAAACAGGTTTTAACCTATGCTTCTGATCTCATGGGTGGTGAAGCTATGCCGAGAAACGTTGCGTTGAATTGGATTGCGGAGCACGAAAAAGAGATCACGGAGGTTAGCGACAGAATTTGGGAGTATGCTGAAGTTGGCCTTCAGGAGTTAAAATCATCGAGATTGATCGCAGAGAGACTGGCCGCGGCTGGCTTCGAAGTGGACTCGGGCGTCGCGGATATGCCTACCGCCATCGTGGCAAGCTACGGCTCAGGCAAACCCGCGATCGGCATCTTAGCTGAGTACGACGCGCTAGCCGGATTATCACAAAAGCCAATACCTGTGAAAGAGCCTGTATCCTCTGGCGCGCCAGGCCACGGATGCGGCCACAATCTCTTTGGCGCCATGAGTATGGGTGCCGCTATCGCCATCAAGGAGGCTATGAAGCAGAAGGAGCTCGAGGGCACGGTCAAGTTATTCGGCTGTCCGGCCGAGGAGACTTTGGTTGGCAAGGTCTTCATGGTGAAGGCCGGTCTGTTCGATGGTATCGACGCCGTTCTGAGCTGGCACCCCTCGAGTACAAATACCGTCGACCTAGGTTCGTCAAACGCGATGAACTCGGTGAAGTTCGATTTTCACGGTGTCACGGCGCACGCTGCAGCCAATCCCGAACAAGGCCGGTCAGCTTTGGACGCAGTTGAGTTGATGAATATGGGTGTGAACTATCTTAGAGAGCACGTGATAGAGAAGGCGAGGATTCACTACGTTATCACCCATGGTGGCGGCCAGCCCAACGTGGTCCCAGCATTTGCACAAGTATGGTACTACGTGAGGGCTCCCCGTAGGGAGCAGGTGGACGAACTCCATGACAGAATTATCAGGATTGGCAAGGGCGCTTCGCTTATGACGGAGACGACCATGGATGTTCGATTTCTCGTCGGCTGCTACAACGTGCTTCCAAACAAACCGTTAAACTGCCTTATGCTCAAGAACCTAAAGGAAGTCGGCCCTCCGTCATGGACCGCCGAGGAGATCGAGTTCGCAAGGAAGATCAACGAATCGATCACGTCCGAACAGAAGAAAACCGTGATGGAGAGTTCAAGGGTTCCGCGCCTCGAAGAGAAGCTGGACCTATTCCTAGATGACAGAACAGACGATCCTGAGAGCGAGGGAACTGTCATGGCTGGATCAACGGACGTAGGAGACGTGAGCTGGGTTGCGCCCACCGGACAGTTACTCGTCGCGACCTACAACCTCGGTGTGCCCGTCCACAGCTGGCAGGTCACAGCTGCCTCTGGGATGAGCATAGGCCATAAGGGAGGCATACTGGCGTCAAAGGTTATGGCGCTCACGGGCGTCGATCTCATTATGAATCCGGAGGAGCTGGCGAAGATAAGAGGAGAGTTCGAGGAGCTCACGAAAAGATCGAAGTATGTAAGCCCCTTACCTGAAGGATTGAAGCCTCCGTTTGATCAGCTGCCGCAGCATTGAGACTTCTCTTCACCAAATGGACAGCCAACGTGGTCTCAGCAGGATGGCCAGTCTGTACAAACTTTTTATCCATGGCACCGGTTCGTTGGATTGGGAGTGAGCAAAGAGCTTGGCCGTGTCAGACTCAAAGATCCCGGTCGCTCTCACGATTGCAGGTAGCGATTCCGGCGGCGGAGCGGGTGTACAAGCTGATCTCAAGACTTTCGCAGCGGCCGGCGTTCATGGTGCCTCCTGTCTAACGGCGATTACGGCGCAGAATACTCTCAGGGTGGCTTCGATTCACAACATACCAACCGGCATTATCGAAGACCAGATACGCGTGGTCGTCGAGGACCTCGGCGTCGACGCCGCCAAGACAGGAATGCTACACACGCCCGAGGTCATCGAGAAAGTCGCGCAACTTGTAAGAGAGTTTGGCTTTCCTCTCGTCGTTGATCCAGTCATGGTCGCGAAGAGCGGTGCCCCGCTGCTCAGAGACGACTCGGTGGATATTCTCAAGCGCAGGCTCATACCCACAGCGACTTTGGTGACCCCAAACGTTCCAGAAGCTGAGAAACTCTCCGGGATCACGATATCGGACAAGAAAGACATGGAAAGAGCGGCGACTAGAATCCTTGATCTCGGATGTCGCGGAGTCGTTGTGAAGGGGGGACACCTAACGGGTGAAGCGGTTGATCTACTTCTGTGGGATAAAGGTGTCCAAGTGTTCAGCAGGCCTAGGATAGAAGCAAGTCACGATCATGGTACAGGATGCAGTTTCTCAGCAGCTATCACGGCTGAGATCGCAAAGGGATCACCGGTCGTCGAGGCGGTGCGCAGGGCCAAAGAACTCGTCTACCTAGCAGTGAAATATGGCCTCGCAGTCGGCCACGGCCATGGACCAGTCAACCCGTTGGCAATGCTGTATCTGAAGTCGGAGAAGATCTCCGTCATTGAGAAGCTTCTAGAAGCGTATAGAGAGCTTCAAAAAGTTGAGCCGAGACGGGCAGTGCCTGAAGTTGGAATGAACATTGCCTATGCCTTGCCGAAGCCTGGTAGCAGCTCTGAGGTTGCAGCTTTCGCGAGTAGAATTGTCAGTGATGGAGTTCGCTACTTATTGCCTGCATGCCCCATGTTTGGCGGAAGCAGACACCTGGCTTCGTATCTCGTCGGAGTCGGAAGCAAGTTTCCCCACATGAGAGCGGCCGTCAACATCAGGTTTGATGATCGAACCCTCAGAAGGGCTGAGAAAGCTGGCTTCACAGTATCCAGCTATGACAGGAGGCACGAACCTGAGGATGTCAAAGGAATTGAGGGCGCGAGCATTCCGTGGGGGGTATCACAGGCCCTATCTCGAACTGCTGGTTGCCCTGACATCATATACCATACAGGAGACGTCGGAAAGGAACCGATGATAGTTGTACTTGCCCGCGACCCAGTAGAAGCCGTCCACAAGATACGCAAAATTGTCGAAAATGGCGCCACAGGCCAGAGACCTTATTGATACTCGAACGGACTTCTGTCCAAAAGCATCTTGTATAGACAAACGCTTATTTCGCCTATAGAGCGAACCTCAGCTTTGGATTCTCTATGGTCAAGCTCTCGGCTCTTCTAAGGAAAAGAGCAGATGACATATGGTTATCCATTATCAAGCATCCATTTCTTGCAGAGATGGGAGAGGGAAGACTCCCTGTCGCCAAATTCAAGTTCTATCTCATGCAAGACCACGCCTACCTCTGGGAGTTCCTACGCTGTTTGGCGCTTCTGATCTCCAAGGCTCCCAATCCGGAAGAGGAGCTTGCAATGGAAGAGCTACTGAGAGGTGTGATCACAGCCGAACTGGAGAACCAAAAAGCATTCGCCAAAGAACTCGATATAGATCTCGGAAGAGCTTCGCCGACTCCGACGACTGCAGCATACACGAACTTCCTCCTCAGAAACTGTGCACATGGAAGCTACTTGGAAGGTTTGACCAGTATGTTGCCATGCCCGTGGACTTACCTCGAGATCGGAAGGAACCTAGTCGTCAAAAAGGACATTGGGAAGAATAGGATCTACCACCGTTGGGCGGAGATCTACGCGTCTGAGGAGACCGAGATTGCCGTGGACAAGCATATACAGATTCTGGACGACCAGTCCCACAGCCCAAGGGAGCACCCAAAGCTTGTGGAGCTCTTTCGAACAGCAAGTAAGTACGAATACATGTTCTGGGATATGGCGTACAAGCGGGAAAGATGGGTAATCTAGACCACTCCTTGCCGAAGTCTTCTCTGGCTAACGCAGGTCAGCCCAACCATCAGTGAGGGCGGCTGACTAACTTGGCCCTGAAAGGCGTGCATACGAGTGCTCAAAGGCATGCTCAATCAGCGCGCGCGTTCCCCTAGCAAATTAAGGATGAGCGGTTCTGCTTTCTGCTTGATGATTTGTCTCAGCGCAGGATCATCCCTCATGTAGACGTCCTCGATACCGAGAACCTTGATCTTTGATCTCTGTTCCGGATAGTTGAGAATTATGAATTTGGCGTGCTCCTCCTCCATTACCAGTATGAGGTCAGCCCACTCCACCAATTCTCTGGAGATTCGGGTTGGGGCTAGTTCTGAGGTGCCCGCTGATCTTGCTTGGATGCCGGGGTAAGAGCGAAATATCTGCTCAGCCGTCGGGCTTCGATCAAGGTTTCCGGTGCAGACAAAGAGAACCTTTAGCTCACTCACCTGAACTTCCAGCTCGACCTATTCTGATGGTTAAGTCGCCGACATATCATGTGCGCTACTTATTTGGCATCTACCTATCCAGCGCCGCCAGCTAGACCATTCAATGTTGTCTGACTGTTCACCTTGTGCATAGTGGGGATGCGGTAGACCTGTCAACATAGTCCGAGAAAACAACTATCGAGGCCGCGACTATTTCCGCAGATATTCGGCCCGGGATCCAAAAGAATCCTCATTAGGCTCGTGGAAGTAGAGAATATGTTGGAGCATCTCTTTGAGTCCAGAAACGACTCAGGTGTTTGAGAGACCGAAGGCGGCTAAGTTGAGGAGGCTCGGGCAGACCGATATGCACACAGATGTTGTGGCAAAGCGAAGAGAGAAACCAAAACCTCTTGATCCAAAGGACAGAGACACCGTCGAGATATAGAAGATCGACGGCAAGTAATCTGCGCGTCAACTCTGAAAGATTTTTAAGATCCCGTATCGCTCTTCACGTTGGGATACGCCGGTCATAGGGCGCGGGACCCACCCACACTCATTCCGAACGTGGAAGTTAAACCGCGCCACGTCCTTCACCTCTGTGGTGCGCGAGCCCACGAGAGGCTAGGATGCTGGCGGTCCCACTTTCCGGGCCCTATGGAGAATCTCGCAAACCTTATAGCAGGCATGCCTTTTGTTTATGTGAAAGTTTGGTGATGTCCTTTTTGTTTCCATTCGCTCTTGCTCAGTTTCCTCTCTTGGGCGACAGCGGATGGCTCCAATTTGTCGTTTGGATTCTTCTCTTCTTGGTTTTCATCCTCTACGGACAGAGGATACAGATCTTCTCTATGCTGAGAGAGGTCGAATCGGCCATTAGAAAATTGGAGGCTCTGAAGAACGAGGTCAGAGCACTGACAATTAGCGCAATCAAGGAGATGGGCAAACCTGCAGAAGACCCCACCAGCAAGATCGATCAGATACTTGAGTTCTTCACTATACCCCCAGTGCAGCTGGATCCTTTGGGCATCGTGAGAAAACTGGAGCACGTCCTCGACGTTAGAGACCAAAGGTTCAAGGATGATGTACGCAGGATCACGCCGGGAGCTGACGAAGCGGTTCTCAACAATCTAACGAACCTACTTGAGACAGCTGTCTCTTTGAACTATGTATACAAACAGGTCAGACACTTCTACCTCCTCGGCAAGAGAACCTCGAGCTTCTTCGTCGTCCTCCAAATACAGATGATCTTACCTCAGGTTATGATGGAAGCTGAAGCTGTGGCCTCCGCAGCTAAAGCTTTCATCCTCGGCCAACCTTTGGGAGACGGCGTAGGGGCGTTGGTTGCGGCACATCTGATACGTAACAAGACCACTCATGAGGTTGCCAAAGACATTGTCATGTCTGAAAGCGAATTTGAGGGGCGAAGACTATTTGTTATGAAGGCTAAGGGGCCAGGAGCTGCCGTCGGCAAACCGAGCGATGCCATCAATAGAATCGTAGAAGAGAACAGTGGAAAGATCTCACTCATAGTGACTGTGGACGCTCAGGTCAAGCTAGAGGGAGAAAAGACCGGCTCGATTGCAGAGGCCACAGGTGTGGCCATAGGCGGGTACGGAGTTGACAAGTTCAAGATAGAGGAAACGGCTTCGAGACTCAAAGTGCCTGTCGTTGCTGTTCTCATAAAGCTTTCAAACATCGAGGCTCTGACCCCGATGAAGAAAGAGGTTTTCGAGGCAGCAACCAGCGCAGTAGAGAGGGTCAAAGGACTTCTTAGAGAGAGGACTAAAACAGGAGATTCTGTTATCATAGCGGGCATAGGGAATACGGTGGGCATCATCTAGGTTGTGAGCGCTTGGCTGAGCCCAGAAAGGTGAGTCCGATGATGCTGGTCTTCTACATCGTCGGCGCTCTGATCGTTCTCCTGATAGCAATCATCTCTATTTACGCAGCGTATGCGGTCTTCAGGAGCAGCCAAGCTTCCATAGAAGACGCGAGCTACTTTCTACTGATTGCCACGGTGATGTTGCTTCTCTCAGCCTATTTGATGGGCGCTATGAGGAGAAGGACTACCATAGTACCAGCGATAGTCCCGCAGGACGTGCTGAGCGTCGAGGAGTGTGCAAAGTGCAGCTTCAAAAACGTCAGAACCTTCGCAAGAGGAGATTACGTTTTCAAGACTCTGGACAAATGTCCTAGATGTTCTGAACCGATGAGTATTGCTGCGATATATAGAGAGGAGAAGGGGAAATAGCCGCCTCAGTCCGTTAGGATCTCACATCCATTTTCTTCTACAAGCACTGTGTGTTCAGCTTGGGCAACGGGCTTCTGTGTCCTCTCCACTAATACAGGGAATGGTGCGACGCACTTCGACGAAATCAGCTCGTTCAATATGTCGTGAAGTCGATCCTTTTCCAAATACCGGGTGAGCCATCGCCTTGCGAAAGGCAACGTCTTGTAACCTCTTGAGATCGACGTCAAGAGCTCGCGGGCGTCTCTCTTCTCCATGGATCGTTCCTTAACTATGCGGTAGATCTCAGCTCTCGAATGGCCTTCAATCTCGCCGGCCGCGTCTCCTGTCGTGACGAAGGGTTCAATCGCGTATACCTCGCCTAGGCCGAGTTTCGGACCGAGGGAGGTCCTGACATTTGGGATCGACTTGCCTGTGTGAACTGTAAACCTTGAGATCTGGTGTCCAGATAGATTTCTCACCGGGATTAGGCCGTAGGACTCGATGGTCGACTCGATCACTCCACCTATCTCGCCGGCCCTAGCCTTCGGCCTAATCGACTTCAAGGCCTTCTGGAGGGCCTCTTCAGCGACGTTTTGTAGATGGTCCAGCTCTGGGTTCAGACTGATCGTCACAGCAGTGTCGACAAGATACCCTTCAACATGGACGCCGATGTCGACTTTGACGAGTGAACCATTGGAGATCTCGCGGTTATCGTCAACAGAGGCTGTGTCATGGGCGGCGATCTCATTGACGCATACGTTTATCGGGAAAGCGGGTTGAGCGCCCAAGCTTCTAATCTCGTTCTCAAGTCTGTTGCAGATTTCTGTTACGGAAACTCCGGGCCTTACAAGTATGGAGGCTTGTCGCCTCACTTCTGCGGCTATACGCCCCGCGCGCCGATAGGCGCTAAGTGCGTCCTCGTACATGGTTCTCATCTACGGCCTTCTTTGACCCATAGCGCGGTCGGCCACCTATGGACCATAGCCGGCTTGAGCACATCTTTCAGTCTGTCGAGTCAAACAAAGAGCTTGCAGCAAGCGGTATGTAAGTGCTTACTTTTTCAGCATCTCCAAGAACTGATCATCTACTAGGTACTCGTCGAGCCGCTCCCGAGCCTTCTCTCTGAGCTCTTGATGCCTGACAAGGAACTTTGACACACTTTCTACTAGCGATCGTTTGTGATCTCCGCATAGAAGCTTACCGCTCCTGCAGTCTCGGTAGATCCTTTCGATTTCAGCATCATCTTCAACGAATAGGAAGTACTCGTAGAAGTAGATCGGACAGATGTCTGGATTAGCACCCAGTCTCCTCTGCTCCTCGACGGTCGCCCTACCGCCGGTGAAGGCGTTCATTATCTTCCTCTCGGCTGTCTCTGGAGAGTCTGTAGTGTAGATTGCGGTTTCAGGCAGAGAGGCGGACATCTTCTCCTTTCTTCCAAGACTCGGCAGGAACTTGCCATGGATTTGAGCTGGCTTAGGGTAGCCGAGTTTGGGTGCCACGTCTCGTGTCATTCTCCAATAGGGGTCTTGATCTATAGCCGCCGGAATTAGAGTCGGAACTTTCTCGCCAGTCAGCATGGACTCCAAGAAGCAGGGAACAGCCTGTATCGCTGGAAAGAAGACGATTCCTATGTTTGAACTCTCTTCGAAACCAAAGACTGCTCTGCCTGTCGAGAAGTTGACGTGTTTGGCAACCTCGAGAGCCATGTTGTAAAACGTCCTTGCACACTTGGTGTCGGGCATGATCAGCGTTTCTCCTGGTTGAAATCCGAGCGCTATCAGATCAAGCGAGTTCTCTTTCGTGTAGTACTCGGTTTTTTCTAGAGTAAGATCCGATTTAATGAGGAACTTCTCGTCGTCTGTCATCTGGAAGTATAGACGTGTCTCGAATTTCTCTTGAAGGTGCCTCGTGAAGATCCACGGCAGGAGATGCCCGATATGAACGTCTCCTGACGGACCTCTTCCAGTGTATAGGACGAAACGTTCTCCTCTCTCATATCTGTCCAGTACCCAGTCGAGGTCTCGATGGGAGAAGAAGATCTTTCTGCGCAGCTGCAGGTGCAGTTCTCCGGTGTACTTTCGAACCTTCTCGAGAAGTTCAGAAGTTATCTGTTGGGTTCCAAACTCTTCTACGAGTTTGTCGTAGTCAATCTCGCCCTTGACTTCCCAAGGTGTAACGATCATGCTCTCTTCTGGCATCCGAATTCACCTTTGATCCGCATCGCTCCTGTTTTCATATCCACGAGATTAGCGGATGGGCTGGCGTAGTCGAGAACATCTGCAACATCGGTTATCGCCAGTCCAATTGAATGCACCTTTGCTAGCTTGTCTTCGTAATTGTCTTAGCATCTTTCATTTAAGGTGTGTGCAGCAGAGGAAGTCAAATATGGCAATAAGGCAGGCTCTTCGGCTCTCAGCAATCTTATAATGGAAGGCCGGCTTACTTGCATAGTCAACTTTGCCTCAGGAGTCAATTCCAAAATCAGCTTGGAGAGATCTAGGTGCTAGAGCTTCACCGTCTTGAAAGAGGCCTGCTGAAGGCTCTGAGGGAAGATCAATGTCTCTCATTAGCAGAGCTTCAAGAGCGGACTAAGCTAGAAGAAGCTGCCGTGATGAAGGCGGCCCTCTGGCTTTCGTCCAAAGGCTTGGCAAACGTCGAGGAAGATAGGCGTGCGTATGTTGAACTTGGCTCTGAAGGCCATATCTTCTTTGAGAAGAAAATGCCAGAGCGGAGACTAATCGAGGCCTTGATGAGGCTCGGAGGGAGAGCTCCCTTCAACAACGTGTGCAGAGAGGCAGGACTTGACGAGAAAGAGGGCACGATCGCCCTTGGTTGGGCAAAGCGAAAAGAATGGGTGACGATAACTCGCGCAAACGGAGATCTATGGATAATAGCAGCCAGAGAACCCGCTGAAGGTGTGGATGAGAAGCTAATCGAGCTACTATCAAATGACAAGATGCTAATTCAGAAAGTGCCCGAAGATCTGTCTTCTGCCCTTAATATGATGAAGAAAAGGCCGAACGCCCTCAACTTCTCGGAGGAGGTCCATCGTGCTATACGACTCACGGAAAGAGGCCTCGACGCGGCAAAGACACTGGAAGAGGAGAAAGAGGAGATAAGTCAGCTCACCCCAGAGCTGATCGTGAGCGGCAGATGGCGCACAGTAAGGTTGCGTCGCTTCGATGTTACAGCGCCCGGACCAGTCTCTCACCTTGGGAAGGTCCACCCGATTCAACAGATCATACAGCAGATCAGAGAGATCTTCTTGGCGATGGGGTTTGAGGAGATACGTGGGCCGATAATAGAACTAGCCTTCTGGAACTTCGACGCACTCTATCAGCCGCAAGACCACCCAGCAAGGGATATGCAAGATACTTTCTATCTGTCAAGCCCTTCGACCGGTGATCTGCCTGACAGAGAAATCGTTGAAGCAGTCGGTAAGACACATGAAGACGGTTGGAAAACTGGTTCCACGGGCTGGGGCTATAAGTGGGATCCGCGTGAAGCTGAGAGGCTTCTTCTCAGGACACACACGACTGTGGACACGCTGAAGCATCTCGTCGATCACAAGACACCCCCTGTGAAGATCTTCTCGGTGGACCGGACCTATCGCAATGAGAAGGTGGATTACAAGCACTTGGCCGAGTTCCATCAGATCGAAGGCGTCATACTGGATCGGAACGTCACGCTTCGAGATCTGATGGGGGCATTAAGCGAGTTTTACCGAAGGCTGGGTCTGGAAAAGGTACAGTTTTGGCCCAGCTTCTTTCCATATACCGAGCCATCGGTTCAATCCACAGTCTATGTTGAGAGTCTCGGAAAATGGGTTGAATTGTGCGGCATGGGAGTCTTCAGGCCCGAAGTCACCGAGCCTCTCGGCGTCAAGTATCCGGTGCTAGCTTGGGGAGGGGGGCTAGAGAGGATAGTGATGCTCAAGCTGGCCGTGGACGATATGAGGCAACTATACCGCAATGACCTCGGCTGGATAAGGAGGATTCCAACGTGCCCGTGATCGACCTAAACAGAAGCCGCTTCGCAAGGTTCTTCGGCAAAGAGTTGAGTACAAGTGAGATGGCTGAGCAGCTTCCGTGGCTTGGCTTGGATATCGAAGACGTGACTGCTGAATCAGTGAAGGTTGAGTACAATCCCAACCGAGCAGATTTCTGTAGCTACACCGGCATCGCGCGAGCCCTTCAAGGAGTTGTGAATCTCAAGACTGGCTTGATAGACTATATGGTGACGCCTAGCGGTGTCTCCTTCAAGGTCGATCCTACAGTAGAAAATGTGAGACCCGTCATCCTTTGCGCCGTAGTCAGGAACTTGGTCATCGACGAAGACGTCGTGACCGAGATCATGACAATGCAGGACGACCTAACTTGGAGCATCGGCAGAGATAGGAAGAAAGCTGCCATCGGTATTCACGACCTAGATAAGACTAGGGGACGTTTCACATACATAGGCTGTCAACCCGACAGCCTATCATTTATTCCTCTAGGTAAGACCGAAGAGATGACTCCACGTCAGGTTCTGGAGAAGCATGAGAAAGGCATCGCCTACGGACATCTGGTCGCTGGGCTGGAGAGGTACCCAGTCATTCTGGATGGTGATGGCGGCATCATCTCATTTCCCCCTGTGATAAACTCCGAACAGACGCGCGTCACTGGCGATACTAGAAACCTCCTGATAGATGTGACAGGATACGAAATGGGGCCCGTAAGTAATGCGCTCAGTATCTTGGTGACGGCGTTGGCAGACATGGGCGGAACACTTCAGTCCATAGTAATGGATTATCGTGACAGGGAGATTGTCTCGCCGGATCTCTCTCCGAAGGTCATGGAGTTCAGGCCCGAATATGGAAGGAGGCTCTTGGGGCTCAAGCTTTCTGACGACCGGGTGGCCGACGCGCTCGAACGATGCAGAATGAGAGTTCGCAGGAGAGACCAGACTTTCGACGTTGAGATACCAGCGTATCGTGTCGATATCATGCACGAGGTTGATTTGGTGGAAGAACTCGCCCTTGGCTACGGCTTCTATAAGATCACCCCAACCATGCCCAAGACGCTTGGGATAGGCGAGGCGCATCCGCTAGTCGAGCTCGCAAGAAAGGGCAGAATCATTATGGTCGGACTTGGCTACGTGGAGACTATGAACCTTATTCTTACCAACGACGACCTTCACTACCATCGTATGCGAATGAGAAATGGGGATGCGGTAAGGCTTCTCAATCCGGTGTCTGCTGACTTCTCCATAATGAGGACGAGCCTTTTACCCGGCCTTATGAAGAATCTGATGGACAATACTCACGAGAGCTACCCTCAGAAGATCTTCGAGTCTTCGGACATAATACTGAGGCAACCGGACTCTCCAGTCAAGACGCGAAGGGTCTTACACCTTGCTGGAGTCTCCTCTCACGCGGAGGCCGGCTTCACCGAGGCAAGATCTGTCGTGGAATCTGTTCTTCAGAACCTTGGCATTGAGGGTTGGAGCGTAGTCGAGGATAGCCAACCATTCTTCGTCGAGGGTAGGGCTGCGAAGATGGTACTTGAAGGTCATGAGGTTGGAATCGTGGGAGAAGTCCATCCAGAGGTCCTGTCGAACTTCCTTCTCGAGAATCCTGTTGCTGCCTTTGAGATAGACCTTGAGCTGGCCGATGAACATCGCAGGAAGCGGTATCTTTAAGCCACATTTGCAGCAAGCTATCTCATGCGGTGACCTAGACCGCAATCCTCGCCAAGACGGATCACGCTGACGGCCTTTAGAGAGGCTGGTCATATGACCTGTCTGTGATCAAGAGGTTTACCCATGCGTGGCACAGGCGAGGCGGCGGAGCAGCTTTAGTCCCTGCATCGAGAGAGCCCAGCCCAGATGGGGCTTGACGCTCCTTCGATGAGGCTGCGTGAGTTAGTGCAGGGCGACAGGCTCCGCCGAAATAGTTTTGTTTAACGATCGACGCTCTCAGGTAACTGTTACAGCCTGTCGACTGGTGTCCCAAGATGGATCTAGAGTCTAGGATGAATCTTGTGACAAGGAACGCAGAGGAGATAATCACGCGAGAGGAGCTTCGATCTCTACTGGAGGCAAAGGAGCGACCACGGGCTTACATCGGGCTTGAGCCGAGCGGCAGGGTCCATCTAGGGACCGGACTTGTTGTCGGCAAGAAGGTGTCAGACTTCGTGGAGGCTGGCTTTGATTTCACAATCTTTCTCGCAGATTGGCATGCTTGGATAAACAACAAGCTCGGAGGGAGTCTGGAGAACATCAAGCTAGCGGGGGAGTACTTCAAGCACAGTTTCAGATCCGTGGGTTTGGACGAGAGCAAGGTTAGATTTGTCTGGTCTTCAGACCTAGTCGATAGTAGCGATTACTGGGCTATTGTGATAAAGATTGCCAAGAACATCTCGTTGCAGAGAGTTTGGAGATCGTTGCCGATCATGGGAAGAGAGATGAACCTCACCGACATGGAGACAGCCTGGGTCTTCTATCCCTGCATGCAGGCAGCAGACATATTCGCCCTGAAGCTTGACGTAGCTTACGCTGGCATCGACCAGAGGAAGGCACATATGCTGGCTAGAGAAGCGGCTGAGAACATTGGATTGTCCAAGCCGGTCTGTGTACACACCCATCTTCTACCTGGCCTTCTCGGGCCAGGGAAACGCATGGGCGGAGCATTCGATGAAAATCCCGATATCGACGCTGAGATAGGTCTAAAGATGTCGAAGAGCCTCCCAGGAAGCTGTGTGTACATCCACGATAGTGAAGAAGAGGTAAGGAAGAAGATTGGAGACGCGTTCTGCCCTCCGAAAGAAAGCTTGAACAATCCGGTACTTGAGACCGCTCGTTATGTTATCTTTCCAAGGATGGAGAGATTCGAGATCGACCGACCCTCGAAGTATGGAGGTCCCATCGAGTATGGGAGCTTCGAGGCGCTGGAGAGGGACTACGGAGACGGCCGAATCCACCCACTGGATCTGAAGAATGGAGTTGCCGACGCTCTGGTCGATATCTTAGCACCTGTAAGGAGATACTTTGCAAATAAGATGGATCTCGTCCAGAATATGGAGACTCTGGATGTCACTCGCTAGGTAGGGCAGATGTCACGCTCAGTTGAAGAGAGAAAGAGGCGACTCGCAGAGCTTCTAGCGAAGCTGAGAGACAGATCCCAGTCTGGAGTCCCAATCTTGGTTGAAGGTAGAAAGGATGCCGAGGCCCTGGCCTCGATTGGCGTATTCGGAAAGATTATCTCCGTCAAATCCAGCGGTCATTCACTCTTGGATCAGCTTGACGAACTGAAGACGCTGAAAGAGGCGATCATCCTGACCGACTTCGATAGAAGAGGTGCTCAACTCGCGAAGCTACTGTCAAGAAGTCTGACGGAGAACCGCGTTAAGGTTGACATGGCCATCTGGAAGGAGACTAGAGCGTTGGTGAAACATGAGATTAAAGACATAGAGGGGCTTCCTGCCTTGCTCGAACATATGGAAGCGAAGCTCGACTGACCTCTCCGCCAAAGATTAATTCAATCGCGCCCAAAGATCAGTCATTGTGCTTCGGAGGCTTCACGTTGATCAAAGTCGGCGTTAATGGCTATGGCACGATAGGCAAGAGGGTTGCGGACGCCGTGGCTCTCCAGCCTGATATGCGTCTCCTCGGCGTGGTGAAGGCCAGACCAGACTTCAAAGCCAAATCCGCGATATCAAAGGGCTATCCTCTCTTCGCCCCTGATGCGAAGGCTCGACAGGATTTTGAGAAGGCCGGTCTACACACATACGGGGTGCTGGAGGATCTTCTAAAGGAGATCGATGTCGTTGTTGACGCAACCCCTGAAGGCATGGGAGAGAGAAACAAGAAGGTCTACGCTGGACTTGGTCTAAGAGCGATTTTCGAAGGAGGGGAGGAACCTTCCATAGCAGACTCTTCCTTTGTCGCTCAAGTAAACTATGATGAGTCATACGGGAAGAGCTTCGTTCGATGTGTCAGCTGCAACACGACAGGGCTCTGCAGAACACTTGGAGCTCTCGATTCCAAGTTCGGAGTATCTAAGGCTCGGGCCATCATGATTCGCAGGGCAGCCGACCCCGATGAAATAAGGAAAGGCCCGATAGATTCGATAGTTCTAGACCCGGCCACGGTTCCCTCACATCACGGTCCAGATGTGAACACGGTACTCCCACACATTCCAGTAGTGACCATGGCCGTGAAGGTACCCGTGACACATATGCACTTACACGCTCTCTTCGTAACCTTGAGAGAGAAAGATGTCAGGATTGACGACGTTCTAGAAACTTTCGAGAAGACTACCAGAATTCTCTTGGTGAGAGATGCGGACGGCATCTCGTCCACCTCGCAGCTGATTGAGTTTGCCAGAGATCTAGGGAGACCTCGAAGCGATCTCTACGAGGTTTGTGTCTGGCGGGAGTCTGTAAACATCGTTGATGATGAAGTGTGCTTCTTCCAAGGCATCCATCAAGAAGCAGACGTCGTTCCCGAGAATGTTGACGCGATAAGGGCGGCAACTAGGGCGTCCAAGGCTCGCGAGTCTATGGATCTGACGAACAAGATGCTGAAGATACTCAAGTAGGGGATCGCGTCTATACCAAGTCTGATCTGCAAACACGTTTTGAATGCTGTTCACCTCACCCTCGATTCGGACTACTCGAATCGATTGCGCAGCATTGAAACATCAGTGAAGCTCTCTTAGAGCAATACTAGATTCAGATCCAAGATGAAGTGCCTAGAAGGTGATTCGTTGAGCGAGCCATTCCTAGTACGCCCGGACAGATTGGAGTTTACTTTGACAACTGAGAGTGAAGATCTGATCGAGGTCAGGTATCGAGAAGCATTCGTTGGAATGTCCTCCGAGAAATTCAGGGTGCTTAGCGTGCCAATGGTTCAGACATTGCAACGAGCCTATCCTCAAGCCAAGATAAGATCAGACGAGTGGAAGAGAGAGATTGAGGTGGTGTTGAAAGGATCTAGGCGGGTCTTGCACGGAATCATCGCGGAACTGGTGATGCAGGCGACGGCTAGTAAGGACGATCTACTGGATCTCCTATCCGCGACTCTGAACGCCGGACTGTCCTATCTGACCAAGGGAACTACACCAGCGCGGTTTGACAGAATCATGGAGAGCCTCAAAGACGAGACCCTCAGGCAGACCCTGAGACAACACGGTGTTCCTCAGACAGATATCGAGACGTTCATGAGGGTCTCTCAGACCCTTAGACAGATCATGGATAGAATGCGATGACAGTCTGCACCTGCCTCGGACTTTTTCTTGACATCGTCTTCTTCGATGTCTGGATATCAGCGAAGGTGTTGATGAAAGCCAAATATATCTTGACGGCTTTCAATTCCTGATTACATGGTGGACTGTTGATGGGAACAATCGATGAACTTGGTGTCAGGAGGGTCATCAACTGTCTAGGGTCATGGACTATTTTAGGAGGCTCAGTCCTCTCGAAAGAAGTCCTAGACGCGATGGCGGATGCTGCGCGATCATACGTTGTCATAGATGAATTGGAGGAGAAGGCAGGAAACTATGTGGCCAAAGTGACCGGGGCGGAGGCAGCGTATGTCACGTCTGGCTCTGCAGCCGCCTTGGTCCTTGCCACTGCAGCATGCATCACTGGGAAAGATCCAGCCAAGATTCACCGGCTTCCGAACACAGAAGGACTGAAGAATGAGGTGGTCATCCAGAGAGGACACCGCAATGTCTACGACCATGCCTTCAGGGTACCGGGAGCCAAGTTGGTTGAGATAGGCATAGCATCCAGAACTGCTCCATGGGAGCTAGAAGCCGCCATCAATGAAAAGACCGCGGCCATAGCATACGTCTTCTCCTTCACATGCGCCCAGAGGGGTATGCTAACCCTCGAACAGGTTGTCGAGACAGCCAAGAAGCACAAGGTGCCAGTAATAGTGGACGCGGCGGCAGAGATTCCTCCGGTAGAGAATCTGAGGAAGTTCATAGAGGCCGGAGCAGACCTCGTCGCTTTTAGTGGTGGAAAAGGCCTTCGAGGGCCGAACAACACAGGCATTCTCTGTGGAAGACGTGACTTAGTCGAGGCTGCGAAACTCCAGGCCTATCCGCATGACGGAGTTGGAAGGCCGATGAAGGTTGGCAAGGAGTGCATTGCCGGACTCGTCAAGGCGCTTCAGATGTACGTGGAGAAGGTTTCGAAGGAAGAGCAGCAGATATGGGAGTCTAGAGTGAAGTACATCGTCGAGAACTTGAACGACATCCCCGGCCTTGAGCCCAATAGAGTCTTCCCAGACGAGCCAGGCCATCCAATACCCTCTGCCTGCCTCTGCCTCGATGGCGAGAAACTCGGGAAGACGGCTGCGCAAGTGATAGAGGCACTTTGGTCAGGAGATCCGGCAATCCGGGTTTGGGATCTGGACGCTGATCGGGGCGTCGTGAAAATCGTCCCGACAACTATGCAAGATGGCGACGAGAAGGTCGTAGTAGACCGAATCAAAGAGATACTGAACGTGCACTAGATATACCATCGATCTCGAAGAGGGCTCATACCATCTTCTTAATTCTTTTACAATGGGTCTCAAAATGGATGAACACCAGTGACGATTCCTAGAATGCTTGATTCTCCTGCAAGGACTGTCCTTGACATGTGGTGATTTGGACGGCAGCGCCAGGCTATCCCAGTTTCTTGAGGATCAGGCCAAGCCTCATCCTGACGATTGCGAACTTCGCTGTATTCCTTTTGACGATTGCTATGGGTGAAGAGGCCTACCTTCTCTTGGGTCAAACAGGCTACTTGGTGTTTGAGCAGCACTTCTACTGGCAGCTCTTTACTTCCATGTTTGTGCACTTTGGACCTATGCACCTAATCAGCAACACTTACGGGCTGATATACTTCGGACCACTGAACGAGGCAGTGTATGGATACAGACGCTTCCTAGCGATATACTTGGGTTCAGGATTGCTTGGCAACATAATTTCGCTCATATTGCTTCCGCTGACGACGATATCTGGTGGGGCGTCGGGAGCCATCTTCGGACTCGTGGGGTCATACGTGGCCCATAGCCGAAAGCTCCAACATATGGGAGGAGCTCTGCTCTACGCTGTGCTGATATTCGTATCGAGCATCGGCTTTGGCGTCAACATCTTTGCACATCTCTTCGGACTGATCGGCGGGTTCATCTTTGCGACATACTTCCTCCGTCAGGCTAAACCGGCCGTGCTTGAGGAGACGCGTCCGGCGCCGTCTCCCCGATACTATGGTCCACCGATGGTAGGTGGGGAGGAGTTGATCAGAGGTCAGGTGGTGAAGGTCTTCTCGCCAGAGACAGCATTGGTTGCTCCAAAGGGCGAGAGATTCTTCCTTCTCTTGACCGAGAAGAGGCTGATCTTCCTCAGGCTCACGAGGGAGCTGATGGATCTACTGAAGGCACAGCGCTATGAGGAGCTGAGCTCAATGCTGTTGCAAGAGGGAACCTTATCCATCGATCTCCGTCATGTGGAGAGCGTTGAAGAGCGATCTAGGTGGGGTGTGAAGCATTTCATCCTCAGGTACAGCTCAGATCATGCCTCGATAGAACTTGCCGTCCACGGAGAGGTTGAGATGGGTGCGAGTCCTCTGGGATTGGGCGGTTGGGCGAGGTTGATAGAGCAGGCCATGGTGAAAGCGCGATGGTATCAGGGCTTAAGCTTCTAACAGGACAGATTATGATTTGGTCAGTGTCCGACCCAGTCAGTAGTCATCAGGGCAATGTAGCCCTTGCAGGATTCTACGAGCTCTCTGATCTCGACGTGATCGTCTGGAGTGTGGGCCAGCCGCTCGTCACCAGCCCCGAATCCGATCGTCGGAATGAGTGCTTCTCCGGCGGTATAGGCGCCATCGGTGCTGAAGGTCCAAGCGATCTTTTGGACGGTCCTCTTGAGTGAAGATTCTAGTGTGTGTCGTGCAGTCTCCACCACGGGGCTGTCTGGGCTGAGAAGCCAGGGGTGAAAGTACTTTCTGACCCGCTTCTTTTTTCCAGTGTACGATGCTAGGTCTTCTTCGATGATGGCTATCTCGGCTCCCTGAGGCCTTGCGATCTCTCTGACTTCGCTGAGGATGGCTTCCTCGCTCTCGCCTAGAATGATTCTTCTGTCGAGGGTGACGCGGCAGATGTCTGGGATTATCGGCCCTTCTCCTGGCTCGCAGGATATCTTCGTCAGGGCTATGGTGCTCTTTCCCAAGAATGGGTGGCGGCTAAGCCCTTCGTTCAGTCTTTCTATCTGATTCACCACGGGTGTCATCTTATATACGGCGTTTTCGCCTAGTCCGGGCATACTTCCGTGGGAGGTTTTACCTTTTGTCTTGACTTCGATCTCTGCCCTGCCTTTATGGCCGATCGCCAAGTTGAGGCGTGTGGCCTCGCCGAGTATGACGAGGCTTGGTCTCGGTATCTCCTTCTCGATGGCGTTCTGAATTCCCATGCCTTCTTGGGTCTCCTCGTGAACTACGAAAACCAAGTAGACATCTGATGGAGGTTTCAATTGTTTTCTAGTTAGGATTTCGACAGCTTTGAGCATCGAGGCAATCGATCCTTTCATGTCGCTGGCTCCTCTGCCCCAGACGGCACCGTCTGCGACCTCTGCTCCGAATGGGTCGAATCTCCAGTTTGCCCTGTCGCCTGTTGGAACGACATCCATGTGTCCGTCGAAGACAACGTTCGATCGGTCTTCCGTTCCTCTTATCAGTCCGATGACGTCACCCAGTTCATCTACCCAGATTCGATCCAGTCCGCACTGCTTCAACCTTTTTGAGATGAAGGCGGCGAGGTCTCCCTCTCTTCCAGAAAAGCTCGGTATCTGAACTAGGCCTCGACACACATCGACCAGTGAAACCTGTTCGTCTTCAACTCTGGCGAAGGCATCTTCCAAGTCGCCGCGCAACAGTTGAGTCTCCCCATATTCAGTATTATGACATCTCTTCTACGACGAGTTCGGCCGCTTCAAGCAGCTTCTTCACATCTATGTCGGTGTGAGCAGCGGAGACGAATCCGCCGCCTGCAGCTGTGAAGACTCCCTTATTCATGAGTCGGATGAAGTACTCCAGCCCTCTGTCGGGCGAGTCTGCCGTCAGTATCTGCAACGGGAAGAAGAGTGAACATTCTCCTCTTATGCTTGCCTTGAAGTTCCTTGATTCAAAGGTCTTTGCGAGGCCATTTCGAATCTTTGAGCCCATTGAGTTGATCTTATCGTAGATCGATGATTCGTGCTTGAGTATCTTGAGGGTTTCGACTCCTGCTGTCATTGTAAAAGGATTGCCGGAAAAAGTACCGCCACCAATCCAAGCGATGTCTGGCTTCTTTCTTGTGAGTGGGTCGGCGAACTTCATTATTTCCTCTCTTCCGCCGACAGCTCCTATCGGCGTGCCTCCTCCGAGCACTTTGCCCATGACGGTCAGGTCTGGAGTGACATTGTAGAATTCTTGAGCTCCTCCGGGCGCCAATCGGAAACCGGTCACTATCTCATCAAGCATCATGAGAGCGCCATGTTTCTCGGTCTCCCTTCTGACGGCTTTGAGGAACTCTTTCGTTCCTAGAACTCCTTGGCCAGAGCAGTCTAGAATCACTGCTGCCAGATCGTCTCTGTTTTTCTGTATCTCTTCAGATGCTTTGGACACGTCTCCGAATGGTATGGTCTTAACATATCTGTAGATCTCGTCCAGTAGGCCAAGCGACTCCTTCTCTTCGTATGGCGCGAAGCACTGGTAGAACAGGGAGTCGTTCGCGCCATGCCAACCTCCCTTCTGTTTTATGATCGTCTTCTTACCTGTGTAGGCGCGTGCCATTCTGGCCGCGTACATCGTTGCCTCCGTGCCTGTGCTGCAGAATCGGACGATATCTACCGAGGGCACCATATCCCTTACTAATTCGGCCAACTCGACCTGCTTCTCGTTGGTAGTCCCCCACTGGATTCCCCTCTGCACCTGATCATGCAGTGCTTTGACCAAGGCTTCATTGGTGTGTCCCAGAATAAGGGCTGAGTGACCGCACCAGTAGTCTACGTACTCGTTTCCATCCACGTCCCAGAGGTGAGAGCCTCGAGCTCTCTCCGTGTAGAATGGGTAGGCCCCGACGTTTGGTAGGCCCCATAATCTTACATTGTGGCAGACTCCACCCGGGAGAGATATACTAGCTCTTTCGAACAGTTTGAGCGACTTCGATGTCTTTTTCTTGTACTCTTTTACAGCCTCTCCGATCAACTAGATCCCCTTCACTCAGTTTTTTGGCTCGCATGACTATCGCTGGGTGGAGTCTTAGGGCTTTTCATGTTGAGCCCAGTTGTGCAATAAGCTTTTGAAGACCGACCAATGGGCGTTTGGCAACAGAGCTGCGGGAAAAAGACCGTCATGAAAGAAAAATGCGGTGGAAGGGCGTTCCGATCGTCTCTCTATTCCTTTTCTACCCGATTTATCGCGGCTTCAAGCAGTTCCAGACCTTTGTCGGCCTGCTCCTCGGTTATCACCAGTGGGGGATGGATCCTCAGCACGGAGTCGAAGATTCCCATGGCGATCATTGCCAAGCCCGTCTCGTAGCCTATCCTGCAGACTTTGGCAGCTTCTCTTGTTCCGGGCTCTTTGGTTTCCTTGTTCTTGACGAGTTCAACTCCGATCATCAATCCTTTGCCGCGTACATCTCCTATGATTCTGTGTTTCTCCTTCATTTCGTTCAACCTCTTCAGGATGTGCTCTCCCACCTTCGCTGACCTCTTGACGAGTCTTTCCTTCTCTATGACTTCGATGGTCGCCAGTGCTGCAGCGCAGCATACAGAGTTTGCTGAGGTACTGAATCCATGGAAGAAGTCGTCTTTTCTTCCAGATGGTTGGGCTATTTCGGTCTTGGCGACGCAGGCGCTGATGGGCATTCCTGAGGCCATGGCTTTGCCTAGGAGGATAATGTCGGGCTCGATCTTCCAGTGTTCACAGGCGAACATCTTTCCTGATCTTCCGAATCCAGATTGAACTTCCTCAGCTATGAAGGGAATGCCGTTCTTTTCGCAGAGTTTCTTCAGCTCTTGCAGATATCCATCTGGTGGGACAATCCAGCCCGCATCTCCCTGTATTGGCTCAATGGTGATGGCGGCTACTTCATCCGGGGGAAGGAATGTCTGGAAGACCCAGTCTTCGATGTATTTGAGACATTGTAGCCCGCATTCTGGGCGCTCGAGCTTGAATGGACATCTGTAGCAGTATGGATAGGGCACTGTGACGACGTCGGGAATCAATGGGTGGTATCCTCTTCTCATTCGGACGTTCGTGGAGGTCAGTGCTTGAGCTGCATGGGTCATGCCGTGATATGCACCCATGAATGATACCACGTACGGTCGCCTAGTCGACCAGTGGACTAGCTTGATGCTACATTCATTGGCGTCGCTTCCACTAAGGCCGAGGAAGACCTGTTTTGGAAAGTTGCCCGGAGTTATCTGAGCGAGCTTTCTAACCAGAGCGAGATGCTTGGCTGTCTCTTCGAACCAGCCTAACAAGACCCTGTCAAGCTGCTGCTTGCAGGCCTCTATGACTTTCGGATGTTGTCTGCCAACGTTCGCCACGGAATGCATCGAAAGAAAGTCGATGTACACATTCCCGTCCGGATCCTCAATCCACGGGCCCTCGTTTTTAGCCGGAATCACTTCAGCCGATGCGATGTATTTGGCAAGAGATGGCGCCTCGACAGATCTGCTAATCGACTCGATGATCGCCTTTGTTTTGGGGCCTGGCGGCTTTACTACAATTTTGGGTGCTTCATATCCCTTCATAGATGACACCGGCGGGAATGTATCCGTGTTACCTGTCTTAAGGCTCATGGTCGCTCATCACGAATGGAACTCGAGGCGGTCGAGGGGATGGACACTCGCCCCATGACATGTTTTCATGTGCGAGCCCCTTTCAGCCTGTTTCAGACCAAGCGAGTCCCTTGGGAAGTCGCATTTGTGTTTGGGACTACGCTTCTTCTGTGAACAGGTCGAGGAAAGCTCGAAAACCTTAGGACAGGAATAAATATTGGCGGACTGTTAGAATTGCAGGCCACCACCTTCCATGTGGAAGATTGGGAGGACATCGCATGTCGGAAACGGATAAGGACTATGAGAACTTCGTCGGCGAAGCACTGCGTATAGTGAAGCTGGCGGAGGAGAATGGATTCATTCTGAGGATCATGGGTGCGGTCGCCATAAGATATCGTTGCCCGAAGTTTGGACACCTCTACCGTGAAATGAGCCGCGCTCTTACTGACTTGGATTTCGCCACATATGGCAAGTTCAAACAGAAGCTGAAACCTTTCTTCACCGGACTTGGATACGTTACAAACGAATTCATGCTGGCATACTTCGGGAATATGAGACAGCTCTATTATGGTCAGGGTGGACCCATTCCGCAATGCGATGTCTTCCTTGACAAGATAGATATGAGCCATGTGGTCGACTTCAAGGGCCGCCTTGAGCTTGATTCTCCTACAATCACTCTTGCCGATCTCTTCCTAGAGAAGATGCAGATCAATAAGATCAATGAGAAGGACATCAAAGATACCATAATCATGCTGAGGGAGCATGAGGTAGGTGACCAAGAGAAGGACATGGTCAACAAGAAATACATTGCAAAGGCTTTGTCTGATGACTGGGGTTACTACTACGATGTCACCACGAATATGAAGAAGGTGAAGGACTACTTGCCCAGCTTCCCTTCGCTGGGTTCTGATGATAAGGACATTGTGACGAAGAGGCTCGATGTTCTAGCTGCGGAGATTGAAGGGTGTTCAAAGTCGTTCGGGTGGAAGATGAGGGCGCGAGTGGGAACGAGCAAACAGTGGTACAAAGAAGTCGAAGAAGTAGTCAGAGGCGTTCAAAAGTAGTAGTCCACATCAACGGTGAAGTGGTCCTATTCTGACCAAGTCTATCTAGACTGTCTTTCTGCCGTTTATATCGCTGCTTTTGCAGCGGTATTTTATATCGTCATTGAGACTCACTACGCTCAAGGAGACTTGTAGATTTGCGCGACATTTCCAAGCCAGTCATCGTTGTGAAGCCTCCTGGGCCGAAGACTGTGAAGATGGCCAAGATCTGGAAGAAGTTGTCTGAAGGAGAGTTCACGACACCCGTAATCATGGATGAACAGGAAGGCATCTGGGTGAAGGATATCGACGGCAACATCTACATAGATTTCATCTCTGGACGATGCGTCGCAAATATTGGGTATCGCCACCCAAGTGTTGTGAAAGCTTGCAAGAGACAACTGGACAAATCCATACATGGAGCATCCGAACTGGCGGTTAGGCTAACGCAGAAGCTCGTCAAGATAACTCCTGGCGAGTTTCAGAAGAGAGTATACTACGGCCTTTCCGGCTCAGATACAAGCGACTGTGCGATAAAGGCTGCGCGTTGGTCGACAGGTCGCCCATACATCATTGCGTTTACGGGTGCATACCATGGTGTGACCTTTGGATCCCTATCGGTCTCTTCGTATACGACGTTCATGAGGAAGGGTTTCTATCCGGTGGTTCCCGGAGTTTTCTTCATGCCCTATCCATACTGCTACAGATGCCCATTTGGATTGGAATGCCCTCAGTGCGGTCTTAGATGCCTCAGCTACATAGAGGATGTGGCATTCAAGAGTTATGTTGCACCTGAAGAGGTTGCTGCGTTGATCGTCGAACCTATAGAGGGAGATGCAGGCTGGTTAGTACCGCCCGACAGTTTCCTGCCGGGTTTGAAGAGGCTCTGCGAGAAGTACGGAATAGCCTTCGTAGCTGAAGAGGTCCAGACAGGTTTTGGAAGGACTGGGAAGATGTGGTGTTGCGATCACTGGTCAGTCGTGCCAGACATGATCACGCTTGGGAAATCCATCGCGGCCGGCATGCCCATGAGCGCGGTTGTGGTGAGGTCTGAGTTGTCGGAGTCAAAGGATGGAGGAGTCATGTCGCATGGATATACATGTATGTACAACCCGGTTGCCTGTGCTGCAGCCTTGGCCAACATCGATGTCATTGAGAGAGAGGGTTTGGTCGAGAACTCTGCGCGGGTTGGCGAGGCGATGATGAAGCGCCTTTTGGAGATGAAAGAGCGGCGTAGACTTATAGGAGATGTCAGAGGCAAGGGGCTGCTTATTGGAGTAGAAATAGTCAAGGACAAGTCGACCAAGGAGCCGGGGATAGATGAGGCTAACAAGATAGTCGAGGCTGCTATGAGGAAGGGTTTGGCCATGGTGGCGATGGGCGGATTCGGAACTCTTTCCCTCAGGATCGCACCGCCTCTGATCATAACTAAAGAACAGGCCTTGATGGCGTTGGACCTGCTGGACGAAGCCATAGCAGAGGTTGAGAAAGCCTAGTCTCGCGCGGCTATTCGCTTCCCGTCTTTTTCTCGTGAGCTTGTTCTGAATCACGTGAGTGAAAGGGACTAGGTACGACGCTTCTTCAAAAGGAAACCTCATGTTTCCTCACCAAACTCCCCTACACGCTTATGGCGCTACCATTCAGATCGCTCAGCTTATCTCGGATAGACTAGATTGCTCTCCACATCTGGAGATTTCCATCTCGGTCAAGGTGGAAAATGCTGAGCCTCCGACGTTGAATACTTGGGATTCTTCATTGAACAGCTTGCAGACGTGTGAAACCGTTCCACTAATTGCTTGATAGACAGCGAAAAAAAGAAGTTGGGAAGTTTCTTAGAGCGGCGGGATCTCTCTGAAGGTTTCTTTGATGGGCACTCCTCGCGCTTGGTTCTTGTGGAGGTAGTAGACGTAGATGATGATGCCCGCGATCATCCAGAGAATGGTGACGAATATGGCTTCGAGGGACATTCCGAGGCAGCCGAGGAACCAGTACTCGAAGAGGAAAGCGCTTCCTATGACTCCGATGAGCGTCCCTTCTGGTATTCCGAGTATCCTCTTCTTCAGGCCTAGCGCCCATATCTCCGGCCGTTCATAGGGTAGAATCATGGCAGCCCAGCTGAATAGTATGCAGTAGAACGCTGTGAAGAAGCTAAGGTTCGCAGCGGTAGCAAAGATGTCAAATCCGAATGCCACGAGGAACGCTTCGACCCATCCTATCACTACAAGCACTGCGCATGAGATGTGGGGAGTGTGCCATCTCTCATTGACATCGGCGAGCCTCTCGGGCAGCATTCTGTCGAAGGCCATCGACATGAGTGTGCGTGGAGTGGAGAAGTACGTCAGGAATAGGCAGGTGGCCGGGTAGAGCCAGATGCTTGCCGCCCCCTGAACGGCAGCGTTCGTTGAAAGCGATGCCGAGAACAGTGGTTGACACGCGAACATTATCGGCGTCATCATCGCAGCCGAATCCGCTGAAGCGATATTGCCCGCTTGGTAGTTCTTCCATAGGAAGACGTACCTGCCAACGAACTCCTGATAGGCGTAGTGAGGACCGAAGCCAGCGATGGTGTAGAAGGCCATTGTGGACACGCTTCCAAGCATGTACCAGTACAAGAAGCTCGATCTGGGGCTCCTTACTTCGCCCGCAACGTATCCGAGCGTCTCCCATCCGGTGTAAGCCCAGAAGAGGTCTGTGGTGATCAGAACGGTGTCCTGCATCGGGCCTTTCGTTTGTCCTGCCACGTAACTCGAGAACCCGTATTTATTGGACATGTCGATGACCTGCTCCCAAGCACCTGTCCCCCAGACTGCGTTCCAAGAGGCCTGCGCTGAGACCGGGTTGTGGGTGTAGTACAAGCCAATCGAGGTAAGAGAGCCGACGACGTTTACAGCCCAAGCGATATACGTTGCGTAGAGTACTTTGCGCGTCCCTAGTACGCCTATCGCGAAGAGGAACAAGTTGTAGAGGACTGCAAATGTCATCCTTGCCCATGGTACGGTTGAGAGCGTTATCGCAAAGGATATGAGACCAGGGTTGTGCATCACGTTGCCGACGACGCTCAATATTGTTCCAATTGTGCCCGACGAAACCCAGAGGAGGAGACCAAGCCCAAGCAGCGCGGTCACAAAGAACATCCATCCTGGAGAGAACCATCCAAGGAAGGGGTTGACTATTCTCGAGCCCCAAACGTAGCCGCCTCCTGATCTGGGCATAGCGATGGCCAAGATAACGATAGCCATGGCGTTGAAGAGCATTGGGAGGCCTGCTATGATGAAGCCTAGCGCCAGGTTGGCTTGGGGATACAGATAGATCGATTGCACCGCGAAGACCGTGATTCCCGATCCAGCCATTGAAGCCCATGGGATCATGTAAGCGCCGAATGACGAAACTTCTCTTGTTAGCCCCGTCGCTTTTCTCACGAAGATTGGTATCTTCACTTCTTCCGTCAAGTTCGAGCCCTTCTCGTAGGCAGTGTAGACCATTCTTCGGAGCAAAGATATGAAATGATTATGATAGATATAACTTTCGACGGTGCGATTCGAGTCATCCGCCAACGACAGGGAAGTACTCGATCTTATCTTCCTCGACAATCAGGACGTAACCGTGCATGATCCCCTCAACGTATTCCGAGCCTGGATTCACGCACCACGTTCTCCCAATAGCCTGCACGCCCGCCGACTCATGTATGTGTCCGTGCAAGCCTAGTTGAGGTTGATATTCCTTGATAAGCTTCACCACAGCCTTGCTTCCAACATGGATCATCACCGATTGCCCAAACCTCGTCACAGGCTTCAGGCTGCTATCAAGCTTCGGGGCGACGTCCAAGCGCGTGTCATGCGGCGGTGCATGAAAGTCAAAGATGGCGTTCTTGTAATCACTCAGCTTCTCGATCTCCTTTCTGAGCCTCTTCTCAAGCTCCTCTTCCGAACACTCTCGTGGGGATTCGAAAGGCGTAGTGTTCACCCACTCACATGCCACCATGGGATGTCGCTCATCCAAGTAGTCGACCTCTCCCAAGGTGTAGTCGACCCTCTCGTTCGATTTTATTACTTCGTCCACTGCGAATCGGTCGTCGTTCCCTGGGTTAAAGATCACTCTGACGTTCTTGGGCAGCGTCCTATCGATTTTCTGTAGCCATTCTGCAACGGTGTCACACATGACCTTGGTAAATAGGTCGTCAACTCTCTCTCGCTTTGCCTCCAGCTCCTTGACTTCATCTAGGGTGCTGACGTAGTAGTAGTATCCGCTGTATCTTATCTTGTTCTTCAATTCTTGTAGCCCTTTTTCGCCCTGTCCCTCTGCCCTTCTTCCGAAGAGCTCAGTTATGTATCGGTCATTCCCCAGCTTTATGATTGGGACGATCGACTTGCCCGTAATATCGCCAGAGATGAGCAGTACGTCCACCTTGAGGTTGAGGACGGATGCCAAGACCTTTCCAAAGTAGACCTCACTTCCGTGCAGATCCGTGCAAAAAAGAATTTTCTTTGCCCCTGCCAATTCCTTGGTCCTCCGATTTTCGGAGCTACTGACGTCCCCATTTCTCTATAAACGTTTTCGCTTGGAAACTAGTCCAGGACGAGAATCAACGTGGAAGGAGCGATGAAGCTTCACCAGTCACGCTTTGTAGTCTTCATGATAGAGTGAAAGCTTGTATTTCTTTGGATCCTCTCCATATTGGCCAACTTTCTCGTTCAGCACATTGATCAAATATTGAATCACTGCTCCCATTCTAGATCTTTCAGCAGAAAACTTGCCCTGATAGATTTTCGACAGCCTCCTCCTCATTCTGAATTCAGAGATGACTGCGAAGTTGAATCCTACCACCGGCAGAAGAATCCCCATCGCCAACAAGACAGGGTTTCCAAACGCGGCGCCTATCATCGTGGGCCTCTCCAGCGCCACAAACGATACTCCGGCCACAAAAACCGATGCGATGACTGCGAGAAACTTCGCCAAGGTCATCCATCTGTACATCCCCCTCATCTCAGGCACCTTTGCTGGATAGTACGCCATCCTCTTCAAGTCGCCCTCGATTGAGTGATAGCGCCTCCTGAAATCCTCTGAGCCGGTTTTCAAGACATATCTCTCAATTCGGCGTGGGTCCAATGATCTAAAGGCGCGGAAAGAGTCGAGGGCTTGGATCAAGTCCACGTAGCTTTCGAGCTCTCTACGGTTCTTCTTCCTTTCCTTCTCCTTCTCCTTCTCCGCGGCTTCGCCCTTCAACTCGACTCTTCCCCAGTAGATTCAAGAGAGTATGAGATCTTGGCCTATTTTTGCTATCTGGCCTCGGCCAAGAGCTCGGCCAACCAATCCAGCTTGATGGCGATCATATCAGCGCTTGCGGAGGCCTCGCCGAAGGCTAGGCCGGATGATGAACCAGCGTACTGAGACATCTAGCGGGGATCTCTTTCACATTGCTTGATTTCAAGTCGATCATCTGCCTCGATTACATGTCCTCGAAAACGTTGTGGAGTTGACCTGCCTAGACAGTCTGCAGGAGACGTGTGTCTTGGCAAGTTATTTATGTCCGAATGTCTCTCTCGCATCACTTGGCTCGTCCGCTCTGTGGTCGATCTGAATGAGGAACGCCCATGCAGCCATCGTAGGCATAGGACGCACAAAGTTTGGAGAGCATTATGAGATTGAGCCGGAACGACTCATTGATGCGGCCGGTCTTGCAGCCCTCAACGCTGCTGGTGTAGAACGCAAAGACCTTGAAGGCGTCTACTTCGCCAACCACTTCCTCCAGATCACCAATAAGATCGGGCTTGAGGAAGGATTCATGTCAGAGCTACTGGAGCTTCACGTTTCAATGGAGACAATGAGATGCTTCAGTTCCGCTCTTCACAACGCAATCAACGCTCTGAAGGCTGGTCACTGTAAAATAGCGCTGGTCGGAGGCGTGGAGAAGATGACTGACCGCTCCGACAAGATACGAGATGACCTTATGCTCCTCGACTGTCAGTGGAGCTACTTCGCTGGTGGAACCCCGGAGGCAAACCATGAACTCATGCTCAGAGAGTACATCAAGAAGTACAGACTCTCCCAAACTGATCAAGATCAATTAATGATTGCTCTGGCTCAAATCTCCGTCAAGAATCACTATTACGGTTCAATGAATGAATGTGCCCAATTCTACGGAAGGAAGATCACCATCGACGATGTGCTCAGGGAGAGAAAGGCCGCCGGTAAGAGCTTGGGACTCTATGACTTTGCACCCATATCGGATGGCGCGACTGCGCTGATCTTGGTGAAACCTGAGCTTGCGAGCAGCTACACCGAGAAACCAATATATGTTACGGGATATTCGTCCGCGACGGATTTCATCTCTTACCCTTCACGTGAAGACCGTTCAGCCTTCCTCTCCACGAGGTTAGCCTCCGAGAGAGCTCTCAGGATGGCTGGCACCGAGATCCAAAACATCGGTATTGCCGAGGTTTGTGACCCGTCAACCGTCTCGGAGTTGAACGCGCTCGAAGATCTGGGCTTCCTGAGGAAGGGTGACGCGTGGAGAAGTATCTACAAGAGCTATCAAGATGGAACTTGGTTCTGCGAGACTGATTCTGGGCCGCTCTTTGTCAACACCAACGGCGGCTGCAAGGCGGATGGAAGCCCTCTGGGCGCTAAGGGTGGGGCACATATCATCGAGATCGTGACGCAGATGAGGAACGAAGCTGGATCTCGACAGATTAAGGGAGACATAGAACTGACACAAGGCATTGCCCTTGAACACGAAGGGTTCGGAACCAAGTCATACGTTCACGTCCTAACGAGGGAATAAGGATGAGCAGCGAACCCATAGAACGCAGAGTATCCTATATCGGGGATAGACTGCGTGGCTGCAGATGCACCAACTGTGGAAGAGAGTACTTTGGCTTCCGAGAGTACTGCGGAGACTGCGGAAGAGCAAGTATGGGAAAGATACAGGACATTGACTTTCTCCACGAAGAGGCTGTCCTTGAGTCTTGTACGATCGTAAGAGAGCCCACGAACAGATTCATGAAACTTGCTCCATTCGTCTTCGGTGTCTTCTCCTTCCATGATGGAAAAGTCAGGGTTCCAGGAAGGGTTACGGATATTCTGCTCAGGGATGGAGCCGATGCGACGACTTTTGAAGGAAAGAGAGCCGTTCCCAGATTCAGGAGAAGATGCTCGGTCGGAGAGAGTGACATCATTCAGACACTCTCTCTTGCATTCTCCATGAGCGATGACTACTACCCGTACCAACCCTACGAGAAGACTCCATCAGGAAAAGAACACCAAGCCCCTGGAGTCGTCGGATGGGGAGCATACACCTCAAAGTTCCGAATCAAAGAGGGGAGAATGGAGCGGTCAGTCCCCTTCTTGGATGAAGACGCGACCACCGCGGCAGTAGAGTCCGTGAAGCTTGCACTTGTACAATCTGGAGTAGACGGCAGCTCGATGCAGAAGATCTACGCAGGCTCCGAATCAAATCCATACGCAGTGAAACCCTTGGCTTCGAAGGTGGCCCAGGTCTTGGAGCTGGGAAGAAGAGAGCTCGGAGGAGTACAGGGGATAGACGCTATAGACACCCAGTTCGCCTGCAAGCCCGCGACGAGCATGTTCAAAGACGCAGCCTCCCTAGTCTACTATCTGTCTCCAAGATCGCAAACACCTCAATATGCCGTGGTGGTTGGAACAGACAACTCACAGGCTGCACCTCGAGGAACCCTCGGCGGAGAGCTAGACTTCTTCGTAGGATATGGAGGCGTCTCCTTCATCTTCGGAACCCATGACGTTGCAGCCGAGGTCGAAGACTGGTACTCCTGCACCTCAGATACGCCGGATTTCTGGAGAAGGGACACACAGCGCTTCCCAAGGCATGGTGGCCGATTTACAGGCGAACCAGCATACTTCAAACACGTTGAGAAGGCCGCAAAAGGCCTTATGGAGAAGATGCACATGACTGCTGCGGACTATGCCTATTTCGTTCCACATCAGCCCAACGTCGGCTTCCCAATGAGAGTTGCAAAGAAACTCGGTTTCAAGGAGGAGCAAGTTCTACCGGGCTTGGCGGTCGCAAAGTTCGGAAACCTCTACTCGGGCTCGTCGCCAATCGGGCTAGCCGCGGTTCTCGACAAGGCTAAGCCTGATGAGAGGATAATGCTTGTAGGGTATGGCTCCGGAGCAGGGAGCGACGCCTACTCCTTCATGACCACACAAGACATTCTCACAAAGAGAGAGCGGCAGAAGTTCACAATAGAGAAACAGATGAACAGCGAGCACCTAGAATACATCGACTACCATACCTATCGGAGATTCAAAGCTGGACTCTAAATGCGCATACAAGGTTGACACGAGCGTTTCACGGCAACATATTTTTCACAGAACAATGGCCGAGAATTCTTCTCAAGCTCGAAGAAAGGCATTAGGCTCTTCAGAATTGGCGTGCACTTCGTTCAGCTGGTCGAGAGGTCTCCTGACGTGATGAAAAGGTTTCGCCTTTGAAAGTATGGCTCCACGTCCAAGAATTTGAGATCTTCCTCAGCTTGTCTATGCCCCAAAATGGGCCTGTTTAAGAGTTCTCTTCGCTAGCTTCGATATGTTCTCCACATGAAGCCCCGATAGACTTGTCTCAATGACTTCTCCCAGAGGCCTAACCCACTTCGGTGGAAGGGCCTTGGCGCCAAGAATCGCCCCCAGTATCGATCCTGCAGTGGCTCCATTGCAATCTGTGTCAAGTCCGCCCATTACAGCCGTGCATATGGTCCGTTCGAAATCACCGTTTCCATGAAGAAGTGACAAGACCAAGATTGCAGCGTTGTTGATGACGTGGATCCAGTGATAGCGTCCATATTTCTCTTCGATCCTCTGCAGAGTGCTCTTCCAGTCTTGTCGTGTCTCATACCACGATTTGACGTCTGAGATCGCTTTGGCCAGCCTCGAATTGGCCGGAATCGACGATAGTCCGACCTCGAGTACTTCTCCAATGTCCGAGCTTGTGAAGGCCCATGAGATCATAGCGGCAACTAGCATCTCTCCGTAAATGCCGTTCTTCCTGTGTGAGAGGTAGGCGTCTCGGAAGGCGTATTTGACAGCGGCCTCGGGGTTTCCGGGGGCGACATATCCCCAGAGATCGGCTCTGATCTGCGCCCCTATCCACTCTCTATAGGGGTTCCTGAATGATCCAGACTTGGAGGGCCTCAGACCGTTTACGAGATTTCTCATGGCAACACGTTCGGCGGTGTAGACTTGGAAATAGGGCAAATGGGTCAGCCATTCTTCTGCCACTTCGCTCGTCTTGAAGCGTGAACCGTAAGTCTCCAAGATGTGCAAATTCAGGATCATGTAGTCGATGTCGTCGTCCCTGACCATGCCCCTGATGTTGCCCAATAGAGCTCTCTCGTCTATAGGCCGCATCTTGAGATCTTTTGGTGCCTCGGCTAGTTTCGGAAAATAGTTGTCAAGAGGATAGGAGTTGGCGAGTCTGAGATACTCTTCTATTTTCCTACTCCTCCAGCCCTCAACGGGCTTCCCGAGCATGCATCCTGCGCACCTTCCAAGCCAAGCGCCGAGTATCTTGTCTCGCAGCTGATCAGACGAGAAATGGGCCTTGGCGGATATCGGTCCCATTGGACGTGTTCTCCGAATCTCTTCTAATGTTGAAGGCTCCACGTACTGAAACTGGGATCGGTGACGAAGTTGATCGAACTCGAGCCAGATCTCTTCAAGCTCTCCACTCGAGACCTCTTTTCGCTTCCTCAAGCTTGTGATCCTGTCAGAAAGTCGCCCTGGATCGTGTCCCTCTTCAAATCGTTGGGTCAACTCGTCTGTGAGAAGTTGGAGATCCTCTTTTGAGACCAAGAGACCTGAGCCTCTTTGGGTAAAAACAGCTTATGAGAAACGAGATGTTTAGAGTTTTCCGAAGATCCGCTTCATCGAGTGCCATTCCACGATGAATACGCCGTGACCGGAGCAGTCCATCCTTCTTTGCCTTTGACGAGCGTCTGTATATGGGATAGCAGTAAAGTAGTGCAGACTTCAACAATAGCAGAAGGTGATGTTATGGCGATCTTGGAGGAGCCGATAAAGCAGGTTTTGGGTCTGAAGAACTACATTGGCGGAGAATGGGTTGAATCGAAAGGAGAGATCGCAGACGTCGTAAACCCCGCAACCTGTAAGGTCATCGCAAAGGTTCCCATATCGACGAGACAGGAGATCGATGCGGCTGTCGAGGCCGCAAAGGAGGCTTTTCCAGACTGGAGGAGGACACCTCCGCTCGCTAGGACACGATGCCTCTTCAGGCTGAAGGAACTGATGGAGGAACACTTCGAGGAACTGAGCAGAATCCAGACGATGGAACATGGAAAGACAATCGATGAGTCCAGAGGAGAGACCAGACGCGGAATCGAGAACGTTGAGGTTGCAACCGGAATTCCATCTCTCATGATGGGCTATAACCTTGAGGACATAGCAGCAGGAATCGATGAGTACTTGATCAGGCAGCCGCTAGGCGTTTTCGGGATAATAGGACCTTTTAACTTCCCCTTCATGGTGCCCCTCTGGTTCGCGCCATACGCGGTCGCCAC
>CAYWPD010000004.1:0-5245 GCA_964460055.1 uncultured Candidatus Bathyarchaeia archaeon
GTACAGGCCTATGCTAATCAGAGTAGCTTCGAGCGACCGTCGACACGTTTGAGGAGAAACGATCTCACAACTGCAACCTTGATTGCTGGCGATAGATCTGAACGGGAAAGGTGTGGATCTGACAAGCTACTCTGAACAAGTTGTAGCACCTGTCTTCATCGAGACATCACGCTATGTCAACGCAACCTCGCATCAAGATGCGATTCGACCAAGAAGCGGGCCGTTCGAAATCTCATGTAACGCTTTTCTTCTTGATATCGTGAAAGCCTTGCGATGTGGCGATTCAAGTGGAGTACAGGAGACTCGGCCGGACTGAACACATGAGCAGCGTCATGACTCTCGGTTGCTGCGCCCTTGGCCACGTCTCTCAGGCAGAGGCCGATGGAACGATAGAACTTGCCCTTTCTCACGGAATAAATCATTTCGATGTGGCGCCTTCATATGGGGACGCAGAGCTGAGACTTCGACCTTGGATGAAGAAGCACAGAGATGAGATCTTTCTCGCGTGCAAGACCGAGGAGAGAGCGAAGATAAAGGCGGGCGAAGAGCTAGCGCAGTCGTTGAAGAGGCTAGGAGTTGACCAGATAGACCTTTACCAGTTCCACTCGTTGGACGAACTTGGAGAGCTTGAGATAGCTTTTGGGCCGGAGGGTGCTCTTCAGGCGATGTTGGAGGCCAGAGAAAAGGACATCATCAAGTACATCGGGATCACAACTCACAGGCCTCAAACGGCGATCGAGTCCTTGAGAAGGTTCGATCTCGACACGGTGCTCATTCCACTAAACTTCGTCTTGAGAAAACACCGCCAGCCAGAAAACGATTACGAACCTCTTCTCAAGCTTGCTAAGGAGAAAAATGTAGGGACAATCGTCATGAAAGCGTTCGCCAAAGGGCCTTGGCCGTACTCTTTGTCAGAGCAGAAGCGCGAGAGATGTCCATATTCGACATGGTACGAACCCTTTGAGGACCAGCTCGATATCGATCGATGCCTACGGTTTGCTCTGTCCCAAGACGTGACGAGCCTCACATCTCCGTGTGACATCAGGCTAGTCCCGAAAGTGATCGACGCCGCCGAACGATACCGCAGACTCACTTTAAATGAACAAGAGCAACTCATCGAGTCGGCGGCAAACCTGAAGCCCCTGTTTCCTCGAAAGTGACACGTTGGCTCGCCGGGGTCAAATGCGACTCAGTTGCCTTGAGTCCATTTCTTGCATATCGAGACGCCGTCAACAGCGTCTTTGGCAGCTGCGTCGGCACCGATCTTCTCTGCATATGACTGGTCTATGGGAGCGCCGCCTATGATGATCTTAACATTGTCTCTCAAGCCCTTTTCTTTCAACTCCTTGATTGTGGCTTCCATGTTGACCATTGTCGTGGTCAGGAGAGCTGACATGCCCAAGATATTCGGCCTGGATCTCTGGACTTCCTCAACGAACTTTTGAGGAGGGACGTCGAATCCTAGGTCAATGACCTCGAAGCCAGACGCCTTCAGCAACGTCACGAGGATATTCTTTCCAATGTCGTGGAGATCTCCTAGGACGGTTCCGAGCACCACTGTTCCTTTGGCTCCTACGCCCTCGGTCTCTAGATATGGTTCGAGCACTTTCATGCCTTCCTTCATCGTTTCACCGGCCACGATTAGCTCCGAAAGAAAGAACTCGCCTTCCTCATACTTCTTGCCTACGATGTCCATGCCCTTTGCCATACCTTCGGTCACTATGATGTAGGCAGGGATTCCCTTTGAGAGAGCCATCTTACACAGCTCTCGGGCTCCATCCAGGTCGAAAGACACGACGGCGTCCTTTATCTTGCTGAGAACTTCTTCTCTCTCCAACTCAATCACCGACCTCCAGTGTAAGGCGTTGTTCCAACACGGCATCCAAGCGATGCTTCTTCAAGAATAGTACAGTCCCATACTAAGCCTTTATCGGATAGACGCCGTAAGTCTTGGCTGCCTCAAACATGGCCCAGATATTTCCGGCTGGGACATCTGCTTGAATGTTGTGTGCGCCAGCTAGAATGTATCCGCCACCCGATGCGCCTAGTCCTATCACTCTCTTCACCTCAGTGACGACGTCCTCGGTAGTTCCATATGGCAAAGTCCGTTGGATATCGACGCCTCCGTGGAGGCTCAGTCTCCGGCCGAATTCTCGCTTTATCCTACCTATATCCATCATCGCCGCTCTCGGTTGAATGGGGTTAAGGACATCCACGCCTACCTCGATCAGATCTTCTATGAATGGATAGACCGTTCCACAAGAATGGTGGAATACTTTCGCCCTGGTCTTGCTGTGAATAAAGTCGTAGAGCTTCTTGTACCTTGGCTTCAAGTACTTTCTGAACGTTGCCAGTGATATGATCGGGCCCGCCTGTGCGCCTAGGTCGTCGCCGAGCTCAACCATCTCGATACGATTCCCGACGGCATCTAGATAGCGACCGTAGAAGCCTAAGTACAACTCTAAGATCTTGTCTAAGAGACGTTCAGTGAAGTCTGCCCTCTTGTGCAGATCTACATTGAACTTTTCAAAACCCCTGAGCCACCACGCGCACTCGAACAGACCTCCAAAGATCGCGTCTGCAGCGATCGCGTAATCTGTGTCCTCATAGAGGTGCTTGACATCTTCTCTCAAGCCGTCGTATCTTGCCGTGTCACCCGGGTCTGGCCAGGGGTACCCCTCCAAGCCTTCAGTTGTCGCATCTTTCAGCGGGTGGTCCACCATATCATAGTAGTAGGGGTTCTTGGCCCATTTTATCCCCCAGTCATCAATGAAATAGGGCCTACCTGATGGGTCGTCGAATCGGTCTTCTCCGCCTATGAAGAATCCCTTTCTTAGCGAGACGTGTCTGAAGTCCACTCCCAGCCTTTCGAGAACCGGCGGATCCAGTTTGGCAAGTTGCTGTATCTTGTCTCCTATCCTCACGTCCGAATCAAGACCCAAGAATTGAGTTAACCTCTGATAAGCAAGTGAATGGATGCACGAAACGCTTCCACCTAGGTCTATCGGAATCCTGTCCGGCTCCCTGTGTTCGAGAGCTGCGATGACCCTTTCTCTCGGATTCAATCAAGACTCCTCAGCAAACGCGCTTTGGGTATCCGGAATTGAAGACCCAACGATTCGGTTCGTACCCAACCATAGTTAAGCCTTTTCGGTAGTCGCCGCCTCACATATGGAGCAACGAGATTCAGGACAGCGCCTAGTTCGCATGAAGCTACTGGCCAGAAGAGAGAAGATGCATAAGCAGGCGTGATCAAGTATCTGCGGGTGCCATCGATGGGAGGCACGGAGGAAATTGTCGAGCCTCTGAGAAGGTTCGGACTTACGGACTACGCGGCAAGAGCGTATCTAGCCCTTGTGCAGTATGGTGTCCTCACCGCTGCCGAAGTTTCAAGACTCAGCGGAGTTCCAACGTCCAAAATCTACTCAATACTGACGAATTTGCATGCTCGCAACTGGATCTCTGTCGACAGAGCTCGGCCGCAAAGATATCAAGCTCTGTCGCCGAAGGATGCGATCGAATCTGCAAGGCTGGGTATCGACAACTCTCTCAAGACTCTCGAAGAGAGTCTGGTAGCTCAACTTCAACCTGCATTTGAAGGGAGAAAGCCAAGAGAGCGCCCCAATATCTGGATCATAAGAGATCCTGAAAGTCTGGCACTTGAAGTCAAAGAGGTAGTCCGTCAAACCCGGGATGAACTTGTACTTGCTCTGCCAACGTCACTACGGCCGTTCGAAGGCATGATCGCTCCAGCCATCGGCTACCTGAGAACTACTGGGATCAGGCCCAAGGTCTTGGTGAGTGGAGCGGTTGAAGAGAGTACTCTACGCGAGCTCTTGAAAGGGGCCGATCTGCGAAAGCGAGATCATATGTTTGGGGGAGGGATGGTTGCCGACGGCAGAGAAGCCATTATTGTCCTGCCAGAAGAGCCGGAAAAAGGGTCTTTTCTCGCGATTAGGTCGGACCACGTCGGCCTCGTGAAATTCGCGAGAGAGTACTTTGAACAGCTGTGGCAGAACGCAGAGAGACTCTAGGACATCTTCAGGCGCCGACTGAGGAGCTCTCGAATTTACAGTCAAGGACAAACTTTCTAGCCGTGCATCGCTGGGAATGGATGCTCTAGAGCAACATGTATCCGGCCAAGGCAAGCAGCAACGCAAGTGGTATCGTGATAGCGTGAAGACGCGTATCCCGAAAAACATGTGACGCTACGTCGTCGATCAACACACCTAGCCCGAAAGTCAGCAACGGCAGGGCTTCTGAAATCCTCCCGGCCAATAGTATGGCCCCACCCCAGTACGCGTGATGGATTCGTAGCCTCCCTATGTAATAGCCTCGGTTCAAGAGCTTCTTCAGGCCTGCGACCGATTTTTGAGACAATCTCATTTGCGGCGCCATCATATCGGGGATGGAGACCCAAGAATGAACGACGAGCATATCTGCATTGCGGAGAGCTGAAGACCTCAGCCTAGTCGGATCGCCTTCTCTCCGTCAACACTTCCGAGGGAGAGCGACTACCAACGAGAAGAATGTGTATAGAAAAGAGACGGATTTGCAGCAGCAAAGGCGGGACATTTCACTTCTGGGCAAGTTTAACCATAGGTTTTAGGTTATCTGCAGCCTCTGATACTGCTTCGATCAGAGAGTCAACCTCGTTTTCGCTCATCGGTGCCGAGATGCAGCCCATCCCCCTCGAAGCCAGATAGTGCCCTCTCACCAACAGTTCCGTAAACAGACGAGACTTCGCTTCCTTATTCTCAGCTAGTGTGCTCCGATAGTTGATAATCTCATCAGGCGTAAGGTGTATGTGGAACAGAGACGCCAATCCTGTGGCCTGAACTCCTATACCTTTGTCATGCAGCGCCTTTGTTATTCCGGTCCGCGCTCTCTGCCCCAACGAGCTGAGCTTTTCATACATGTTCGGTGTCAGTTCCTTCAGTGTGGCAATCCCTGCAGCCAGAGTAATGGGATGCCCGTTAAAAGTGCCAGCATGGGGAATTATTGGGCCCTTGGTCGGATCAAAGAGCGACATGATGTCATCTCTACCTCCGAAAGCTCCTATAGCAAAGCCTCCACCGAGTATTTTTCCGAGAGTCGTCATGTCGGGGCGGACTTTGAAGTGCTCCTGGCCTCCTCCCCTCGAAAGTCTGAAGCCTGCAATAACCTCATCAAAGATCAACACAATGTTGTGCAGATCTGCGATCTCTCTCAAGAACTTCAAGAAGTCATTCCGAGGCGGAATCAT
>CAYWPD010000004.1:5345-18858 GCA_964460055.1 uncultured Candidatus Bathyarchaeia archaeon
GCCCTTATGGCATTCAGTGTGGCTTCTGTCCCTGAGTTCGCATAGCGCAGCTTATCAATGGACGGAAACCTTTCCCGAACCATTTCTGCCAGTCTAAACTCGTTTTCGCAGGGTGCTCCATACACTATTCCGCTCTCCAGCTGTTGCCTGATCGCCTCCACGACGGACGGCGGAGCGTGGCCAAGGATCAAGGACGTGTAGTTGTTCAGAAAATCCACGAGGACGTTACCGTCAACATCATAGAGACGGCAGCCCTGAGCTTTGCGGACATATGAGGGATAAGGCGAGTAGAACGTTGTTAGTCTCGTATTCCCTCCGGGGAGCGACTCCCTCGCTCTTTCATACAGAGCCCTTGACTTCGGAGTTTTCTCCAAATATCTTGCTGTTGCCACCGCGTATACCTCTCGATTCCGAGCGAGGAACAGTATTCCGAAGCTCAGCAATATAGCAGTTATCGAAAAAGCGATTTTGCATCGGTCTGCATACCCGCCTAGATAAGGCAGAATCCTTGGATTCCGAACGAAATTTCGCCGTCGCACCGTTTTCTTTGACATTCAGGATGAAATGTGAACAATTCAGAACGCGTTCATTGAAAAGTTGCCCTAAACCAGTCTTATAGCGTCGGTATTTACATCATATTACCAGTGACCCGGCTTGAAGCTCGTGACGGTCAAGCTTCCCGAAGCTCTTATTGAAGGATTAGACGAGTTAGTAAGGATGGGAATGTATCCCAGCCGGAGCGCGGCCGTTAGGGCTTCCGTGAGAGATCTGTTGAGAAGGGAACTGTGGCGAGCTAAAGAGTCGCCTTAGCGTTCACGCTTTCCTTCAACAAATTCTCTCACCCATTGCTTAGCGACCTCATATGGCGCTTGAACCGGAGGCCTCTTGAAGGCATAGGCTGAAATGCTTGTCAAAACACCCGAGATCTTCCTATCCATCGCGAGCTTCGTGCATCTTATCGCGTCGATGACCACTCCGCCGCTGTTGGGAGCATCCACCACGTCAAGTTTGACATCTATTGAAAAGGAAGTATCACCGAAGTATCGGCCCTTCACCCAGATGTAGCAGATCTTCTTGTTCTGCAGGAAGGGAATGTAGTCACTCGGCCCTATCCGTATAGGCACTTGATACGGTATTAACGACTTGACCGCACTCGTCTTACTCTCTCTTTTTGACTGGAGACGCGCCTGTTCAAGCATATTCAAGAAGTCAGTATCTCCCCCAACATTCAGTTGATAGGTCTCATCTATCTTGACTCCCCTCTCGACCAGAAGCCGAGCGATCGTCTTATGCAACACGGTCGCCCCTATCTGGCTCATAACATCGTCTCCGGCCACAGCCAATCCAGCTGAAGCAAACTTCTCCTGCCATATCGGATCCGAGGCGACGAAGACCGGCATATTGTTCACAAATGAACAGCCCGCTTCTATTGCTCTCTCTGCATACCATTTGGTCGCCTGTTCGCTGCCCACTGGAAGATAGTTCACCACAATGTCAGCCGCTGAATCCCTGAGTTCACCCGTCACCGCCTCTGCCGCCAAGTCCGGTTTCTCGGTTTCTATGACCTGCTTGAGGTACTTCCCAAGTCCATCTAACGTTGGGCCTCTCGAAACCTTGACGCTCAAGCTAGGAACTTCACAGAACTTTGGCGTGTTGTTCCCTGAGGAGAAGATCGCTTCACTCAGATCCTTTCCAACTTTCTTATTGTCAACATCAAACGCCGCGACGAACCTTACGTCACTCACATGATATCCACCCAGTTTGACGTTGAGAAGCCCAGGCACATCGCATCCTTCTTCTGCTTTTGAATAATAATGAACTCCTTGAACTAGAGCTGAAGCACAGTTGCCGACGCCGACTACTGCTACCCGCACTTCGGGCATCACTAGCACCACGCCTATTTTACAACCATAAAATACTGACGCCGAGGTTATAAACGCTATCTGGATGAATTCAACGGGTCCAGCCTAGTACTGATTTCAACGATGTCAATATTCCCCTTGCTGCCTCACTTGGGTTCTTCGACTCGAAAATGGATCGCCCTATAATCAGGTAATCTGCCCCATATCGCAGCGCAGTCAAGGCGTCTCCACCCTGAACGCCAACTCCCGGAGAGTATATCGGAACCGCGTTTCCAAGCATCCTCTTGACCATCCCGATCTTCTCTGGACTAGTCGCACCAACTACGGCTCCATCAGCGTTCCAATCCACCGCTCTCTGAGCAAAGACTTCGAATTGCCTCAGGTGTTTTCCAGTCTTCTCGTCAACCACAATCTGTCCGTATCCCTCGTTGGCGCCTCTGTGACTCATATAGACCAGCAGGATGACTCCTTTCCCATCTTTCCTAGCCACATCGAAGACCGGACTCAGGCCTTCCAGCCAACCGACGAAGGGAGAAGCAGTAATAGCGTCAAAACCTGACTCGAAATATCGCCTAGCAATTTCAACGTTGGTGTGGCCGACATCATTCACCTTGCAGTCCATAATCAACGGCAGATTGAGCTCTTTGGCGCGCTTGACGACGGTCTCACGAGTCCTTGCGAGACCGAGTGGCAGCAGAATCTGTCTGTTCAGCTTCAATCCGCATATGAAAGGCGCCACTTCTTCAAGAATGCCGAGGCATCTTGACACCATTCGCTCCATGTCGTCGTCAACGACATCTAATGCAAGGATGAGATTCGACTTGCATCTAACTCGACTCCTGTGCATCATCTGCAGAAAGGGCCTTTCCATTCATGTCTGCCTCCGCTCGGAGCCGACGATAGCCCGGATCTGAAGGCGCTTGTCGGAGATGTCACGGACCTCTTCTGTCGGTTGCATTGTTTACATTCTCCTCATAACTTGAGAGACTTCAGTTCTTTCGGGATGTAGATCAGCTGTTTCGGTGTTGGACGAGTCCCAAACTCCACGGTCCTACCGAGCAGACCGAGGACAATTGGCATCACATCAGGCCCTCTCAGCCTGCCGAGGCCGCCTGCGGAAGCACTTCTCTCTCCGAACTCCGCAACATGGTCGCATCGGATATTCGGACCAGCGATTAGAACAGGGACCGAGTCTCCACTGTGCATGCCCAACTTGCATGGGGTAGAGTGGTCTGAAGCGATGACAAGATAGTTCTCATGGGTTAGCTCATTATTGATGAAAGCGCATAACGATTGGTCTATCGCCTCTATGACCCTCACCTTCTCTCGATAGTCTTTGCTGTGAGATGCTACATCTGGAGCCTTAACGTGAACGAAGATAAAGTCGTAGTCGGGAAGAATCTGCAGCGCTTTGTCCATTTTTCCAGGAAAGTTGCTGTTGGTCAGGCCGTTTGCTCCTTCTACCGACATCAAATCCATGCCAAGTTCGTGGCCGATGCCTCTGTACAGTGGGCCGGCGGCTATGCAGGCAGCTTTAAGCCCCCATTTTTCTTCGAATCGCGGGATTGATGCCTTGACTCCGGCCCCTCTGACGACTATCGCGTTCGCTGGCAGTTTTCCTTGAGCCTCCCGCCCATGATTTATTGGATGGACTGACAAGCAGTCGTAGACCTCTCTAGATACACGGTTGACGATCCTCGCCGTCTTCTCAGCTCTATCTCTGGGGCTGGCGTAAGCCCAAGGTTGACATTCAAGTAGTGGTGCGTTCTCTTGATGAGGATCTGTGTCGGTAACCTGATGGGACAGGTCTTTCCCATCGAGTGTTAGCACTCCTCTATGTTCGAGAGTGAAGTGGAACTTCACGGCAACATCGTCCACACGCTTTATCGAGGCCAGATGCTTTGTTAGTTCCTTGGTGTCGGGTTCACCGATCCGGCCGGCTCTTCTGTCGACCACTTGCAAAACATCGCCTTCCCTGTGAACAGTGGCGTAGTTGAACCGGAAAGCGACCTGTCCACGGGTCATTCTGATATTGTGTCCAGCGGCTTCGAAGGGTCCTCTGCCTGGGTATTCGGTCGATAGGTCATATCCGAAAATGGACATATGAGATGTGTCACTTGAAGGGGGAACTCCTGGAGAGATCGGGTCTAGAAGGCCACATATCGACCTTGAGCATATCTTCGTGAGGTTCGGTTTATTCGCGTATTCTAGTGGTGTCCTGTCCCCGAGCTCCGATACTGGAAGATCTCCTAAGCCATCAAGGATAACCATGACAACTCTTGGCAACGCATGCTCACTCTCGAAAGTGCGTATCTCTTCGTGAAGCCAATTCAGTATGTAAGGTTTCTTTAAGAATCTGAAAGTGCCTATTCGCTCAACATCCATCGCTGAAAGCTCGCACTCGAAACAGCTTATAACCATCGAATGAAACCATGCCTTTCGGAGCGCAGAAAAATCATGGCAATACCATCAGTGGTGAGAGAAGTCCTAGCAAGAAGAATAGCAGGAGACATCATTCTTTCAACTTCTCCGGGAGCGACCATAAAGAAGTGGAGAGAGCTATTCGCTACATCAAAAGCCAAGCTCGCTGAGAGCATGGAAATCTCACCATCCGTGATCAGCGATTACGAGAGCGGCAGAAGAAGATCACCCGGGAGCACTTTCGTTAAAAGACTGGTCGAGGCCCTCATCCTGATAGATGAGTCGGAAGGAGGCCACTTCGTCAGAGAGCTTTCAAAGCTATCCAGCACGCTCTCGGATGCCATCTTGGACATCCGAGAGTTCCCAGTGCCCGTCAATGGGTCCCGGATTAAAGAAGCGGTCGCGGGAACAGCCATCGCGTGTGGCGACTTAATGTCTAGGGATCTGTGTGGATACACAGTAGTAGACAGCCTGCGGGCGATAACGACCCTCTCAGGCCATGACTTCACGCAGCTCTTCGGTTCCACGACGGAAAGAGCCCTAGTATTCACCAACGTCAGTCATGGTCGTTCACCAATGGTGGCTATCCGTGTCCACTCTCTCAAACCTAGAATGGTCGTGATACATGGCTTGAAGGAGGTTGACAAACTCGCAATCAAACTAGCTGAATACGAGCAGATACCGCTCGTGGTCTCGAACCTGAATTCTGTTGAAAAGCTCCTGAGCTCCTTGGCCAACCTCTACGCCCAAGTCTCGAAGTCTACACTCCTCGAAACAGCTAAAGATAGACAACAAACCCAATAAGGATCAAGAGCGGAGTGGCAAGAGGTAGCAGGCCAAGAAGCCCAAGCATATCTGGACGGCCCGAAATTGGCAGGCGCATTGGTAGAAATCTTCCTAGCGATATACAATGATAACTTGGGACGCTTGGCTCTTGGCGTAGCAATCTGCTTGTTCTTTGCATATCTCTCGAACAGGTTAAAGGTAGTCGATTCATCTGGAGCCGTTGCCAGCCTCGCCATCGGCATACCAGTCTTCGCCTGGGGAGGTTGGAAATGGTTTCTCATTCTGCTGTTGTTCTTCACAGGAACGGCAGGTTTCACCAAGTTCAAATACGAAGCAAAGCTGCGCAAAGGCGCCGCTCAAGAGAAAGGCGGTGCCCGCGCTTGGACTAACGTCATAGGAAATGGGGGAACCGCAGTAGCCATGGCAGCTCTCGAGTTCCTCAGTATATCTAAGGGAACCTCAAGCGCTGACATCTTTCTGGCAGGCTTCCTTGGGGCGGTAAGTACCACTACGGCCGATACCTTAGCCACAGAAATTGGGTTACTCTATCCGCACGACCCTAGATTGATCACCAGTCTAGGGAAGAGAGTACCACCTGGAACATCGGGAGGCGTAACCCCCTTGGGAGAAAGTGCTGCCATCGCGAGTAGCTTGCTGATCGGCGTTGCTTCATGGATCCTCCAAATTGCAGATTGGAGTTTAACAAGGTTCGTCTTTGTCACATTTTCTTCAGGACTTCTCGGGTCACTTCTAGACAGTCTTCTCGGAGCCTCAGTTCAAGGAGTCTTCCAGTGCGATGTTTGTGGCAAGACATCTGAGAGCGAGAAGCACTGTGGTGTCCCCTCGAGACTTGTCAAGGGCAAGCAGGGTTTCCAGAACAGTACTGTGAACCTCGTCGCTTCAGCGGCTGGCGGAGTCGTAGCGTGTCTCATGCACTTGGCTATGTTCTGATTGCTTTGAGGCTGGAGATACTACGAAATCACGGACTCGACTTGGGCGGAAGACATATATGTTCAACAGTTCAAATTATTCGCACATAATATTCAGGTGCGACGGATGTCGTCGTCGGAACTCACCGAAAAGCTCGCACAGATTGAAAAGAGATTAGACACTATCGAATCGATGCTGAAGAAGATCATACCAGAGGAAGAGCCTAGGACTCCACTTGACAGTTCGTTGGACCTCATGGACCTTCTGGAACTTCCTGACAGCCTTCGAAAGACGATGATGGCCTCTAATGAGCTAAAGGAGGCCACTGCAGAGGAGATCGCTGTCCGGACGAAAAGGGCCCGGAGTGTTGAGAGCATCTACCTGAACCAGCTGGTTCGAATGGGAAGACTAGAGAGGAACAGAAGAGGGAGGAAAGTCTACTTCAAACCTGTCAAGTATATCTAGCAGTCCTTCTGACCGCCGCCTTTCTTACACGTAGAACTTGGCACAAGCCAGCGATGGGCTATGCGACTGTCGATCCGAACTAGATCTCCATAACCCTCTCTTTTGGATGAACGACGATACCGTTTTCAGCTATCTCAAGCGGATGTATCTGCTCACTGTGTTTCGTTCCCCGCATCTTTAGAGCTTGGATCGCCCTCAGCATTACGCCCTCTCTCCTGCTGTAGTATAGGTTCAGAACCGTTGGTGCTAGGAACTCTTCCAGTTTGGCCTCCATGTTCCCTAAACTGCGGACCTCGGAGATAATGAGAGATGTGCAGTCAATCCTTGAGAGAGCCTGAATCAGGCCAAGAACTCCCTGACGTATATCGAACTCTCTCTCGTACTGCATCGTTATGACAGTCAAAGAGTCTATGGCGAGTCTCTTAGCCCTTATCTCCTTAATCCTGTCGTAGAGCAACCGAATTATGTGCGTGAACGGGATTGTCTCCCCTTTGAATAGCTTTGATACTGGCGTGACATAGCCCTCTGCGGTCACGGTTATTGGTCTGGCATCGATCATCCTTAGCTTGCCATCGCTCTCCAACTTCTCCACGTCCCAGCCGAACTGGAGCATGTTGTGTCGAACGTCGTCCGGGCTCTCGGAGAGCGTCATGTATATTCCGGGTTCGTTGAACTCGGTCGCTCCCTTGTAAAGGAATTGCATTGAGAAGGTCGTCTTGCCGCTTCCTGGACCGCCTAGAAGGACCGCACATGAACCTCTAGGGATCCCTCCGCCGATGATCTCATCCAAACCGTAGATTCCCGTCTTTGTACGCTCAACCATCAGCTTTCACCATGAGGCTCCGTAAGATTATCGCCCCACGCATATATCAAACATTCGGCACCAAGAACTTCATATTCGACTTTCGACGCCAAATCACGCCATTTTCTGGAGAAAATCGTCAAAGAAAGGCTATTTCAGTTCCTATTTCCCAAACTGGTTTCCAATCACACTCCGCTCCTTCGAAATCTGCACGTATGCACACACGGGGCTCAGGATGCCCAGATCAGTCGACAGGTTTTCAACGCCAAGAAGTATTGCAGCCATCGATCCAAAAACCCTTTTTAGTCAACACCCTTCGAGAATCGAATCAGCTGGTCGCGTTTCGATAATGGATCTGTTTGAAGCCATCCGCAGAAGAAGAAGTGTACGCTCGTTCACCTCTGAACCTATTCCAGAGCCAGACCTGTTGACAATCCTCGAACAGGCTTGCCTCGCACCATCTGCAGGAAATGTGCAACCGTGGAGACTGGTCATCGTCACCGACTCGACGATCAAGGGCAAGATAGCCAGAGCCGCTCTCGGTCAGAGCTTTATCGCAACGGCGCCAGTCGTCATAGTCGTATGTGCAGACCTTTCGAGTTCCGCCGCAGTCTATGGAGGACGGGGCGTTAGCCTATACTCGATCCAAGACACGGCGGCAGCAACGCAGAACATACTGCTGGCAGCCACGGCACTTGAATATGGAAGCTGCTGGGTCGGTGCATTCGATGAGCGGCAGGTCTCTCAGATCTTAGGAATCCCTTCAGAGTTCAGGCCAGTCGCTGTAATCCCCATCGGTCGTCCTTCAAGGATCCCTCCTCAGGTCGGAAAGAAGCCCTTGAAGGCCGTACTGCACCTTGAGCGTTACTGAGCCGCTGATCGAGTTTTCAAATCGTATGTGTTTTTAAGCCTTCACGGAAGTGTACTTCTGAGGAGAAGCAGAGGTTTGGCCGTCATTTCCATAGACCACAGGCTATGTAAGGGGTGCTCACTGTGCGTCGAGTTTTGCCCGAGAAACGTTTTGAGACTGGGTAGCGAGATAGATGAGAGAGGCATACAATGCCCCATCACAGCAGTTTCCGAGAAGTGCACGAGTTGTCATCTATGCGAGATGTACTGCCCAGACTTTGCGATACACGTAGGTGATTGAGAGGTGTCTGCTCCTCGTTCTGAAGAAAGACCCACTCACGACGAAATGATCAAGAGGTTGGCAGATCTCAAAGCGTTCATTCAGCAAAGAGTAAGTCAGCTTGAAGAAGATCTTGATAAGCTGAAATCGATTATGGCGGTGGTGGATGGAGTTCTTGCGGAGAGGAGCCTCAAGCCTGCAGAACCAGCAAGGCCCATCCAACTCCAAATAGCACCTCCAATGCCGTCACCTGCTACTCCCACGGTCGTTCCCACTGCAGCTCCTACCGCCACACCTGTCGCTATTCCGTCCCCAGAGTACAAGCAGATGATTCCCCTGAAAACGAGTGCAGGGATTCTTCTGGCTAAGATGTACGTGAGCGAGAATATAATGCGAGTCGTGCCACTCGAGGAAACAAGATTTGCGGTCAACACCCCACCGTTTCAGGCCTTCTTGATAAATCGAGTCCTCGAATCGATGCAGAATAGAGACCGTGAGCTCGTCAGGACCGGAACTCTTACACCGGACAGGGCACTTTCATACAGGATTCTGCAAGAGGGAGACACGGTTACCGAGATCATCGTTCAGAACTACGGAGACGAGAAGAGGCTTAGAGAGATCAAGACATCGCTGCGCTGGACGCTTGAAAAAATCTACGAGAAGAGACAGAAGTAGAAGCAGCGAATCGAGATGCACGCTGTTTGAGTCTCGAAGAGCCTTTCCAAGACCGTGATCCATGGAGGATCCTTGTTGACACAGTCCACTCCCTAGTGATGTACAGGCACCACAAGCGCTTCGTCAGAGATTACGTTCTCCTTCGCGAGCCAAACATCACACCAGAGGAACTGGCTGGCAAGATGGGAGTACCACTTGGCGAAGCTCTCGTTTTGCTTTCGGAGCTCAAAGCCGAACGGAAGAGCCCAGAGGATTGACCTCTGGCCACGAAATATGCTCACCATTCGCTACGGATAGACTCGGCTCATGAGACGTGGGAAAGGAATTGCATCCCTAATATGCTTCAGCTTGCAGATCCACATTATCGTCCTCTCAATACCGAGCCCGAACCCTGAATGAGGCACCGAGCCGAACCGCCTGAGATCAATGTACCAGTCGTAGTCTTTTGGATTCAACTTCTCTTCTTCGATTCTCTGCAGCAGTTGCTTCAGCTCGTGTATCCTCTGGCCGCCTCCGATAATCTCTCCTTTCCCCTCAGGGGCTAGAAGGTCAGCTGAGAGAGTGACTTCTGGCCTACTCGGGTCAGGCATGTGGTAGAACGCCTTTGCTCCCTTGGGATATCGAGTCACGAAGAACGGCAGATCGAACTTGAGTGACAACGCCTTCTCCTTCAGCCAATCCAGGTCGTCTCCCCACTTGACATCTATTCCATCTTCTCTGATAATCTTCAGAGCTTCATCGTAAGTGATCCTAGGGAAAGGAGGCTTTACGTTGGCCATCTCCTCAGGATCTCGTCCGAAGACCTTCAGTAAATCCGGAGAATCTGCGGCCAAACTCTGACATGTATGGGAGACTAGCTCCTCTTCAACCTTCATGATTCCATCGAGGTCACACCAAGGAGCTTCAGCCTCAAGGTGCCAGTACTCCGTCAAGTGTCTTCGAGTTCGCGACCTTTCGGCCCTGAATGAAGGAGCGATGGTGAAGATCTTACCAACCGAAGCAATTGTCGCTTCAGCGTAGAGCTGCCAACTCTGGGTGAGGTAGGCATAGGTGTCAAAGTAGTCGACCTTGAAAAGGGTCGAACCCCCTTCGACCGCGGCGGTGATGAATATCGGCATCTGGACTTCCGTGTAGCCTTCCTTCTTGAACCATTCTCTGGCTGCTTCCATGAATCTAGCTCGGACTCGGAAGATTGCTTGCATCTTCTCATTTCTGAGCCAGAGATGCCTTTTGCCGAGCAGAAACTCCGGCCTGTGGTACTTCTTTGTTATCGGGAAATTTTGCTCAGCTTCAGACTCCACGACCATTTGCTTTGCGTCGATTTCATATCCACCGGGAGCCCGTGGATCCTCGCGAACTCTACCACGAACTTCAATCACGGACTCTAACGGTAGCCTCTCTATTCTGTCGAAGAGATCCTTGTCCACCGTTTCTACTCTGAGCGTTGCTTGAAGGATTCCAGTTCCATCTCTCATTAGCAGAAATTGGAGACCGCCGCTGGACCTTTTGTTGTGGAGCCAGCCTCGAACTCGGGCATCTTTGTTGACAAGCTTTCCCGAAAGAATCTCTGAAATGTCACAGAACTTCTTCACAGGTTTTCCTCCACACTTGGCAGGATCATGGTGCTCGTGGCATGCGGGCGGCCTAGTTGAAGAATGCGAGTCTCGCTCCGTTAAAGCATCCACCCGCCAACTCTGTCACCATCGAAAGCTATGATACCCCCAGATCCTATTTAAGAATTGGTCGTTGTGGCCTGCCCGTAGTTCACGATGGCCGACTCATAGAAATCCCGGTCGAAAATGGGAGAGAGTAGCGCGAGAATGACAGAGAGACTGGTCATAGCATCTAGTTCGGAGATCGTTCTCAAGAGCCCCATGGTCCGTCGATTCATGGAGAATCAGCTCAGACGACAAATCAAGGACTCCTTAGAGCGCAAGGGAGTCCGACACGGCCGGATCATTAAAGGAGGAGGTAGAACGTATGTATACAGCTCGGATCCTGAAAAGGCGCTGCAAGTCATTCTGAGAATCCCCGGCATAGACTTCGCCTCAATCGCCATTTGCACAGAAGCAGACATCTCGCCGATATGCAACTCCACAATTGATTGCTTAGCCACCTCCCTGAATCTCGGCGAAAGTTTCGCTGTTCGAGCCAAAGTAATTGAAAACGAGGCCCTGTCCAAGAGAGAGGTTGAGATCAAAGTTGGACAAGCGGCGTTGGATCGCCTCGCAGACAAAGCCCCTCGGGTGAATCTAGATCGCCCCGACAAGACGGCTTACATAGAGATCAGAGGATCTGATGCGTTCATCTATTGCGACCCTATGAATGGCCCAAGGGGACTCCCCGTTGGCACCCAGGGAAAGATGCTGGGAGTCTTCTCCGACATAGGCCTCAGCACAGTCGCCTCTTGGATGATGCTTCGCCGCGGCGCTCTCATAGTTCCGGTATGTGTAGAGGCTTGGAGAGGCCCATCGTCCGGGTCATTAGAGGCCATAGTCCATTCTCTCGCAGGTTTTAGGGAGTGGGTGCCAGTACGTCGTCTTTTAGCTTTCATCCTTAGAACCGAGGAACTCGCCGGAAAGATCAACGAGATGACAACAGAGAGCGTCTCCAACCAAGTCTATCTTGGGTCAATTCTCCGAGCGTCAGATATCATTGCAGCACAGGAGGGCGCTCTCGGAATCGTTGTGGCCGACAGGATGATACTAAATCGGGCTATCATATCCATCTGCAGAACACCAGTCTATCAGCCGCTGATCGGACTGACTGAACGAGAACTAGTGGAGTACTTTTCGGTCTTGGGCATACGCCCAAGACGGGTTCATGAGCCGCATGATCTTGTTGCAGAGGCTCCCGGAAGAATTCTAGAGTTGGCCGCTCTCCTCGACGATGAAGACCTCCAGCACGGGATTATGTCGCTCGCGGAGAAGAGAGAGACGCTTATGCTCTAATGGAGCTAACCGAAGGCGTCGCGAAAAGACGATCTCCCGACGTTATTTGTGGACAAGCGTCCTAACCACTTCGACGACGCGTCCAAGAGCATCAAATCTCTGAGCAAACCTACCGACTTCTGCGGCTCGTCTCCCAAACGATCGGCACTCAAGAACCCATTTGATCTCAGACAATAGAGATGTTCTATTGAACTCGTCTTGCCTTAGTACTCTGGCTATTCCGAGCCTCTGGGCGCCAAGAGCATTACTCATCTGCTCCGTATGATTCGGTATAGGTACGAGAATCATCGGCTTCCCGCAGCTGACTGCCTGCATTATCGTGCTGTGGCCAGCTCTTCCGACAACGACATCGCAGGCTTTGATCATCTCTAGCTGTGATGGAATCCAAGAATATACTCGCAGGTTTTCCATATCGATCGTTCGACTGGCGCCATCAGCGGGCCGGCCAAGAGACATCACAACTTGGAGATATCTAGGGAAATCAGTCGCGATGTTGATCATCTTTTCTCTGAGGATCTCTCCAGCCTGACTTCCGCCGAAAGATACAAACACAAGCGGCCTTCTGTCGAGTCCATGCCTTTCGCGAATCTCATCTGATTCAGGGAGGTCTTGGCATCTCTTCTCAACTAGAGGGCCGATCAGCTCAACGTTTTTCATGAGTGCTTCTGGTATGTGGAGATTGAGCATGGAGACCGTGAATGGGGGAGGCAAATCAGGTATCATAACGCAGTTACTCAGAGACCAAAGTCTGCCCATGAACGTCAGGGCACCTGCGTCGACCAGCCTCGAAACCATTAACAGGCGCTGTCCTCTCGGTGTCAAGACTTGAAACTGGTTCAGAATCAGAACCACGGGCAATCCAAGCATCTTGGCTGCCAGAATCGTGGAAACCCGGGTGTCTGACAAAACGATGTCAGGCGAATACGTTCGAATACATTGAATCTCCGAGTTCACTTGCTCAAGGATAGTGAAGACAGTCCGAACGCCATGTTTTAGGAGAGACCACCTCAGGTTGACCGCTCCATCCCCTTCGAAATCGAGAAGCAAGGGCGGAGATTCCACAATTTGAAGGCGCTCGCGACGCACTAATCCGACCGCGTCTCCGTAAGTGGAGAAGAGAACCTTCGACCCGTCCTTTCGCATTCTCTCGGCTATCGGAATACATCTTCCAGCGTGACCAAGTCCTACGCCGCAAGGGGCGAAATAGGCACGCAATTACTCGCTTCCAGAAAGATGTTTCCTACAGACATGTCCTCCAGGGGCTTCTTCCTCGAATATGAGGGCCTGAAACCTGTAGATCCGCGTGCCTCTCAGAAGCCAAGCATCCATCGTCAATCCAGCCTTGTGGCAGCACTGCGACAGAAACTCCTCCTCGTCCCATCCGAATTCCACCGGCACCTGTGGAAGAAGAAGACCTCGGTTCCATCCCCTCTCAACGATCAGTCCGTCTCTTCCTATCTCAATCTTCTTTGGATAGTCGAGCGGATTCAGC
>CAYWPD010000004.1:18958-61628 GCA_964460055.1 uncultured Candidatus Bathyarchaeia archaeon
TTGAGGGTGCATTATCTGGCGGAGAGATCTTCTCTCCTGTTTCCAAGTATTGCTCGATGGCCTTCCTTGCCAGTTGAACTAGGAATGCTCCATCCTCGATTGTAAGATCAGCGGACACTCTCACTTTCACCTTGCGTTTCTCGATGGCGATATCGTGTTGTGGACTCTGTCCAACGTCTCGTTTATTCGTTTCCAATGGCTTCCACGCCAGTAAACCCTTCCACATCGATCGCAGATCCAGAACTCTGAGAACGTTTTAGGCACGTTCTTGAGAACCTTGCTCTCCACTTCGGTGGGTGAAACCGGCCTCACGCGAGAGTTGCAGATAGTGCACCTCGAAGATGTGGAAAGAGGGCTTGGAGCCACGCCGAACCTAGAGCAAACTAAAGCGAGTTGCTTTGAGAGATCCGTTGCCTCTACGTAGAACGCGTCGACTCCATGGGAGTTTGCTAGGCGTACAAGTTCGACGTCTCTTGAGAGTAGAGTCCTGCGCTCGGCTCTTGCCTTTTGTAGAATATCCTCATCGCTATCGTTCTTGCAGTAGATCACGTCCTGACCGAGTAGTCTTAGCCATCTTGAAAGCTTCCCGAGCATTCCATCTGTTATGAATTGCATCATCTCACCGGACAGACTACCCGTCCGGTCCCTCTCTTAGCCATGATTTCGCCATTTTCGGAAACAACGTTGCCCTCAACGATTGTCCTCTCGATCTTTCCTTTGAGCACCAAACCCTCAAATGGGGAGTATCTAGCCTTCGTATGGAAAGTCGATGAATCGACCCTGAAGTCTTCTTTCGGATCCACGACGACGACGTCAGCATCGAAGCCCTCTCCTATCGACCCTTTGTTGGTCAGCCCGAAGATAGCTGCGGGCTTTGAGGCGCACGACTCCAGAATGCGGTTCAGTGTCAATTGTCCACGCGCCAGCCTGTCAAGGAGTATGTGAATGGTCGTTTCGAGCCCTGGGAAACCGGCCGGTACATCCCACACATTCGATCTCTCCTTTTCGGCAACCGAGTGCGGAGCATGATCACTGCCGACGACATCAACCTTTCCGTCGACGTAATGGCGCCACAGAGCCGCGGCCGACTCTCTGCTCCTCAACGGTGGAGCAACCAAGGCGAACGTGCCGAACCTATCAACAAGTTCCTCGCCTGCCGTGAGGTGATGAGGCGTCACTTCGATTGCGATCCTCTTTCCATTTTTCTTGCTTTGCTGTAGCAATTCCACAGACTCAGGTAGACTGATGTGACAGAAATAGAGGTCCAGATCAACTCCTTGAGCAATGCGCAGAATGCGATTGATGCAGGAGACCTCGGCCGCCGGCGGGTGAGCATACAAGAAGTCCCTAGCCGCATTCCTTCCTGACTTCGCGAGGTCAGAAATGAGCGCGTCGACAGTCTTCTTCAACTCCGCGTGTATCGCCACCTTCAACCGACGGCGAGCAGATTCTTGGAAAGCCCACCTCAGGATCTCGTCGTTCTCCACGTCGATCTTGGAGGTGGGTCGAATTGAGTTGAGCTTGAGTCCAACAATGCCGAGATCCGAGAGGCTTTCGAACTCTTGGGACGTCTCCGGAAAGTCTGCGTAAAAGCCGACGTTGACGACGCCTTGCTCCTTCGCCCTAGGGATCTTCTCAAGTAGCCTCTTGGGAGAGTTTGTCGGCGGCCTCGTATTCGGCATGTCGAGGACCGTGGTGAATCCTCCAGCTGCAGCTGAGCAAGTGCCGGAGTAGTAATCCTCCTTGTATGAAAGCTCGAGATCTCTCATGTGGACGTGTGGGTCGATCAGTCCTGGCAGGATCAATGATCCGTGCGCGTCGATCGTCTTGGCCGAGCTTGGCAAGCTGACGTCTTTGGCGACCGATACGATCTTGCCAGAGGATATCGCGATCCCTCCTTCCAAGATCCCGCCTTCGAGACATACTTTTCCGTTGACGATCTTCAGGTCGCATGTGTGCATGAGGCCTTTCCTCGGTCTCCTGATTGCCAAATCCACCTATGCCACATTCTTGGCCTCTATAAGGCATCCTATTTGCGTCTTCCTCATGACGACTTGTCAGATAAGACCGGTTGGCAACCGAGGACCTCGCAGTTCACGCAAGTGCAAAAGAAAACTTTCCAGATAGTATTAGCTTGACGCGAGTCTTCTACTCCAGCTCCTTGGCTTGCTCCAGACAGGTTTCACAGAGGAAAGCTCCGTCGGATTCTGTCAAAGCGTCTGACCACTGTCCGCACTGGTCGCAATATCCTGCCATAGCGATCTCTTCTCCTTCAGCAATTGGCGGCCCCGCTATCTTGGCCTGCTCCTCTCTCAATTCGATGAGCTCTGGCGTGATGGCGACGATGTCTTTGCTTGATATGATGCCCACCATCTTTCCCTTGTACATGACAACAAGTCTCCTTATCTTGCGTCTGTTCATGAGGCGTGCTGCTTCCTTGATGTCCTCCTCAGGGTTCACCGTGACGAGCGGCTTGCTCATGACATCTCTCGAGCTGACTTCGCTAGGAAGCCTGTTGCGTGCGACCACACGTTTCATGACATCTCTCTCGGTGACGATGCCGAGTGGGTTTTCAGCTTCGTCGACTACAACCACGCAGCCGACGTTTCCTTTCTCCATCAATTTCGCGATTCTTGTGACCGACTCATTTCCCTTGACAGTTATGACTGGACTGGTCATGATGTCTCTCACGCGCACTACTGTACGAAGCTCGCCGAGGCTCATCTTTTACGCTCCATTGCCGAGATGCTCGGTTGACAACTCTTGCATCTCATCTTTAAGACTTGCTGATTGTCCGGTGTCCAGCACCGCGTTGCCAGCCTAGTTGACATCTTTGACTATGCGAGTTCGTCCTGAGGGAATCAGTAGTTGCACCTCGCTCACGGGGATTCTAGATATGTTCTGCCGTATGTCCGGCGAGGCTTTCGCCGAAAGAACTTTGATGATCGACCTCGCCGCCTTCTCACTCGGCATATCTCCGGGCATTATCGACACCCAGGTATCTGTAAGCCTCTTCACCACTGCAAGGGGTCCGCAGACTAGACCTAGCTCACCGTCCTTCTGTCCAATTCCGACAGCTAACCCGAGCATGACATCCTTCACGTAGTTCTTGGTGCCGTAGATCATGAACATGCCTTTCCTCAGATACGTGCCGCTTGGCGGCGCCTTGCTGACTTGTTCGGGAGTGACCCAGTATACGTCCACGGAACTGAGGCCAGTCTTCCATGCGCCGCTGTATGAGGCCGCAAACTGCGCGGCTTCACTGAGTGTTGATTTATCATCTTTCATTCTCTGGCCTTTGAGAATTACGAACGGAGCGCCATGAACATCCGAGTGCATTACAAGATCCGAGTTCTCCAGATGTCGTCTAACTAGCACCTCGTTGCTCGTCGCATCACGTCCACCTAGGACTAGGGTGCCAGAGGACGAGACGAACCAGTGGAACTTCTCATACCAATTACGGATTTTCTTGAGTCTTAGCTCCACCTTCTCAATCCTTTCGACCTGCAGCATTTTCTCCCGAATCTTTCTTTCTGTTTTTTCGATTTCCACCTTCAGAGTGCGAGCCTTTTCTCGTGCCTCCTTGGCCGTATCGTACAGATTGGAGATATTTCGATGACCAGACTCGCCGGTATCAAGGACGATATCTTGAGTGCCTCTCTTGAAGTGGAGTTCACCGGTTCGCTTATCACGCCTCTCAAGGGAGGCATCTGGCATAATCTGCGTTAGCGTGGAGGACAGTGCTTCTGGGGACCGGCCTTCTCGTACTTCTTGAAGCAGGTCTCCCAGCACATCAACGTGTCCAAGCAGGAGATTCGCTGTCTCCACACACGCGACATCTTCTTTCTCGAGCTGCTCGAGTCTGGCTCTCTGGTCGCAGAGAATCCTTTCCAACTCCGAGACCTCCTTCTTTCGCACCTCTTGGGCGGTTGCCGAAAGTCGATCTTCCACAAGTCGCCTAAAGTACTCGTCCGCAGCTTCGTTGAAAGACTTCCACGGCAGTGTCCTGAGTCCGTGGTAGATCTTCATCGGCGTGGCGATCAGGTCAATATACCGGCCGTCCGAATCCAAAACTATCTGCGGATGGTACTCTCCGCCAAGAATCTTGCCCACAACGGCCTTCGACGATTCCAGCACACTTTCTAGCTCTCTCTGGGAGAGCTCTCGGCAGGACTTCAGCTTGCTTATGCCCGCTTCCTCCAAGATCTCCTCTGCAATTGGCCCGGGCAGGCTGAGGAGTCTCGTTACCCCCCTAACAGCCTCGATGTTTCCCATTGCTTGAAGTCTGATGAGGTCGTCCATTGTGACCAAGCGTGGGTCAAGTCCTCTCGAAGGTGGGGGCTTGTACTTTTCCCGCTTGACTATGTTTCTGTCACGCATCTTTCTGTAGGTAAGAGCTCGCAGTATGGCTCCTTCATTGTCCGTCACGATGATGTTTCCTTTGTCAAAGAACTCGAAAATGACTCGAAAACGCGCCTCACGTGCTTGGACTTCGAATTCGACGATTCTTTCAAGCTCTGGGTGACGGATTTCGAGGAGAACGCCGTTCGTCAAATTATCTCGAAGATATCTGCAGAAAGCAGACATACGTGGAGCCCTTTCGTATGAGAACCGCGTCAGATGGATCCGTCTGCCCGCCTCTATGACCAAATCACAGCTCTCAGATGGTCGGCGAAGTCTTAAGAGCAAGGTGTTGAAATTGATCTGGTAAAAGTTCTCCATGCGCGACCGCAAGATCAGTGGACAAAGCTCACTGACGATCGCGTGGAGATCGAAGGCTGACATGGCCTCTTTCATGTGACCACCTCAGTCATGGTGTGTCGAAGGAAGGGCCCGGCGATGAAGCCCACCACGATAATCTATTGGAGCAGGTTTGGACTAGGCATAACGACCGCACTCATATGTTATGCGCTTAGGCTCGCTTGGGACACCTCGATCTACGGGTTCTTCCTCGGCATTGATGTCTTCATCATAACATATTTTGCTTTTAGATATCTATTCAGAGGGAGGATGGGCGAAATTGGAGAGACTAGGCGGCTCCTGACTATTGGGATTGGGGCCTTTTTCCTGTCTTGGATCATGTTCTGGGGTCTCTTCTATTCTATTCTTGGAGCCCCGTGAGAACCTTGATTGGAGTTAGCCTTCTTGTCGCCCATGATACGCATGAACTCTGTCCATGCTTTGAAGTAGCCTCGGTCGTAATCACCGCTTAGGGGAGCACGGCTCCGTCGGGTGAATTCCCTGCGGAGCTCCTCAATCTTTCTGCCATCGAGCTGAACCCTCGACATATAGAGATTCTTGTCGTTGTTTGTCCTAAATGTGATCATAAGGCCCTCAAGGCAAGTCAGGTAACCCTTGGACCAGTCTGTATGAGTGGGCCTTTCTCTCAGCCTGTCAAGCAATCTCTCAGCCTCAGCGAAGTTCCTAGTAATGATTGAGAGGAAGAAGCGGGTCGCAAGCAATCTTGTCAGAGACATTGGGGACACTCGTCGCGAGCGATTGAAGATCTCCTAATCACGGTGAATAGACCTCTGCGCGATGCTAATGAATCTTTCCTGCCCGAAAGAGCAGAGAGGCCATGCCTAGATAGGAAAAATGTCATCTATCCGCTAGGCAATCTGCAATTCGGGCTCGAACTAGCTTGACCTTTCACTTTTATGTTTTCACCTATAATTTGTGAAAGGTTTTATAACGCCTAGTTATGAAGAGGTCTCAGGCCCCAAAGGGCTCGGGTGGATCATATGTCATTCGAGAATTTCCGTGATGTCGTCACGGAACTGTTGAGAATGGCCGTCACTCAACTGCCTCATGATGTGAAACAGGCTCTCGAGAATGCCTCTTCAGAAGAGAAGAGCGAAGCGGGGAAAATGCAACTCGAAGCAATCCTAAGCAACATCGAAGCTGCTGAGAAAGGCAACACACCGATGTGTCAGGATACAGGAGTAATAATATTCTACGTCACAATTGGAAACAGATTTGGACCAGTAGCGAAAGTACGAGAGGCACTTGTCGAGGCTACTAGAAAGGCGACTGCAACCATTCCTCTGCGTCCGAACGCTGTTCATCCTCTTACGCGGAAGAACAGCGGTGACAATACAGGAGCAAACATGCCCTACGTGAACTGGGACTTCATCGATGGTGACTTCCTCGAGATCACCGCATTTCCCAAGGGTGCTGGATCCGAGAACATGAGCAACTTCGGAATGCTGACGCCCGGACTGGGTTCAACAGCTGTGAAGAAGTTCGTCGTCGATACCGTGATCAAAGCCGGAGGCCAACCATGCCCACCAACGATCATAGGAATAGGAATCGGAGGATCGGCTGACATAGCAATGAAGTTGGCCAAGAAGGCGCTCCTGAGACCTCTGAATATCCGCAATCAAGATTCGGACATAGCGAAGCTCGAAAGTGAGCTTCTAGAAGCAGTGAATATGACAGGTATCGGTCCCATGGGCCTCGGAGGAAAATTCACCTCGATTGGGTTGAACATAGAATACGCCCATAGCCATACGGCCAGTCTACCAGTGGGAGTGAACCTCCAGTGCTGGGCGGCACGGCGTGCAACTGCGAGGATACACAGCAGTGGGCTTGTCGAGTATGTCTCGCATGGGAGATGATAGGATTGACGGAGTATAGACTCAGAACACCAGTCGACGAGGCGACGATAAGGAGATTGAGAATCGGAGACACGATCTACCTGTCCGGCGAAGTGGTGACGGCTAGAGACCAAGCTCACAGGCGAACACTTGAGTACATAGCTTCCGGAAAAGCCCTTCCGGTGAACTTCAGTGGCGGAGCGGTTTTCCACTGCGGCCCGATAGCCAAGAAGACTGACGACCATTGGGTCGTCGTAGCAGCCGGGCCGACAACAAGCTCCCGCATGGAGACTTTTGAGGCAGAATTCGTCAAGAAGACTGGAGCTAGAATCATAATTGGAAAGGGGGGCATGGGAGCAAGAACAGCCGCTGCTATGAAAGAGTTCGGAGCCGTATACTGCGACTTCACTGGCGGAGCTGCCGTGCTTGCCGCCAAAGCATTCGTGCGGGTGAAGGGAGTCGAGTGGTACGACCTAGGCATGCCTGAAGCCCTGTGGATCTTGGAGGCCGACAGCTTTGGACCCCTTATAGTTGCAACCGACTCACTGGGACAGAATTTGCATGAAGCAATCGATAAGGAAGTTGAACAGAACAAGAAGCAGATATACGCGAGGCTGGGCATCCAAGCCTGATTCGAAAGGCTAACCTCGCGCGGTGACCGCTGATGAAGATAGAGACTCTGGACTCAGATGTCCTCGTGATCGGTGGCGGAGGAGCGGGCTGCAGAGCAGCGGTCGAAGCCGTTCTGCAGAACTGTCAGGTCCTCCTAATTTCTAAGGAACTCTTCGGCAAGGCTCATACTGGGATGGCAGAAGGGGGGTACAACGCTGCCCTTGGAAACGTTGACTCGAGTGACAGCTGGCAATGGCACTTCTTTGACACTGTCGAAGGAGGCGCCTACCTGAACAACCAAGCTCTCGCTGAGATCCTAGCAAGAGAGGCCGCCGAGAGAGTGCTGGACCTTGAGGAGTACGGTGCCATCTTTGACCGAACTGCAGAAGGCAGGATAGGGCAAAGGCCGTTCGGAAAGCAGACGTATGTGCGCACTTGCTACGCGGGAGACCGGACAGGTCATGAGATGATGGTAACCCTTGTGGAGGAGTGCAGAAAGCTCGGCATCCAAGTGATGGATGAGATCTTCGCATACAGGTTGCTGACCTACGATGGATCAGTTTCGGGAGTTGTAGCCTTCGACATCAAGTCCGGAGACATCAAAGTCTTCAAGTCAAGGACGATCGTCCTGGCCACTGGCGGAGCCGGAAGGATCTTCCAAATCACGACGAACGCTCAGTGCGATACAGGAGACGGATTTGCGATGGGATATCATTCGGGAGCCGAGCTCATCGACATGGAGATGGTTCAGTTCCATCCGACGGGCATGGTGTCTCCCGAGTCTTGCAGGGGGGTTCTCGTCACAGAGGCCGTCAGAGGCGAAGGCGGCTTCCTCTACAACGCTATGGGAGAGAGATTCATGCGCCGCTACAACCCACGAATGCTCGAACTGGCAGGAAGGGACGAAGTCGCTCGGTCCATAGCGACAGAGATCCTCGAAGGTAGAGGAACTCCAAGTGGTGGAGTCTACCTCAGTGTTACTCATCTCCCGAAGCATATCGTGGAACAGAGACTGCCTTCTATGCTTGAACAGTTTGAGAAGGTCGGCGTCGACATCCGAGAAGAACCGATGCAGGTGGCACCTACCGCCCATCACTTTATGGGCGGACTCAAGATCGACCAGAACGGTTCTACATCGATCAAAGGACTGTTCGCGGCTGGTGAAGTCGCCGGTGGCGTCCACGGAGGGAACAGACTGGGAGGAAACGCCCTTGCTGACACCCAAGTGTTCGGAGCAAGGGCCGGAAAGAGCGCAGCAGAACTCGCAAAGAGTCGTAACCACCTCGAGGTAGATAGAAGACAGCTGGAAACGCACGTTCAGCGTATCGGTGCGCTCGGTGAAAGAAAAGAAGGCCAGAATCCCATTGCGTTGAGGAACAAACTTCGCAGACTCATGTGGGATAAGGTCGGAATCTTCAGAAACAGCGGAGACTTGGCTGAAGCCGTGGAGACCCTTGCTGTCTGGAGACATGAGGCCGAGAAAGGGTTGATGATCGTGAACAAGAGTTCCCGATTCAATCGGGAACTTGTTGACGCGATGGAGATCGAGAACATGCTCTTGACCTCCGAAATGGTGGCCAGATGTGCATTGATGAGAGAAGAGAGCAGGGGTGCACACTTTAGGAGAGACTTCCCCAAAGCTGATGATACGAACTGGTTCGCCAACCTCATGCTAAAAAAGGGTGAACGGATGGTCATATGGAAAGCGCCCGTCAACCTCACTCGGATGCCTAGAATCGGCATGAAGTTCAACGAGGTGAACTGGGCTTGATAGCCAAAAGCAGAGTTAAGGTGTATCGATACAACCCCGACAGGGACTCCACCTACCGTTTTGACGACTTCGACGTGCCCCTCACCGAGGGAATGACGGTCCTAGATGCTCTGAATTACATCTATGAGAATTACGACTCCTCCTTATCCTACCGCTGGAACTGCCGAGCAGGGCAATGCGGCTCATGCACCGTGATGGTGAGCGGTAAACCCGCCGCTGCCTGCCGTTCTCAAATGCCCAGAGATGGAGAAGTGTCGATCGCGCCGTTACTCCAATTCCCGGTCATCAAGGATCTAGTTGTCGATCTCCGTCAAGGCATTAGTCGACTGGAGAGAACGCGACCTTACGTGCAGAGAGGAAAGATTCCAGAGAGACCCGAGAGACTATCTCAAGACGACATTGAGCCGATGAAAGAACTGAGAAAATGTCTTGAATGCTGGGGATGCATCTCCGCCTGCCCCGTCGTTGCTGCGGCATGGCATGAATTCTCAGGACCGACGATAATGACGAAGCTGGCTAGACTCGCCCTCGACAGACGGGACATCGAGGAGAGGGTGAAAGTGGCCTTCACAGATGGTGTCTACTCATGCACAACGTGCAAGACCTGCGTGGAGGTCTGCCCGAAGTCCATCGACATACCCGGAAAAGCGATAGAAAAACTGCGTGCCTACGCTGTTAGAACAGGCCTCGGGCCGCTTGAGGGACAGATGGCCTTCCTCAATAGCATCGCAAATACGGGCAAATCCGTCGATAGAACTTCAACTCCACTGTTGGAGACCGTTCCAGAAAGGATTGATGTGCTGAACCCTGTTGACAGGGTCGCATTCTTCACCGGCTGTCTGATGGACTATAGACTGCAAGACACTGGACGGTCCATCATCAACACCCTTCGAAGAAATGCTGTCGAGGTATTCGTTCCGAAGAACCAAAGTTGTTGCGCATCCCCGGCCTTCAGGACTGGCGTGACCGATCTCGCTGAAAAACAAGTAAAGAGCAATGTCGAAATTTTCGAATCCTTGGGAGTAGACAAGGTCGTGGTGGGCTGTGCGGGCTGTGGAATGACTCTTCGCACGAACTTCGAAGAAACCATGAGGAGAGCACGTGACGAGGGACTACGGTTCAGAGTCTACGATTTCACAGAGTACCTTGTCGACGAACTCGGGATTGAGAGACTGGATCGGTCAGGGCTGAAGCCAGTGAACAAGACGTTCACTTATCATGCTCCATGCCACCTAATGAGAGGCCAAGGTGTCAAAGACCAGCCCATAAAGCTCCTCGAGAAGGTTCCAGGGCTACGCTACGTGCAGATGCAGGAGTACGACCGATGCTGTGGAGCGGGTGGAGGAGTCCGAACTGGCAAGAGACCACTTTCCATGATGCTGGCCAGGCGAAAGGTTGAACTTATCAGAGACTCTGGAGCCGAATCCTGCGTGACGGAGTGCCCGTTCTGCAGTATCCAGATCAAGGACGCCGCCCAACAGCTAGGCGTGAATATCGAGGTCGTGAACGTCGCCGACCTTCTTGCGGAATCATATCAATGAAGGTCCGAGCGGAAACGGCCCTTCTATTCTAACATCATAGGGACAAACAATTTATCTCGACCACAGCATCTACTCGATTGCCTCTCTAGCTTTACTTAGAGGGCGCGGAGAAACATCCGACAAGATTGTATCTTGTGTTTGGTGAGAACATTGTCTCTTCGTGATGAAGCGCTGAAACTTCACAAGGACCATTTGGGCAAGATCGAGGTCATCAGTAAGGTTCCCGTGTCAACCTCGAGGGACCTCACCTTGGCATACACTCCCGGAGTCGCGGAGCCGTGCAGGGAGATCAAGGCGAACCGCGAGAGAGTGTATGACTACACTTCGAAGGGGAATATGATAGCCATCGTTACAGATGGCACAAGAGTGTTGGGCCTCGGAGATATCGGCCCTGAAGCCGGGCTGCCGGTGATGGAGGGCAAGGCGGTACTCTTCAAGGGCTTTGCAGGGGTCGACGCGTTTCCAATATGTCTCGCAACGAAGAACGTCGACGAGATTGTAGCTGCTGTCAAGGCCATCTCTCCTGTATTTAGCGGAATAAACTTGGAGGATATTGAAGCTCCAAAGTGCTTCGAAGTGGAAGAGAAGCTGAAGAACGTCCTTGACATCCCGGTCTTTCATGATGATCAACATGGAACTGCTGTGGTCACGTGCGCTGGCCTCTTCAATGCTCTGAAGTCTACAGGTCGGAAGCCGGGCGACGCCAAGATCGTCATGAACGGAGCTGGTGCCGCCGGAGTGGCTATCGTGAAGTTTCTGATGAGCGCTGGCGTAAGAGGAGAGAACTTGATCGTCTGCGATTCGGTTGGGGCAATCTATGACGGGCGAACCGAGAAGATGCACCAATACAAGGCGGAGATAGCAAAGGCAACCAACCCGGACAAAAAACGAGGTTCCCTTCAAGATGTAGTCAAAGGCGAAGATGTCCTGATAGGCGCCTCAGGTCCGAGACTATTCACGCAAGATATGATCAGATCCATGGCCAGAAATTCGATAGTCTTTGCACTTGCCAACCCTGTCCCTGAGATAACGCCTCCGGAGGCCAAAGCAGCTGGCGCGAGAGTGGCGGCCACAGGACGAAGTGACTTCCCTAACCAGATAAATAACGTCTTGGGCTTCCCGGGTATCTTCCGAGGCGCGCTGGATGTCAGGGCGAGATCAATCAATGAGGAGATGAAAGTGGCCGCAGCCAACGCCATCGCAAGCTTGGTTCGCAATGAAGAACTCAATGAAGACTACGTGATTCCGAAGGCTTCAGATGTTCGAGTCGTGCCAGCGGTGGCTTCAGGTGTAGCCGAAGCCGCTATGAAGAGCGGTGTCGCACGGATACAAGTTGATCCGAAGAATATAGCTGAAAGGGCTGCGAAGCTTGTCGAGAGACACTCAAGGATACTGGATCTCGCGTCGAGATTATCGATTGTGTAGACTCAATCATCATGAGCACAGAGACGCTGGGACAACATTGACTCTCTAGCTCTCCTTTCTTTTTGCAGAGCGTCCAAGCAGGTCTTCGGACTCAATTGTTTGAACTCGAGCTTCAGAGTTTTGAGAAGTTTTGCTGTCCCCTTTCCCAATGAAGGTGCAACAATCATACCCCTGACCCTAGGATTTCCCTCTCGCATTCTTGAAACATACCTTCCTAGCTGAAAGACGGCCTCCTTTCGGATGAGACCTTTCTTGATCTCGACGATCAGCGGATCTCCATTCTTGTCTAATCCGAACACGTCGATGAAACCTGATGGCTGCCGCTTCTCCTCCATGGTTGGCCTGAATCCATCCTCAATCAGCGAGGGATACTTAACGATCGCTCTCTTCATGTCTTCCTCCGAGGCATACAACAGAAAGTCCCCTCTGTCCGCCAAGTTCAGTTCGACTATCAAGAATACACTCCGAAATCGTATGTCTAACGACTCCCTCGAAGAAGGACGGATGGCCCTGATCTTGAGTAAACCGTCGGGCTGGATCAACGTGTCAAAGATGCACCCAGATGGCTGCCAGTTAACAGGTTCATATCCCTCGCGCTTGTGGATCACCACCGACCCATCAGATTTGACCAGAACCAACCTCTCGCCCCAATCGAGGGTAGAAGAGGCTCTTCCAGAATAAGTTGCAGAACAGTCGCCGATCATGATCAACGCAAGCCTGCGCGAGATCGCTTCTTTCAAGATTTCCGGACACTTCTCGAGTTTGGGGAAATTCCAGAGGGCTACGGGAGATCTCTCTGTCAAATAACTCACCCTTGGCGATGAATAGCAGGCAACGACAACCCTAAATCCACGGGACAGATGTCACACGGGTAGAAAAACAATGTGGGCAGCCAAGAAAAAGATTCTTGACTCCTACCTAGACTCGGCGGACAGTTACGATGAACTCTATGGAGAAGAGCAAGCGAGGAAATTCAGAGTGACGACACAACTCATTCAACCCACTGAAGAAGATTTTGTATTGGATGCGGGCTGCGGGACTGCGTTGCTTATGGAATTTCTCCTGAAAGTTGGATGCTATCTTGTGGGCGTAGACTTCGCGAGATCAATGGTCAAGAAGGCCAAGTCCAAGATCCGTTCGAGGAAAGTTGATTTCGTAATAGCCGATGTCGACGCTCTTCCATTTGCGCCCAGCTCTTTCACCAAAACTCTAGCGATCACCTTAGTCCAGAATCTCTTCGATCCTGTTGCCACGATAAGCGAACTCGACAGGGTGACGAGAGAGAGTGGTTTTGTAGTCGTATCCGGACTTAGAGTCAAGTGGCCTGAGCTGCTCACCAGACTTATGAAGAATGAGAGAGATGCGAAGCTCGTTGACATTCCCGATCTCAATGATATCATCGCTTCATATCAGAAGACGCCTAAATTTGGCTCAATGAATCTTAACCTACAGACTTGACTCAGGAATGCCCCACTCAGAGCTTCCACTCTGCTCTTGGTCCTTCAGCAGTTAAGCTAAAATTTCCATAGACTTCATTAGCTAGTTGCCCTACTTCGATGACTTCAAGACAGGAACTGAGAGGATGGAACCGAGTAAGAAGCCCCTGAACCTATTGACTCGCACTCTGAACAACAATGTGCAGGTGCGATTGAAGAACGACTTGGAATACAAAGGGAACATGGTTCAGTGTGACGCCTATATGAACTTGATCTTGGAGAATGCGATCGAGTATAGAAATGATGCGCCAGCAGCCAACTATGGCAACATTTTCGTCAGAGGCAACAACATCCTCTACATCGCGATCAGGAAGTAGGTGCGCCTTTACAGTTAAGTCCGGTTTGGCGAGATTCGGCGCCTTTCGGTTTTCATCGTAGCCTCTCCCTTTGATAGTCGGACACGATCTGGTCCAGCGCTCTTCGATTCTGCGTTACCTCTTCCTCTTTCTTGGCCTTCGCTGAGGCTAGGAGGTCGACCCTCATTACAAATGGATAACCCTCGATCCAGTGAATGGCGACTTCGCTGTCTTTCAACACGTGGATGCCGAACATCTTGAAGGTGTCGTGGGCTTGATGTGCCATTGCTGTCCTGATGATCACGTGGGTGACACCTTTTGACGCTAGGAGGCGGGCTGTGGACGTACCCCCTCCAGAAGCATCATACAGGAATACTGAATCGCCAGGGGAGATCTGGTACTTTCCCGCAGCCTTTTCGACACCATCTTTTGTGAAAGAATCTATTGGTTTGAGAAGAATCACTTCACCCAGAGACTGCAGTTCCTGAAAGCGTTTCAGTGAGTCCAGTCTTTCCCTGTATTCTCTGACCTCTCTTTCATAATTGGCGACTTGTTGTCGGAGAAAGGCCATCTCATTTCTGAGTTGCTGATATTCCCTTTCACGCCGAATCTCCATGTCTTCTTTTCTTCGAAGTCTGGCTGCCAGACTTTCTGCTTTCTCTAGAGATGAGCGCAATGAGGTAAGTTGAATTCTGAGTGACTGGTTTTCTCTGTCTAGCGCGTCCAGTCTTTTCTCTGGCCCCTCGCTCTTTGAGCGTAGCGGCTGCACCTCTGTTTCTTCTGACTTGCGCTCTGGGATTGCGATTTCTTTCTGCGCCATTGATGGCTGGGGCGCTGCCATGGAAATTGCGTCTTGAATCGATCTTCCTTTGGCGAGCAGTGCGAAGACCTCTTCAAGTAGTACTTTTGCATTGCCATGTAGGACATGTACCTGTGCTTGTTCAAACTTGTTCTTTAGAGACTTGAATGCCTTCAACGCCGCAGCCATCGCGTCCTTTGCATGACTGTCAGGCGGACGATAGCCTTCAGTCTGATACAGATGAGCTATGATCTCTTGTTTCTCTCTGGATTCGAGCGTTCCTTCTGGGGTGAACACAGCCGCATCCAAGGATCTGGCGATCTTCTCTACAAACTCAGGTGCTGGTGTGACATCGGAGGCCACTATGACGGGGTCGCCAAGCGTTATGAGCGTCTCGATGACCTCTCTCTTTGTCATCTCCCTCTTGCTGTGTGCGTATAGGGGCCGTCCATGAAGGGTGATGGCGGCGACGCCGCACGTTGTTCCAGGGTCAATTCCCACTATGATCTTCTTGCGACGGCGTTCCAAGCTTTCTCTTCTCTTTCAAATTTCTCCTCGGGTGTTCATGAAACTTGTTTCGGGACGAGGCGTGGTCCGAAGGTCCGATGCCTTGCATGAAGCGGTGACACAATTTGTTCCGCATTCCCGACCAGCGCGCATCTTACATTGCCTCGAGAGAACATCGTCAGACGCAACTCATGTGGTCCGACTTCGTAGATCCTTTGACGTGCCCTAGTTCCTTCTCCAGAGACGTCTTCAGTCGGAAACGCCTGTGGAAAAACGTGAGTATGTTCTCAACATCTCTTTCAAGAAGACTCTCGGCACTTGGACTGCTCCTGTCTACAAATTGAGGCCAGTCAATGATCAACACGTGTTCGTCGGGCTTGACAATTACGTTATACTCACTCAGATCACCATGAACGATTCCCGCCTTCGCGTAACTGGTCCTGAGGTTGGCAAGGATCTCATTCAGCGTGCCCCTTGGCCTCGGCAGCTTCACATAGTCGATCAGAGGCCTGCCTTCGATCAAACTCATGACCAAAACATGCCTGTTCTGAGTTATTGGTGAAGGAACCGAAACTCCAGCTTGGCTGAGTACAGACAGAGCTTTGTATTCTCTTTCGGCGCCCAAGCGTGACTGATATAGCCAAGAGATGTGGCTTCGATCGGCAGGATATGTACGGACTCTCCGCGTCTGTCGGAAGCTCGTTCTTCCGAGACGATGGAACTTAACAGCGACGACCGTCTTGGACGGGGTTAAGGCGTCAAAAACGTCGGATTCCTTTCCCACACCCAGCGGCTTCCCAAAAGCTTCGATAGTTTCCGACTTGACCAAATAGTTCAGCGCAAGACAATCGTATCCAGAAGTGTTGAGGGAATATCCTTCGTAGGGTCTGTCGAAATGGCGGATCAGCCGCAGATAGTCCAACCGGTTCAGTCGGTGGCGCGTCTCTTCCGAAGATAGGGTTGAGTTTTTCTCAACCCTGAATTTGGGGACTATCTCATGACTCTCCATGCCAAGTTCAATTGCTTGAAGAACTCGAAAATCCTCTGGCTCTAGTTTCTTGAAGACCTGAATCGAGCGCATGCCACATTCATCGCTCAATTACCATGGTCAAAGTCACTTAGGCTCAGAGCCTGAACCTCGAGGTTAGTTCTTGGTCTGACATAGGATGAACGTGTGTTGACAACCTTGATGGAGGGGTTGTCATCAAAACGATCGTCGACGCGTACAGCTGAGGCGCACAATACGATTCCGTAGAGACGACCTCGGTCAAGTCCCTGATGCCTCTTCGAACCGGCGGATGAGCCAGTCTCTGTCTAAGGTCTCCAGTAGATATCCTGCCCTTGGGCCTGAGGTGGTTCCGGAGATTGAGAGGTAGATGGCTTGGAAAAGCTTTGATGGATCAACTCCAACGATCTCTCTAGATATCTTATAGATTTCATTGTGCAACTGGATCGCCGAGAGGTCTTTGCCAGATCTTAGCAGCTGTGCCAAGACCTTAAGACCGGCTTTCTGAGGAGAATTCAGACTCTTACTGACTTCATCCGTCACTTGGTCGAGCGTCTTGAACTTCTCCGAGTCGGACATGTATTTCTCGACATATACCTTGGCCATCTGCAGCCTTTCCACAAGCTCTCGCCGCTCCTTCTCCGGCAGAAGGACTCGGGGCAGGCTTCTAATCTTGGCGAGGTGCATTAGAGCTCTCTCCGAAGCTACGTTTATGTCGGGAGTTATCTGTACGAGAAGTATGGCAAGGTCGTATGGTATCCTCGCAGGCTCTCTATCCGGCGGAGAGTTCGTCTGGGAAAGCTCATAGATGCGTCTATCTCTCTGGAGTTCTTCTTCTCCAGCTTTCTCACTACCAAAGTAGATTTTCTCGACACGGTCGTAGTTCTCGACTATGGTAGGGATCATGGTTGGATCGAAATCCTTGTGCTTCATCGGGTGCACTCGAAAGAAGAAGTATCTGAGACTCTCGCTCGGTGCCGCTTCTATCCACTTGGCTGGAGAGAAGACGAGCCCGGCGGACTTTGACATCTTCCTTCCGCCGAACAATATATGCTCGTAGCGTACAGCAAAGGGAGGATTCCACCCAAAGATCTCCCTACATATTACACTGCTCGTATCGTAGGAACCACCAGCGGCAGCGTGCTCCTTCCCAAAAGGCTCAACCCCTACCTTGAAGAGCGCCCACCGAGCCGCCCATTCCACGCGCCAAGTTAGCTTGCCCTCTCCCTTCCAGATGTTAGCGTCACCTTCGTGGCCACAGCCCTCAATGAACAGTCCTCGGGAGACTTCTGTTCTTTCGCAAACATAGTGGACGAGCGAATCGCCATCAAATGAAAGCGCCCGAGTTGCGGCGATGTTGCCGCATCTTTGACAGATCGGATCGAAAGGAAGCCAGTCGTCGCTCTTCTTTGACCCTGAGATTCTCCTCAGGATCTCACGGATCTCTCTCGCTTTGAGGAGTGCTGTTCGTATATATGGGCCATACATGCCGGTCCTGTACATCTCAGAGCCATAGTACTTCTTCGGGTGAATCCCAACCCTCTCTAGTGCTTCTAGAAACGGCCTCGTGAAGTGCTCGGTCATATTTCGGCAGCAGCCGATGGGGTCTGGAACTTGGTCAACAGGGACCCCGAGATACCTCTTGAAATCGTCAGGGAGCGGCTTTGGAACCTTTCTCAACGGATCAAAATCGTCGGCCACCCAGTAGTGCTCCGCCTCAACATCAAGATCTCGCATGACCTCGACCATTGATTGAGATATTATCAGGTCGCAGGCATTTCCAATGTGCATCTCGCCTGAGATCGACGTGCCACTCTCGACTATATACCTCGACTCAGGCCTCTCCCTACGAACCTTCTCTACCGTCTCGTCAATCCAGTGAACGATAGGGTGAGTTTGACGGGTCTGCATTTGCATCTTCTTTTAGGAATAGAGGCGGCAACATTAAGCTTATCTGTAGTCTAGAGCTCTGAAGCTGGAAGCCCATGCTTATGATCCAAACCCGACTTCACTAGCCCATAGTATGCTGGGTCTGGCCTTCCGGGCCGGCTCTTGAACTCAGGATGGAACTGGGTTCCGAAGAAGAAGTAGTGGTTTGGCAGTTCCAGAACCTCTATCCTGCTCTCATCTTCGGTAGTTCCTGAGAAGAGAATTCCGTGTCCGGTGAGTATATTCCAATAGTCCGGGTTTATCTCATAGCGGTGTCTGTGTCGTTCGTGGATCTTCTCCGCTCGATAGAGCCTACGAGCTATGGTATTCGGACGCAGCTTTATCGGATAGGCTCCCAACCTCATCGTTGCACCCTTGTACTCGATTGACTTTTGCTCGGGGAGCAAATCTACGACTGGATGCGGAGTCCTCGGATCGATTTCGGAGCTGTTGGCAAGCTTGAGACCGCAAACATTCCTCGCAAACTCTATCGATGCCAACTGAAATCCATAACATATGCCGAGGAAGGGAAGGTTGTTCTCTCTCGCGTATTTTATTCCCAGCATCTTTCCTTCTGTTCCTCTCGGGCCAAATCCGCCCGGCACTAGAAGACCGTGACAACCGGAGAGCTCGCTCGTTTTCTCTGGATTCCTCTCATACTCATCAGAGTCTATCCAGACTATCTCCACCCGCACACCTGCTGCAGCTCCCGCGTGTCGAAGAGCCTCGTTGACGCTGACGTAGGAATCGACAAGCTTAGCATACTTGCCGAGCATTGCGATCTTGACCACGTCCTTGGCATCTGTGAAGGACTTCACAGTCGAAGTCCACTCGCTCCAATCTGGCTGAAGAGCGCGGACAGATAGCCTCTCACAGATATAACCCGCCAAGCCCTGTTCATCAAGTATCCGCGGAAGCTCGTAGACACACTTCACGGTCGGCGAGACGAAGACAGCCTTCTCATCGACGCTCCCGAACAACGCTATCTTCCTCAGGGCGTCTTTCTCAAGAAGTTTACTTGATCTAGCCACGATGACATCTGGCTGTATTCCGATTCGCCGCAACTCTTGCACGCTATGTTGTGCCGGCTTCGTCTTGCTCTCCCCGGTCACGTCGATCGTTGGAACCAAGGCCACGTGAACGAAGAACGTGTTGTCGAATCCGTCTTCAAGGCGCATTTGCCTCGCTGCTTCAAGGAAGGGGAGACCTTCGATGTCGCCGACGGTTCCGCCGCACTCCACGAGGACAAGATCCCAACCTCTGTTGCCAACGTTCCTGATCCTGTCTTTGATCTCGTCGGTGACATGTGGTATGATCTGAACACACTGACCAAGGAAGTCTCCGCGTCGTTCTCTGTCGATTACTGACCAGTAGACTTGACCCGTAGTGATATTCTGCTGCTTTGAGACTTCGATGTTCAGGAAACGTTCGTAGTGGCCCATGTCCATGTCAATTTCTCCGCCGTCCTCTGTGACGAAGACTTCTCCGTGTTGAAATGGGTTCATCGTTCCACTGTCAACGTTAACGTATGGATCTATCTTGACAGCCGTCACTTTCAAACCTCTGGCTTGGAGCATCTTTCCTATCGACGATGTGACTATCCCCTTGCCGACGGAACTCAGGACGCCTCCTGTAACGAAGATATATTTTGAGACCACTATTGAACCTCCGAGCGTAGCGGAGACAACAGTGGGTTGAGCCGAACCAGTAAAAACCTTTTCCTAATATTGTGCACTCAAGTTGAAACAGCGATTGTTCCGAATAGTCGTGATCAGATTTCCAAAGCGTCCAAAAGGTCGATTGACAGGGATCTTCGATGAACAGGACGGTGCGTCGTAAAGATGTGATCCAAGTAGGCAGGATTGAAGTCCAAGCGCTTGTTCATGCGACGGAGGATTATGACAAGGTCCTCGAAGCGCTTATGAAAATGCTTCAGAGCCGCCAAGAGGATCTTGAAATTGAAAGGACTCTGTCTGAGGGATTCCATGGAAACCCCATAGTACTCATCAAGGCCGCAACAAGCAGCGCTTCAGCGATCGAGAATTTCTTGAGTAAAACGCTGTCGAAGTTGCCGGAGAGCGATAAGGTTCTCCTAGCTTCGGGCCTCGACCGCCATTTGGAGGGTGGAACTCTACACATGCGCCTAGGCAAACAGGCTGCCTATCTCAACAAAGTGGAGTTCGACACCTCCGACCCGATAAGAGTGATCCTGAAGTTCAAGGGGCATAGACCAACCTTGGACGATATCCAAGCAGTCTTGAGCAAATATAGGCTGATTATGGAGAAGTGAGGCTTGCCCGTACGTCGATTCAGAAGGAGATACGTTCTGATGTCCTCGCCATCATCCGACATAACAGTCATATTCGGACAGATACAGACAGCCTTCCTCTCTAGGTTCGGCCACATCGAGTATGAAAATGCCCAACTGCGGTTCATAAAATCCAAGAAGCACAGATCGCTAATAGTCAGATGCACACACAGATCACTCGGCAAACTCAGGGAGACGATCTCAGACCTGCGTGATAACAAACCCGAACTTCAACTGACGATCAAACGTGTTTCAGGCACACTCAAAGCCCTCACGAGGCATCTTGAAGCCTCTGCCCCAAACACATCGTCATTGAGCAACAAAAATTGCTCGAAAGCCTCTTAAGCCGTGGACAGATCTCTCCCTGTCCCCGATTCCGAAACTACGACCCATGCAGAGCTGTCAAGAATGGGCATGACCCTAGCCGAAAAGATAATGGCAAAGTCATCCGGGAAAGACTCTGTCTCACCAAGGGAGATCGTAAAGGCAAGCGTGGACCTCGTTGTAGCGAACGACATTACAGCTCCGCTGACCTTCAAGAGCTTCGAGGAGATGGGCTTCAAAGAGGTCTGGAACGCAGACAAGACAGTCATTGTCCTTGACCACAATATTCCACCAAGCGATGTCGGATCAGCGTCACAGATGAGGCTGATAAGGGAATTCTGTCGCACGCATGGAGTCAAACACTTCTTCGACATTGGGAGAGCAGGGATTGCGCATCAAGTCGTCCAAGAATTTGGCTTCATCGTTCCTGGAATGCTCGTGATCGGTGCTGACAGTCACACCTGCACCGGAGGTTCGTTGGGAGCTCTAGCCATGGGAGTCGGCTCGACAGAATCCGCCGTTGCCATGGGCTCCGGAAGACTCTGGTTCAAGGTGCCAGAATCGATGAAGGTCAATGCTGAAGGTTCTCTGATTCCTCCAGTGTCTCCGAAGGATTTGATTTTGGAGATAATCGGAAAGGCAGGATCCGATGGAGCCACGAGCAAATCGATCGAGTATGTGGGAAGATGCTTTCGAGAAATGAGCATCGGTGGAAGGATGACCGTCGCAAACATGTCTGTCGAGATGGGTGCGAAGGCAGGCGTGGTTGAGGCGGACGCAACTACGGCGGAGTACCTAGAGGCCAGAACGAAAAAGTCATGGAGTCCAGTTGGCGCCGACAAAGACGCTGTGTATTCGGATGTCCTAGAGTTCGATGGTTCGACCTTGACTCCAAAAATAGCGGCACCTCCGTCCGTTGACAACGTCAAAGACGCGACCGAAATTGAGGGCGTAGAAATCGATCAAGTATTCTTGGGGTCTTGCACCAACGGGAGACTTGAGGATCTGAAGGAGGCCGCTCGGATTCTGAAGGGAAAGACTGTCCATCCGAGAGTTCGAATGGTCGTCATGCCTGCCTCTCAGCGCATCTATGCAGAAGCTCTTCGAGAAGGGATTATAGAGATCTTTCTCGAATCTCAGGCCATTGTATGCGGCCCGTCTTGCGGCCCCTGCCTCGGCATGTCTCAAGGGGTCTTGGCTGAAGGGGAGGTCTGTGTGTCCACCAGTAACAGGAACTTCATGAGCAGGATGGGGCACAGAGACTCGAAGGTTTACCTAGCCTCCCCAGCGACCGCAGCTGCCTCTGCCTTAAATGGCGCTATTACTGATCCGAGAGCTTTCTACTAGCTGTTTCTGCCTTCACGAATCCATTCCAAATAGCGGCGCATGAAGCCTCCGTGAGGCTTGATACTAACCGTCAAATTCGCAAGTCTATTTGCCATCTCACCATCTGACAAATTGACGTGGATTCGTCGTTCTGGGATGTCGATCTCGATCTCGTCGCCGTCAACCACTGCTGCGATGGGCCCTTTGAGGGCGGCTTCTGGCGATACGTGTCCGATACATGGCCCTCGCGTTCCGCCAGAGAATCTGCCGTCTGTGACTAGGGCGATTTTCTTTCCAAGATGCATTCCCTGAACCAACGAAGTGATTGATAGCATCTCTCGCATGCCGGGCCCGCCAACCTGGCCTTCATATCGGATCACGACGACCCGCTTGTCCTGAATGTCTCCTCTCTTTACGCCTTCAATAGCTTCCTGCTCGGAGTTGTAGACCTTAGCTCCGCCCCGGAATCTCAACATAGCGGGCTCCACGGAACTCTGCTTGACGACAGCTCCCTGAGGTGCAAGGTTGCCCCGCAGGACTGCGATTCCTCCATAAGGATGTACTGGATCTTCCAGCGTCCTCACGACACTGGAATCCTTGACAGAGAAACTCGCGATCTCGTCTCTGAGCGTCCGTCCGGTTGCGGTAAGCACGTCGAGGTTTAGCTTCGACTCCAACCTTTTCAGGACTGCAGACACTCCCCCAGCGTTTCTTAGGTCTTCCATGAAGTAGGGGCCGCCGGGGCGCATGTTGCAGATGTGGGGTGTATCGCGGCTTATTCGATCAAAAAGTTCCATGCCGAGATCTATTCCAGCTTCGCGCGCTATCACAGGCACGTGTAGGAGAGTGTTAGTTGATCCTCCTATTGCCATATCCACTCTTATCGCATTCTCGAAGGCTTGAAACGTCAGAATCCTAGCTGGAACGATCTCTTTCTGCACCATCTCGACGATCTTCATTCCAGATTGTTTGGAGATCTGCACTTTGGCGGCATCTGTTGCGTGCGCTGTGGCACATCCAGGCAGAGACATGCCCAAAGATTCAGTAATACACGCCATGGTATTAGCTGTGAACAGACCTGCGCATGATCCTACTCCCGGGCAAGCACAGGTCGAAAGCTCCTCCAAATCAAGCTCGGACATTTCTCCGCTCTGGAGCTTCCCGATGGCCTCGAAGACCGAGATCAGATCAACTCTCTCCCCATGAACTCTGCCCGGATACATCGGCCCACCAGTGACAACTATGGCTGGAATATTGAGTCTGGCTGCAGCCATCAGATGTCCAGGCACGATTTTGTCGCAGGACGGGATCAAAACCATTCCATCAAACTGGTGCGCTCTCGCCATAATCTCAATGGAGTCCGCGATGAGATCTCTGCTCGGGAGTGAGTATCTCATTCCCTCGTGTCCCATCGCAAGTCCGTCACAGACTGCTATTGTATCAAACTCAAATGGCGTTGCGCCTGCGTATCTTATGCCGGATTTTGCGGCTTCTGCCAAGGTTCTCAGATGTAGATGACCTGGGACAACTTCGCTCCAAGAGTTAGCCACTGCGATAAATGGCTGCTCGATCTCCTGATCTGTCAGCCCCAAAGATCTCAGAAGCGCTCTCTGAGGAGCGTGGCTGACGCCCCTCCTTACGGCTTCGCTCCTCAGGTTCTTCAATGCTACTTCTCCAGTCCGGCTATCTTTCTGAGGTCTTTCCCGACCTTCTCTATCAGCTGTTCTGAAGCTGTCCTCCGGTAGGCCTTCAGCACTGGGAGATTCATCTTTGATTCCATTATCCATTCTCTTGCAAATCTTCCTGTCCTTATCTCTTCAAGCATCTCGCTCATGGCTTTTCTCGTCTGTTCGGTTATTATCTTGGATCCACGCGTTCTTCCTCCATATTCTGCCGTGTTGCTGACGGAGACCCACATGCCTTCTATCCCTTTGCTCCATATGAGGTCGACAATGAGCTTCAGCTCGTTCAGGCATTCGTAGTAGGCCAGCTCGGGTTGGTAGCCGGCTTCCACTAGAGTGTCGAATCCTGCTTTGATCAGTTCTGTGACTCCTCCGCAGAGGACTGCTTGTTCGCCGAACAGATCGCTCTCGACCTCTTCTTTGAATGTGGTCTCGAGCATCCCTACTCGGGCAAGTCCAACAGCTTTTCCTAGAGCAAGCGCAACTTTTCGCGCTGACCCGCTGTGGTCTTGTGCAACTGCAAACAATCCTGGTACGCCGTACCCCTTCAAATAGGCGTCTCTGACCGCTGCTCCAGGAGCCTTGGGCGCAACCATTACCACATCTATCGTGGCTGGGGGTGCGATCTGTCCGAAATGGATGTTGAATGCGTGACTGAACCCCAAGGCTGCGCCTTCTCTGAGATTTGACCTGATCTGGCTTTCGTAGACTTCGGGTTGGGTCTGATCCGGTATAAGGAGGTGTACTACATCGCCTTGTTTGGCCGCATCTTCCACCGTACGCGCTTCAAGTCCATCGGTTTTGGCCTTGTTCCAAGATGGCCCGTCAGTTCGGACTCCAACAAGCACGTTGACTCCGCTGTCCTTCATGTTCAGAGCTTGGGCTCTTCCTTGGCTGCCGTATCCTATGACGGATACCGTCTTTCCTTCTAGAATTGACATGTCAATATCTTCGTCCTTATACACAATCGCCATTCTCAACACGCTCATGCCATCCCTACGAGATCTGCATGGCGGCCAAGCCCGATCTCGTCACATCGACTATCAAGCCTGGCTCGAGTTTTTCTAGGAATGACTGCACACGCGATGAGTCGCCACTAATCTCCAGCAGGAGGAAGCTTACTCCAACATTCAGAATTCGGGCTCCATACTGGTCGATCTCACGCATTATCTTCAGCTTTGTCTCCTCGGCTGGAACTCGAACCCTCAGAAGCGCGAGCTCCCTCAGAACGGCGTTCTCATAGTCAAACTCGTCCAGAGTATGAACCTGGTGAATCTTACGAAGGAGCGCTATTAGGTGCCGGTTCTTCTTGTCATCAAGCTTGTAGAGTAGAACTATCCTAGCCTTGGTACCGTTGGCGCGGCCGACAGTTATGCTGTCGATATTGATCCCTCGCCGGCCGAAGACCATAGAGACTCTTTCCATGACTCCCGGCTTGTCGTCTACAAGCAGTGATATGATCCTGGTCTTGGCCTCTGAACTCATCATACCACATCTTGTCTCTCAATCGACGATTTCGTCAAGCGAAGCTCCTGGAGGAACCATTGGAAATACGTTGGCTTCCCTTGCGATCTCCACATCGACAACTGCCGGTGAACCGCATTTCAGTGCTTCCCTCATTGCTTCTAGAAGTTCCCCCGGTCTCTCTACTTTCCAGCCTCTAGCGCCGAATGATTCGGCCAGTTTCACAAAGTCCGTTCTCTCCCCAAGATAAACGGCGGAATACCTCTTCTTCATGAAGAGCTCTTGCCACTGGCGGACCATCCCAAGATAGTGATTATCTAGAATTGCCACCACGACTGGGATATCATTCTCAACGGCAGCAGCCATCTGGTTGCAGTTCATAAGGAAACTGCCATCCCCAGCAATGTCGATGACATTGCTGTCTGGCCTCGCCACTTTGGCCCCCATTGCTGCCGGGAAACCGAATCCCATCGTCCCAAGCCCTCCACTGGTGATGAAGTTCCTAGGTTTGGAGATCTTGCAGTGAATTGCAGCCCACATCTGGTTCTGCCCAACCTCCGTTACAACGATGTCATCTTCGTCTAAGGCTCGCATGATCTCTTTCACGGCGAACTGTGGACTGATTGGCTGGGAGGGCACAACAGCGTCGTTGGTGTTTTCCATCTTCAGTCGCTCAATCCTCTGGATCCGCTCGCTCTTCCTCAATTTGGCAGCCTTAGCAAGAAGCTGGTCGACTATCATTCCGAGGGCAGCTTTAGCGTCTGACGATAGAGGAAGATCTGCCCTTACATTCTTCTCGAATTCAGAAGGATCTACATCTAAGTGGATGACTTTGGCGTTTGGAGCGAATTGTCTGACTTTTCCCGTAGCTCTGTCGTCGAATCTCACTCCTATGCCAAAAAGAAGGTCGGACTCTTGGACCGCTTTGTTGGCCACCTTGAGTCCGTGCATGCCCAACATCCCCAGACATAAAGGATGCGTCTCAGGCACGATCCCCTTCCCCATCAAGGTTGTGACGATCGGAACCGCGAGGAGCTCGGACAAGGCCAAGATTTCTTTTGAACATCCGGCCTGAATTGCTCCGCCTCCTGCGAAGATTACGGGCATTTCTGAAGATGTCAGCATCTCCACAATCTGTGAAATGGTGTTTGGGTCAGTCTTTGGCGGGTCTGTCTGTTTCGCTTCACTCTCTGGCCAATCAGCTTCAAACTCGGCTGTCTGAACGTCCTTGGGAAGGTCTATGTGCACTGGTCCTGGCCTACCCGAGGTGGCCAGTTCAAACGAACTTTTCACGACCTGTGGGATCTCAGAAGCATTCCTGACCAAGAAGTTGTTCTTCGTTATGGGCAGCATCAGAGAAAAGACGTCAGCCTCTTGGAAAGCATCGGTTCCTATCAAGCTCGATGGAACCTGTCCAGCTATGCTTACCACGGGTGAAGAATCCATATGTGCCGTCGCAATCCCCGTGATCAGATTCGTTGCACCAGGGCCAGAAGTGACCATACATACTCCCGGCCTACCCGAGGCTCGTGCATACCCATCCGCTGCATGTGCAGCCCCTTGTTCATGGCGCATCAGTATGTGGCGTATTTCGGATGTATCGTAGAGCACATCGTAGACTGGCATTATAGCTCCGCCTGGAATGCCGAATATGGACATGACGCCCTCTCTCTTCAAGGACTCCACTAAGGCATGCGCGCCCGTCATCATACATGCTGCACCATACGGAACGTGCCCCCTGTAGACGATGAAGACGCTAGATAAGAATTGTGAGCAAGAAAATTTGCTCGCAGTCCGTTCTTTCAGCAAATGAAAGGCTAATAGATGGAATGAGCAACCCCGGACAGAGAAAAGCAGCGTCAGGTTGTTCAAAGGCCTCGCGGAAAGAAGAAGCAGAAAGCTAAGCTACGGCGATCGTCTCTTCTCAAGAACGTGTTTGCCAGTGACGACGCAATTGAAAGTCCCTTCCGCCACTCCTCGATCTCCAACACGAACCTCTACTCTGACCTTAAACCTGTTCTCTTCTTTGGATATCAGGGAGGCGTCGGCGACCATCTCGTCGCCGACCTTCACGGGGGCCAGGTAGCGCATCTCAGCGCTGGCCAAGACCACATTCGGCTGGTTGACCAACACCATGGCCGCGAAATCCGCCAATCCAAAGGTGAAACCGCCGTGGATCAGCCCGCGGTCATCCACTGCCATATCTTGGGTTGCAACTAGACGCGTGGAGGCGTATTTCTCGTCTTCAACAGCGGCAACCCATCCAACCAGTTTCGAACTCGCTCTCTGATGAGTCTTGATTTTCAACTTCCCACAGCACACCAGATCCATGTCTGAATCGGCAATGGCAGCATTTCAATTCCTTCGACAGGAGCAGGAAGTGGAGGAGTCATGCAGCTGACTTTGCTAGGAGCCGCTCGTACCTTTCATTGACACCTTTTTGAATCTTTTCAATCTCAGCCTTGTACTTCTCCGAGAACAGATGTCTGAAGCGGCCCTGCAGTTTGAGGTACTCTTCGACCGGAATCGGTTTTGGAACCTTCATATTGATCGTTGTTCGGCTTCTCTCGACCTCGTAAACGGGGAAGAACCGCGTCTGAACCGCGAGTCTTGCCACTCTGACAGTCTGTGAAATCTCACTTCTCCAGCCTCTTGGACACGGGGCCAGGACGTGAATGAATGCTGGCCCATTGGCTTCGATGGCCTTTCTTACTTTGGTTATGTAGTCATTCCAGTAAGCAACACTCGCCGTCGCAGCATACGGAATGTCATGAGCAGAGGCTATGGCAACAATGTCTTTCTTCCACTCTAGCTTTCCAGGAATTACGGTGCCGCCCGGGCTCGTAGTTGTAGCCGCTCCGACCGGAGTCGCTCCCGACCGTTGTATTCCAGTGTTCATGTAGGCCTCATTGTCGTAACAAATGTAGACGAAATCGTGGCCTCTTTCCAGAGCTCCGGAGAGCGCTTGAAGGCCGATATCAAATGTGCCTCCGTCACCCGCAAAGACAATGACATCTGGTTTTGCAGAGCCTTTCTTCTTCTTGAAGTGCTGGTAAGCTGCTTCTATTCCGCTTGCCACGGCCGCTGAGTTTTCGAACGCGACGTGTATCCACGGGACGCGCCAAGATGTGAATGGGTACACGGTCGTGGCAACCTCTAGGCAGCAGGTCGCATTCACCACTACTGTTGGTCCTCTGGTGGCCTTCATAGCCATTCTCGCAGCCATGGCTGCGCCGCAACCCGCACACATCCTATGACCTGGCGCCAATAGCTCCTCTGAGGGGATTTCTTTGATGGATACCATTACTCTCTAACCCCCACGAAACTCGCTGCAGTCTCCACAAGTCCTGTCTTCACGGATTCCAGTGCCTTCATGAGCATCTGTTCGATATCGGTTGATGTTAGGTCTCTGCCACCCAGCCCGCCGATCAAGTCTATGATTGCAGGTCTTGATGGAGCATCATAGAATGTTGCCTTGATGTCACTTGACAGGGCACTGTTTGGGGCTCCGAAGCTGACGGCCCTTGTGAATACTGCTATGGTCTTCGCTGTTGAGAGCAGCTCTCGCAACTGCTCTCTTGGAAATGGCCTGTAGAGCTGGATCTTTACAGCTCCGACTTTGTGACCTCGATTTCTCATCGAATTGACGACGGCACGGGCTGTTCCTGCGACGCTTCCCATGCAGACTATTGCAGCTTCAGCGTCCTCCATCATGTAAGCTTGGATGGGCTGGTATCTTCTTCCAGTCATTTTCCTGAACTCTTCTCCGACTTTGGCGACTTTGGCAAGAGAGTTTCTTGCTGCTTCTTCTTGCTGACGTTTGAACTCAGAGTAGTAGTCCGGAAGTGCGAGTGCGCCGAAGGTCATCGGCCTTTTTGTGTCAATTACTAGGCCGAGCTTCCTCTCTCCCAAGAAGCTTCTAATAGCCGAGTCGTCCAGCGTTTCAACCCTCTCCATCGAGTGTGATATTATGAATCCGTCGAGATTGACGGAAGATGGAAGCTGCACCTCAGGGTCCTCAGATATCTTGAACGCCTGAATGGTCAAGTCATAGGCTTCTTGGGGGTTCTCGGCATAGATCTGAATCCAACCGCAATCGCGCGAAGCCATCATGTCAGAATGGTCTCCGTGGATGTTTATTGGCGAAGAGAGCGCCCTGTTCGCCACAGCCATCACTATAGGGCATCTCAGACCGGAGGCCATGAAGAGCACCTCATGCATCAGTGCCAAGCCCTGACTGGACGTAGCTGTGAATACTCTCGCCCCTGCGAGGCTGGCGCCTATGCAAGCAGAAAGTGCAGAGTGCTCAGACTCCACGCAGACGAACTCCGTGTCTACTTCCCCATTTGCAACGAACTCGCTGAACCTTTCCACGATTATCGTCTGTGGAGTGATCGGATATGCAGCGAGGACATCGACATCACACTGTTTGGCCGCCAAAGCGACTGCTTCGTCACCGGTCAGTCCCGAGATACGGCTCATCTTCTCTCCTCCTGCATTGCGATTGCCTTTGAGGGGCACTCAGTGGAGCATATGCCACATCCCTTGCAGTAGTCATAATCTATCTCGATTCCCTTCTCTTTTCTCGCAATTGCTGGCTCTGGGCAGTATATCCAGCATATGAAGCAGCTTGTGCACTTCGAAGCATCCACAATCGGCCTGAAGGCTCTCCAGTCGCCTGTCTTGTATTGCACAGAGGTGCCCGATTCTGTTATGATTCCGGCGATCGGAAGATCTTTCCATCCTTTTCTGTGAGTCAGCCCCCGACAACCTCCTCGAATCCTCTCTTCAAGGCCTGAACATTCTTCTCGGCTACTGAGCCCGCAAACCGTTCTTTGATGACCGATAAGACCGATTCCAGTGACACGGCTTGCGTTGCCTTGACGACCGCCGCCAGCATTGGGGTATTGAAGAACGGCTGACCGAAGATGTCCAATGCAATCATCGTGGCGTTAAGTGTGTAGACTTCACCGCGTTTGACGCCAAGCCTGGCCCGCAATTCGCTTGTGTTTCGATCTGTGTTGACGATGACTTTTCCGGCCTCTTTTAATCCCGAGAGTATCTCAGGGCGATCGAGCAGGCTCGGATCGATGACAGCAATTGCATCTGGATTGTATATTTGAGTATGAATCTCGATGGGGTCGTCGCTTATTCTTGTGAATCCCTGTACTGGAGACCCGGTCCTCTCAGGGCCGAACTCGGGAAAGGCTTGAACGTACTTTCCTTCTCGAAGCGCGGCCTCTGCAAGCAACCTGCTGACTGTAACGACTCCTTGGCCCGCACGCCCATGCCACCTTATCTCGGTGAACAAGCTCGCCACGTTCCCCCTTTACCAAGGGTCGAGTATGGACGATTGGTCCTCCCTTTTAACATATGCGCTAGTACATGTTGACATAGCTACGGGCAGAATATAGATAACCAAACGCATAACTACGAAAGAGGCTAATTGGGTCTTTGAAACACGTGAGGACAAAGGCTTGGTTTCACCTTTCTTCTATGCCCTAATTTCAATAGGTTTGAGCGCTACTGGACAGATCCTGCTCAAGAACGGAGTGCGCCTTCTGAGTTTCGATCCGAAGCTCTTCTTGAGTCTGGAGGGGATACTCAAGATCATCAACAACGGTTGGATTCCTGCCGGGATACTCTGCTACTTTTTCGGGATGATCTCATGGCTGATGGCGTTGAGCCGTGGTGAACTCAGCCAGATGTACCCTCTGGTCAGTCTGAACTTCGCGATCCTTGCCGTAGCAGGCCATTTCCTCTTTGGAGAAAACATAGGACTGGCACGCGTACTCGCCATTCTTCTAATAATGGCCGGAGTTGCACTGATCGCCAAGAGCTGAGGCGAGCATTACGCTTTCTCTCGATGCGAAGCACTATGTTAGATTCGGAGATGCGTTGCACTTTCTCTTCCATCGACAATGCTGCAAACTTCGATCGTGTGCGAAGTGTACGCTGAGAATCATGACTCCAGAGGAATCACCACCAAGGGCAGAAGCGGCTTAGATTCTTGGACGTATCTCATGGAATCGTGAGGCATGAGCCGCCCGGCCTAGATATCAAAATTGAGCCGTGAGCCCTTGAGGCTCGTCTCTGTTTACGATGGGGCCGTTGGAGCCACGGTGACATTCATGCTGATGACGCTACTCTGTAGACCTGCCTTATCCACGGATCGGACTTCTATCATATGCTCACCTAAGAGCGCTGTTGCGTTCCATGAGTAGCGCCAGTTCAGCGTCCCCACCGCGTTCTTCCATATGGTTCCGTCTATTCGGATCTCCACCTTTCTGATTCCTGCTGTGACATCCTGCGCTGTTCCGTTTATCGCTACGACTCCTGACAGACTTGCATTCGGTTGAGGGTAGGAGATTGAGACTGTCGGGGGCGTTCTGTCTACGGTGAACTTGATGAAGGTCGTGGCTTTGTTGCCTTGGTAGTCGGCCAAAGTGAAGGTTGCGTTGTGGCTGCCCTCTGCCAGTTGTTCGTACGGTGTGAGTTCGAAGTGGATCGGAGTCAGAGTATAGTTTCCGTTGGCTGAACCGACAGCAGCGCCGTCGACCTTCAACGAGACATCGCTGAGGTTGATGCCGAATCCCGAGTCGCTATAGTTCGCTTTGAAACTCAACCCGTTGGTAACGTAGGAAGTGTTCGATGGGGAGATCCATTTGACTTGAGGAGGCACATCGTCCTTTGCCTCAGTTTCTATCGTCTGGGATGAGATCAGTAGATCCTTGTCTGAAACTCTCACTAGGATGTGCACAGAGAACTTGACGCCGACAACGATCACGCGAGAGGCATTTTGGCCGGCGACATACAGACGATCGAGCTGTACTGCGGTTTCGTTTTCTGCTATTTGAGAGTAGTCGATCTTGATTGTCCCTGACTCGGTGGAGTTGAACCAAGCGGGAGTGACTACGGTCGCTCGCCCAAGGACCCTTGCCTCCAGAACACGGATGAAGGTTGCCCTCCATGTTGCCGGTTCCCAATGCGTGTTCTCAACGCCCACTTTCACATACAAGACATTTGAAGAGTTGGAGACCTCGACTCTTCCTTGTTGCATGACCAACTTGAGCTCAAGAGGCCGCTCCGGAACGACCCTTGGAAAGTAGAACAGTCCGGCCACGAGAAGAACATAGAGAACAACTACCACCGAAAGCTCTTTCCAACGGGCCATTGGAACGGTGCTCCATGAGAGTTTGCTACTTCAGTGACAACTTTCAGTTAAAAGTCTTTCACGGTATGAGGGCAGGAACGGTATGCCCCGAGCCTACTTCAAGTCTGCGTATCGCTGACACGAGTAACAGTAGTACAGCCCATATTCGCTGACGTATGCAAGAGGTCTTCCACATTGCGGACAGAAGTAGAGTCCAGACACCTCAGCAATTCTGGGTCGCCGTCGTGCAGCTGACGCAACCGCCACAATAATGACCAGCACCAGCAGAGCCCCCAAGAGTAGTAGAAGGTTCTGCATCAGCTCTGGAGGGTTTGTTGGCAATTCTGTTCCAACAAGAGAGAACCCCCATTGATAGAACTCGGGTTTGAGATCTCGTCCCGCTGCTCTACTCAAGGCTTCCACGATCTTGGTGTTGTCTACATTTGTTTCGTTTGCGATCTCCTTGAAGAAGCGACCGTAGAGTTCAAGGCCTCCATATTTCATCGCCAATGTTCTTATGATGCGGTATGATGCAGCGTAGTAGTTCTGTGTGTCCGCCACCTGCGTGCTCGGCGTCCAGTTCTCTACGAAGCCGAGGTATGTTCCGAGGCGATCACCGACGAAGATGAGGTCTTGTTGCATTCCTAGCGCACCGGAGTAGTTCAGACTTAGTGCATACTCGATTCCGAAGTAGTTGGCCATTCCTTCGTGAACCCAGAGTATGTCCGGCGATATGTCTGCGCTCCATACGAAATGGTGGGTCAGCTCATGTATGGCGATAGCCTCGAAGTAGCCCGAAACGAATCTAACATAGAAGATGTTGAGGTAGATATCTCCAAGGCCGCGGGCAGTGAACGGGGTGTATCCTCCGAGGCCTATCTCGTCGAACTCTGGGACAAAGAATCTAACGGTTGTTCTCGAAAGGTTCGTACCAAATTCCGAACTCATCTGTGGATAGGCCTGAGTGTACACGTCAATAACATGCTCCATCTCGTTCAGATATCGAGTCGGCGTTATCCCCTCGAAAGAATCGTTAGTGAGCGTTTGAAGTCTGACGCTCCCCGAAACTTGGTATTGTATCGCAATTCTAGTGTCACTTAGAATTTGGTCGTACCTAAACCTCGCGTATTGGGGAGTTGAATCAACGGAGGTCGGGGTTGGGTCGACGTTCGAGTAGGTAGTAGCTGATCTGAGTAGCACGGTCGCCTCCGTTGGGAAACGATCATCAAATCCGATGTGTGGAGAGAGGAAGAAAGCCTCCGGCTCGTAGATCAGCCCTCCATGGGTCATGGTGTAGACAACTTCAAGACTCGCTGGAGGCCTGTAAGAGAACGAGAGGTTCTGATAGAAAACCGAGGGTTCTCCATCTGATGGGAGCCAAGCTGTGAGTCTCGTCGAGAGTATTCCTTGCGTATGCAGGCTCCAATCTGTGGTATTGGTCGGGATAATGACCCATGATCTGTCGAGAGAGACTGCTGAGAAAACTATCGTAACCTCGGTATTGCCATCGGCATTGACATCGAAGGTATATGAGTAGCTACCCGGGGCGGGCTGAGCCCAGACTGACGCAACTTCGTAATGCGTTGCCGCTGAGATGAAGATTAGAAATGTGAGCAGAATTGTGATTCTTCTCAAGAAGGGAATCCTTCCGGGCGGTTCCATGGTGGCAGTTCTTCCTACTAAAGGTAGTTCCCTAAGACCGCTATGCATGTGTTGTCTGAAGCGGGTGTCACGCAATGCTTGAAGCAACATATATATCTCGCTCCAAGAGCCCTTAACTGAGCTGTCTCTAGGAAGCCGCGTCATGGATACTCTTGTCAATCAGCTGCCCTTCGGAAACTCCGACAACCTCTCCGGGCTTCTCATCAACTTGATCTCGCTCCTGATGTTCATGGTCTTCGTATTCTACGGAGGACGCATCCAGCTCTACAACAGCCTCTACCAGATACGAAAATCCCTGAACAAGCTTGATGTCGCAAGGCAAGCAGCTAGGTCCAAGGTAATCCAATCGGTCAGAGATATGGGCAAACCGACTGAAAATCCGGAGCAGAGGATTGACCAACTCATGGAATATTCCATCATTGAGCCGACTTCAATGGATCCGGTTGGTATAGTGAGCAAGTTAGAGCATCTTCTGGACACGTACGACGATGAGCTCAAGGGGAGCATTAGAACGGTGGCCCCTCAAGCGGATGAGGTGCAGCTCAACAATCTTAGCAATCTCTTCGAAGCGGCGTACGCACTCGATATCCTATACAAAGTAGTGAGGCACTTCTATCTCTATGGCAGAAAGACAAAGAGCCCCTATGTCATAATGCAGCTGCAGATGGTTCTGCCGCTGCTGATGGAGAGTGCTGACGCCTTCTCTGGAGCGCTGACAGCCTTCTCTGAAGGACAGCCTATTGGGGACGGAGCTGGGGCGTTGGTTGCTGCGAAGTTGATAGGAGAAAACGCGCAGCTTAGGAAGATCGCTGAAGACACAATAGTTGCAGAGACGAAGATTGAAGGAAGGAGAGCTTTCGTGCTGAAGGCCCAAGGGCCTGGAGGGAACGTCGGCAAACCAGGCGAAGGCGTAAGAGCCTTGCTCGAGGAGACCCAAGGGAAAGTCAGGCTAGTAGTCATGATAGATGGCGGTTTGAAGCTCGAAGGGGAGAAGACAGGCGAGATAGTTGAAGGCGTAGGAGCCGCCATTGGGGGGCCAGGGGTTGACAAGTTCAAGATAGAAGAGACCGCGTCGAAATACAAGATTCCAGTATACGCCGTTGTCTTGAAGGAGTCGAATAAGGAAGCCCTCACTCAGATGAAGAAAGAAATCGCGGATTCGGCAGAGAGAGCGATCGCGGTTGTGAAAAGGATCGTGACTCAGTTCACAGCCGACGGAGACACGGTCATCGTGGCCGGAATCGGAAATACAATTGGGATCAAACCGTAGACGCACGGCGATTCAGTAGAGGAGAGCTCGGAGCCACCAAGATGGTCAGGGTGAAGGTCTCGCATTATGTATTGATCGACGAACACTCGGGAGTGAAGACGGAATACGTTGAGGTGCCCAAAGCTACAATTGGTGACCTGATCGACCAACTCGTGAAAAAATACGGGCCAAAGTTCAAAAGCCTACTCTTGGATCCCAAGACCGGAGAGCTTCAATACGGAATTATAGTCAGCTTGAATGATCAAGATGTCCGAACGATGAAGAGTCTAATGACTCCTCTCAATAATGGTGATAGGGTCAGCCTTCTTCCGCCTATTTCCGGGGGTTAAGCCCCAGACAACACTAGAGTCTCTTCTGTCTATCAAGTTCGCGCTGCAACACGTGTCCTGTCTCGGTGATGGCATAGGAGGGTTCGTAAGGCGCCGCCATAAAACCTGTTTTCTTCTTCCCCGCGACTCTGACACAGCCTATTCGTCTAAGTTGGTCGATTGCTCGAACAACTTGGTACTGGGCAGTTATGTAGTTCTGCCCCCTTATCTTCTCGAAGATTTCTGTAGCACACAATTCCTGACTTGAGAGGGTCTTCATTATCAAGGAGTGAGTTGTTCCTATCAGGCCTTCCAGATGCTCTTTTCTTATGAGTTCCCTGGTCTTCTCCAGTGTCTCAGCCGCCACGGCTCATTTCCCCCTATTCTGCTTTGCCCAGTCTGCCGACCTTCCCAAGCTCGTTGGCTATCTTTTCTAACCCCAGTCTTTTGAGTGCCCTGCGCGTCGGCATTCCCGTTTTCTGATCCCAGTCTCTAACTTTGTAGTATTCTTCCAGCATCAGGTCGAACTTCTCCTTCGGCATGACGGTTCCGGCGAACGGTCCTTTGCTAAGCGGCTCCTTGTAGAATCTTTCTGGCAGGTAATCGTCCTGCCTACCTAGTCCTTCTCTGACGTTGTAGGCCTTTTCGACGTTGTAGATCCTCTCTCCGCATTCCAAGACTTTCTCATATGTCCACTCATATCCCGTGGTTGCCGTCAGCACCTTTGCCGGGAACTCCACGTAGAGTCTTGGAGAGCCTCTGAAGAAGTATTTGCAGTTCTCAAGTGAGTCGTTTATCGCACGGATATTCTGACACCACGCAACGAGTCTTCCCTTTCCTTCCCATCCAAAACGGTCAGATATCTTTGGTGTTCCTATGAACTTCTCCGCCTCTTCTGGAGTGAACATGAACTCCGGAGCGGGCTGAGTGCGGAGATGATCTCCTCCTCTTGTAGAGGTCGCGAAGCCGAGGCCCCATGCCCACATCGGTCTGGGTTCAACGAGCCCCATCTGCTGCCCTTTGATTGTAATAGAGTAGTAGTCGCTTCCCTTCTTCTCGCGGGCTGCTTTGCGACTGCCGCGTGCAAGGATTTCTCCGAGATTGCCTTCACGGTATCCCATTCTCCTGATCGCTTCTAGGATCGCGTCTGGGTTGCCCCAAGAGAGGTCGAGGCCATCTGTGTCCTCTTTGGTCAAGAACCCTTTTTCGTATGATTCCATGGCCCAGCCGAGTGTGTCGGTGCAGTTTATCAGGTCGATTCCAAGCTTGTCACAAAGGGTCTTTGCAGCTATTGTGGATGCGAGATCCGCATTCCCTAGCTTGGAACCAAATCCTCCGGTCGCTTCATACTCTACACCTTCTCCCACCGTTCCAGCGTACGGGCCTTCGTCGACGACGCAGTATGCGCTACAGTGATAGACACACGCGTTGCAGGCTCTCTTTTTCTTGACGTATTTATTGTAGAGGAGTTCTCCGCTTAGTTCTTCAGCACGCTCGAACCATCCCTCACGCCAGTTGTACGTGGGAAGAGCACCGAGATGCTGGAATAGCATCACAAAGATTGGAGTTCCGTATTTTGAGAAGTTCTCGAACCACCATTTGTCCTCAGTCTTGAGGATATCTATGCTCTCCTCGACGACCTTGATCAGTTCTTCAGGGTGGGCGACTCGTACTCCTTTCGTTCCTCTAACCACGATCGCTTTGAGCTTCTTGGATCCCATGACCGCACCCATACCGCACTTTCCGGCACCTCTTGTGTAGTTGCTTATGACACAGGCAGGCAGTGACAGACGTTCACCAGCAGGGCCGATACAGGCGACCTCCAAGTCAGGGTCGCCCAACTTCTCTTTGAGTGCGTCGGTCGTTTCCCAGACATCCAAGCCCCAGAGATCATCAGCTTTCGCGAGCTGAACATTGTTGTCATCTATGAAGAGGTAGACGGGGTTCCTGGAGTTTCCCTCAAAAACTATGACGTCATACCCGGCCCACTTCAGTTCGGCACCCCAGTGGCCTCCTGCATTAGCGTCGCCGAAGGCATCTGTGGTCGGTGACTTGGCGGTGACCGTCCATCTTCCCGAGCAAGGAACGATAGTTCCTGTGCAGGGCCCGGTTCCGAAGATCAGTTTGTTTTCTGGGTTGAAAGGATCAATTCCTTGTGGAACCTCGTCGTAGAGTATCTTGGAGTTGAATCCTCTTCCTCCGACATAGTTCAGAGCTAGCTCTTCTTTGAGAGGTTCCTTCTTGATCGTCCCTTTCTCAAGGTTCACGCGAAGAATCGTTCCTGACCAGCCATAGAACTCCATTGATGTCACCTCAACTCGTGGACGACTTTGATGTGGTCCTCGATTTGATAGCTGCTTCTTGCAGCTTGTACATCGCGCGTCTCCTCTTGTCTTTCTCAGACATGTCAGATCGAATATAGTGAATTACACCAGGAGGATGAGCTTGCTCACATATTTTGACACAAGCTGGGTTTCCATCGCAAAGATCACACTTGGCGACCACCCCCTTGGATTCGTCGAAGAGAATCGCTCCAAACGGACATGCAACCATACATTCTCTGCACCCGATGCATCTGGACTCCTCCACCAGCACAGCGTCGGTCTCCCCGCTCCTGTAGATTGCGGCCGTGGGGCAGACAGCCTTGCAAGGAGGGTCCTCACAGTGATAACATATCATTGGCACATCGATACCGAGTGTCTCTATCTTGACTACGCGGACTCTGGCTTTAACCGGGCTGATGGTGCCTCCAGTTTTCACGAGTGAGCACATCATCTCGCAGAGTCTGCAACCGTCGCATTGGTCTGCATCCATTGTAAGAACGTGTTTAGGCACTACCTCATCCCAACTCAAAGGTGATCTTGAAGGTGACCCTATTCGGAGCGAATGCGTAAAAAGTTTAGGCCAGGGCCAAGGCGCGTAGATACTTTAAAATCTTCATGATCTTCCCTTCAATGCACGTGACCCAGATGCCCATCCACGACAAGGTTCTCGACAATATCGAGAAAGATCGAGGCGAGATCGTCGATTTTCTGCAACGACTCATCAGGATACCTAGTGTAACTGAGCATGAGGCTGAGATCCAGAGCTTCATCGCAGACAAGATGAACCAACTCGGACTTCACATAGCTCTCTGGGAACCTAACCTAGAAGAGCTGAGGGAGGCTCCTGGCTACGTGCCTGTCAAGGCCGGCTATGAGGGACGCCCCAATCTAGTGGGCTTGCTGAAAGGAGAAGGTGGAGGAAGATCGCTTATCTTCAACGGACACGTTGACGTGATTCCGCCAGAACCGAAGGGGGCGTGGACGATTGACCCGTGGGGAGGCGAACTGAGAGAGGGAAGGATCTATGGCCGTGGAGCTTCTGACATGAAAAGTGGCCTGGCGTCGATGATTATGGCGGTTAAGGCCGTTGTCGATTCGGGCGTGAGACTCAACGGGGATGTTATGCTGCAGACAGTCATAGATGAGGAGTATAGCGGAAACGGGACCTTGGCATGCGTTCTGAAAGGTTATCGAGCAGATGCAGCGATCAGCTGTGAGATGAGTGACCTGCAAATTCAGCCTGCAGCCACGGGCAGCATGTGGTTTGAAATTCTTGTTCGTGGCAGATCGGCTTCCATGTCTAGAATTTGGGAGGCTGTCAGCGCAATCGAGAAAGGGTATCGCATAGTCAGGGCGATCTCGGACTTTGAATCGATAAGAACCGCCGAAAAGAAGCACCCACTTTACCCCGATACGCGTGGAAGCCTTGCATGTTTCCCCGGCATGTTCCAGTCTGGAGCCTATCCAAGCTCGCCTCCAGATCTTTGCCTCATAAAGGGAAGAATGGGAACGCTCCCCGGGGAGACCGTAGAAGGCTCGCAACGTGAATTCACCGAGTTCATTCAAAGGGCAGCGTCATGTGATCCCTGGCTCAGAAGCAATCCTCCCGAAACGAAGTTTGTAGGATACTGTGGAGAACCTGCCGAGATCTCGGCAGACCACCCAATATGCACGACACTCATCGGCTCCTTCGAGAGATGTACGGGAGAAACCCCGACAGTCAGAGGACATGACGGCTGCACTGACGCTAGGATCTTGATAAGATACGGGATACCTACGGTGATCTTCGGACCCGGCACCATCACACAGATGCACGCAACAAACGAGTGGGCAAGAGTTGATCATGTCGTCACTGCGACCAAGGTGAATGCCATGGCCATGATGCAGTGGTGCGGCGTTGCCGAGTAGGCGGATCGTCTTCTTATATCTGCGAATCGAGATTCAGTACCGAAGAGCTTGGCTGGAGAGATCTGGATGAAGACTGAGGAGATTGTGGCGAAGCAGAAAGAGTTTGTCATGCCGTGCACGCCGCTTCTAAGACAACCGCTGGTTTACGCTTCAGGCCAGGGGGCGCTCGTGAAGGACATCGAGGGGAAGGAGTATATAGACTGCTTTGGAGGATACGCGGTCGTCAACATGGGACATTGCCATCCGAAGGTCGTAAGAGCAATCCAAGAACAGGCTGGAATGGTTTGGCATACATCGTATGATTACTACAATCTGCCGATGACCAGACTTGCTGAGAAGTTGGCAGAGGTTGCACCAAGTGGGCTGAAGAAGACCTTCTTCTGTTGCAGCGGTGCAGAAGCGGTTGAGGGCGCAGTCAAACTGGCAAAGAAGTATGCTTCCAGACATGGAAGGCTCGGCTCTGACATGATTTCGCTTTCGGGGTCCTTTCACGGTAGAACTGCTCTCACCGTGGCCTTGACAGGACAGAAGAAATACAAGAAGGGCATGGGGAACCTAGTAGGCTTCCCAGGTATTGTCCACGCTCCAGTTCCGTACTGCTATAGATGTCCATTCGGGCTTGATTATCCGGACTGCGGAGTCCGCTGCGCGACATTCATGGAGGATATCATAAGCTTCCAGACGAGTGGAGACATCGCTGCCTTCATCTCTGAACCCTTACTTGGAGAAGGAGGGATACTGGTTCCGCCGGAGGAGTATCTTTCGACCGTGGTCAAGATCTTCAGGAGTCACAGCGCTCTCTACATCGCTGATGAGGTCCAGAGCGGCTTTGGCCGAACCGGAAAGATGTTCGGAGTCGAATGGTATGGAGTTCAGCCAGACGTCATGACTATGGGCAAAGGCATCGCAGGCGGGCTTCCCATAGCAGCGTTCATTGCCACGTCGGAGGTTGCCGACGCCTTCGAGCCTGGAGACCACTCTTCAACATATGGCGGAAATGCGTTGATGTGCGCTGCGGCCCTTGCGAACATACAAGCGATGATCGACGAACAAGTAACAGACCATGCTATGAATACTGGAAACGTCTTCATCGAACTGCTCGATGACCTGAAGTCGAAGCACCCGATAATCGGAGATGTTAGAGGAAAGGGGCTCATGATAGGAGTTGAGCTTGTCAGGGACAGAAAGAGCAGAGAACCTGCGGTGGAAGAAGCGAAGAAACTGCGTGATATGATGAGGGAGAAAGGAGCGATCATCGGTGCTGGAGGACTCTCCGGAAGTACTTTGAGACTTCAGCCTCCGCTGGTCATTACGGAAGAGCAGGTCAAGAAAGTCTGCAGCATACTCGACGACTGCCTTCAAAGCCTCTAGAACACGTGCGGACAATCGCTTTTCATTTCTTTCCTGCCTTTTCTGCAACGTTATATTCGGCCCATGCAGAGTCTTGTGCAGATCGATCACAGGATCGAGGTTGTCAACGTGAGCGAAGTCTCCATAGTCAGAGGTCAGCCCCCATACGACGAGAACAAGATCTATGACCTAACCAAGAATTGCATCGACCTCTTAGGCGGAATCAACAAGTTCGTAAGACCGGGAGAAAGGATACTCATAAAACCGAACTTCGTCAGACCAGGGCCTCCGCCGGTCACAACAGACCCCCGAGTCGTCAGAGCGGTGGCGAAGCTCGTGGCGGAGGCAGGTGCGAGGCCCGTGATCGGCGAAGGAACCGCTACCATGACTCTGCTCTGGCGTGAGGGCATGGACAGCAGGCGCGTACTCGAACTGGCAGGCATGGACAAAGTAGTTGCGGAAATTGGAGGAGAACTTGCCCCTTTCGATGAGAAGGGAACATCGTTCTGCACTGAAACCATAATTCCGGGAGCGATCGTTCTCCGTAAGGCCAAGATCGCGGATGCTGCGCTCAGCTGTGACGGCATAATACCAATTCCTGTCATGAAATGTAGCATGGAAGGTGGGGGCGTCACTCTCACTATCAAGTGTCTGCATGCTTTGACCGAGCCCTACACCGACAGGCTGAAGTTTCACAGGTCTGACCTGTGGCAGAAGCTGGTGGATATTCTGAAACTAGTAAGGCCAAAGATTCGCCTGTCGGTCATCGATGGATTGCTCGCCATGGAGGGAGACGGCCCAATATATGGTGATCCAGTCGAGATGAACGTGCTTATCGCAGGAAATGATCCAGTTTCCGTCGATGCAGTTGGGGCCATGGTTGTGGGCATTCATGATCCGTTTGAAGTCGGACCGATCGCCATCGCTCATTCTGAGGGACTTGGAGTCGCAGATCCGAACTTGATAAAGATGCTGGGGGAGCGTCTCGAGAGTGTTCACCGACATCTGAGGAGAGCGTCATGTGAGATCTTGGCAAACATCTTTCCGAATGTGTCCCTTCTTGAAGGGGGCACATGCAGAACATGCAAAGCATGGATCAAATTCATGTTGTACGCTCTCAAAGGCGAAAGAATACTCCAAGACGTCGTGCCGAAGTCTGTCGGAAAACTCCTATTCATAACCGGCCTTGATCCTTCGCTGCCCGAAGAGGGGTCTGAGGTCTTGAAGCTGGGGCTGCCGGTCGTATTTGGCGACTGTGCGCTCTTTTCAACCAGTCATAGGCTCTTCTGGCAACTCCGCGAAAAGGCCCTCTACATTCCAGGATGCCCTCCATTCGCCGTGAAACAGAACACGCAACTGGTGAAGAGAGCTCTGGGCCTTCAAATTACGGGCAAAGAGGCTTATGGCTTCAGGCCGACATACCAGTAGCCAGACAGCGTACTGGGAGCCTCTCCGAATGGTAAGAGCGATTGCCTTTCAGTGCTCGAACTGCGGCGAAACAAAGGACGAGGACGTCTTGAATTACGAGTGTCCTCGCTGCGGGCGGCCTCTGCAAATCGGATATGAGATTGAGCAATTGGATTGGAGTACTATCGCCGATAGACGAGAGACAG
>CAYWPD010000005.1:0-55314 GCA_964460055.1 uncultured Candidatus Bathyarchaeia archaeon
TGGTCGCTGACAACCAGACGATCGCCATGACGGGCTTCCAGCCCCACCCTGAATCGGGCAGAACGGCGATGGGAAGCGAGGCCAAGCGTATCATGATCGAAGATGTGGCGAAAGCTTGTGGCGTCGATAGTGTGGAGGTCATCGACCCATACGATCTTGATGAGGCTGAAGACGCCTTTACTCGGATGCTCAAAACGGATGGAGTCGCAATGGTGGTCGCCAGGAGAATGTGCGCGACCGAGGCTGTTCGCGAGATGAGGCCAAGAAGGCCTGCACCGTTTCGTGTTGATCCCGAACTCTGTATCGGTTGTAAGTTGTGTTTGAGTGCCTTCGGATGTCCATCGCTGAGCTGGGTCGATGATGACGCAAAGGCGAGTATCGATGAGACGCTCTGCATGGGCTGCGGAGTCTGCAGTCAAGTGTGCCCGCAAGAAGCAATTGGCAGGGTGGCGAAGTAATTGGAACCGTTTAGGCTTGTGATCGCGGGAGTTGGCGGGCAGGGTACTTTGTTGGCTTCTCGTCTACTTGCAGAGGCCGCCATGAAGAGCGGGCTTTCAGTGAAGATTGGCGAGACTTATGGTATGGCACAACGGGGCGGACCGGTCATGAGTCACGCACAGATCGGCGGCGAGGTCAGTAGCCCGGTCATCTGCCCCGGCGAAGCTGATGTTCTCCTAGGGTTTGAAGAGGCGGAGGCCGTCAGGCGGGGCGTTACGTACCTCAAAGGAAGCGGGTTGGCTCTGGTGAATAGGCGTAGGTCGCCGCCTGCAGAGGTTGTCTCAGGCATGGTTGAATATCCGAGTAGGGATAGGCTGATGTCTCTGCTCTCAGAGGTCACGCCGAATATAGTTTCTTTTGACGCCACGGCGCTTGCGGAGGAGGCTGGAGATCCTATCGCGACGAACATTGTTATGCTCGGCGCTCTCGTCGCCAGTGGCTGCCTACCCTTCCCGGAGAGCACGGTCATCGATGTCATTGAAGAGAGCGTTCCTGAGAGATATCATGCTACCAATCTGAAGGCCTTCGAGCTCGGCAAACGAGCGTTCAGGGGATCGAGGACAGTTTCTCCCAACGCGTAGAAAGGGTCTTCACACCACATGAGCGTGCCCTAGTTCACTTCGATCAGAGCCGGCTCCTCTTGGCCAAGTTATCGCACCTTGAGGAAAACGATACTAGTAATCTGCGGCGAGACCTTGAGCAACCGCTCTTTTTTCTGCTTGAAGGTTGTGGCGTCAACCTTCGGCGAAGAGATTCCATCGAATGGAGTCTGATGTGGGCGTCCATTTTCTATTCTCTTCACACAGCCAATTTTAATTGATGTTTCTGAACCCGTCTGAGTAATTTCCACACTCTTCGGAGAATCTGGCGAGGATTAGAAAAAAGAGGAGTGTCTGCTTTAGCCTTCGATTAACGTCTCTGAGCCCCTCAAGTTCGGTATGGCGTTGACTTTTGTCGTTATTGCTGAGATGGCCTTGTGGTTAGGAGCCTCTATCAGTATGGCTATGTCCCATCTGCCGAGGACAAAGGATGCCTCTTTTACGCCCTCGATCTTCTTCACAGCAGCCATGGCTTTCTTCGCCTGTCCTGCCATGACTCTTGCTAGGATTAGAGCCTGCACCATTCTTGGTCCTCCTATTCAAAGCCCACGAGGGTTTCGCCGGCGTTGACTCCGCTGACCGCGTTCAGGTGCAGGGCGAACGTGCCTAGGTCTTCATGCTTCTCGAGTTTCGCGATGATGACCACATCGCACCTACCGTGCACAGAAAAGGCGCTGACCACGCCTGGAATCTTCTTTGCAGCAGCTAGTACTTCGGGGTATTTGCCGGGTTTGCAGTAGACCAGAGTGAAAGTCGTAATCACAGCTATCTCCATGTATTTTGTGGAGTTACGAGGAAATCAACGTTTCTAAGTCTGCTGGCGGACGAAACGAAGACACCTCCCTCTTTGGAATGTCTATTGTAGATGGTTGAGAGCGCGGGTCTCTGATCACTTCAGCCCGAGATCTCCAATATCCACTATTTTGACTCGCGATCCTAGGGCGATTCTGTGTACGATGTGGCGCGCCTCCTCCTCTAGGTACGGATATAGGATAATCGCATAGAGGGCACACAGCCCCTCTCTCACTCAATTCGACTCCCCGTTGTCTTGAATGACTCGACTGGTGTTCAAATCGTAATACGAAAAGTGGGGGGAGGGGGGTGGGGTACGAAAAATCGAACGGCTATTTGATTACCTCTACAGTGATTTCAGTTATCTGAACTAGGTCCACGGGATTTGCTGCCGGGGTACGGAGGCAACCCGACATCCACCCAATGTGGGCGACCTCGACCAGACGGGGAGGATTGTCAAGCGATATGGACAAGATCTTCCGGAAACGAAAATACTGAAGCCATCATGTGAGACAATCGCCACCTCAATAGACTCCTCGGCGTTTTTGCCATGGTGGTGCGGGGAGTGGGACTCGAACCCACGAAGGCCTTCGCCACAGGGTGTCCCAAGCCCATGTTGCTTCCTAAGCCTTGCACCGTTGAACGAGCGTCCTACGGTCCTGCCCCTTAGACCTAGCTTGGGTATCCCCGCAACCGAGCTATAAAAGGTGTTCAAGTGGGTTGCTTAAGCTTTGTCTTGAAGCTGATCCCTGAAACGGCGAAAACGAGGACTGCTTATCGGTTTTACCTCTTGACCAGATCCTTGGGAAATATGCACAGATCGCCATAATCGAAGTCGTATCCCTTGGTTTTGGCCTCGAGGAGTATACTCATAGCTATGGAGGCGGTCTCGGAGACTATCTGGTTGCACCTCTCCCTTCTCTCGGGAGCTTCGATGTGCCATGGCTTTATCAGCTCGGCACAGTTCACTGTTCCGAACCTCTCTTTGAATCGGTTTGGAAGCTGATTGAATAGACGATAGAGTCCGGGGGCTCCATTCTTGCCATAGGTCTTGGTCCGTTCTTCCATCGGGAGGCTCAGAGGATTCCTTCTGCCGTAGACGAGGCCCAATGCGGCGGTACCTCCGCTCAGAGCTCCGCATACATTTCCGCTGGCTCCGACTCCGCCTCCGAACCCAGACATTACGGCTAGGACTGCTCCGGGAAGATCAGTGTTGACTGTGTCGAAGATCGCCTTGAAGACTGACTCAGCACAGTTCAGACGCTCTTCAAAATAGAAGCCAGCTCTCTCGCCTGTTTCCTTGACTACTTCTTCATCACCCATCTCGGTTGCACCCCGTCTCCTTCGAAACTATTTGTCTGGACCATGAGCGAGTGCCAATTCTGTTATATGAGGATTCCCGCCCGTCCCCTAGACGTTGGCATCTGCACAGATCCAATCTCTATCACTAGTCGGGTGATTCATAGAACTAGTGAGAGAACCATCGGGATCAAACCGAGGAAAATGGGGGCAGGAAGCCCTGCTAGAAATCCTCTCTTGGCGAGCGTCCAGAGGTTCAGGAGTACACCAAGCACAGTCATGATTAGGGTGAGGATCAGTAGTGGCATGCCGTAGTAGGCCTCGACATGTGCTGGCACAAAGGAATAGAAGATTAACTCGCCGATTCCGATCTCGACGCCACCGCCCACGTAGGCGAATCGTGAGCTGATCCCTTTGGAGAGGCTAAGATCCTTTATCGCGGCCGCAATCCAGCTGGAGCTGAGAATTACCAAGTCATAGAGGGCTACTCCGATTAATAGCACGATCAGCGAGGTTGTTGGAAGCAGCAGACTCACAAATGAGCCTAGGATCGCCCCGTACAGAGTGAAAACGAAGTTTCGCACTCTGGTCGAAAACGCATCGCTCAGAATAAAGATGACAGAGAACACCGCCACATAGAGAGAGGCTAGAACGATCAGCGAGGTCATGAAGGAAGAAACCGTCTTTGCGAGGACCAGAAGGACGGTCTGAGAGAGGATTATGACCACGATCGCAGAGGTCGGAGCGACCACGATTGCCACGAGTACACGTAGCTCAAAGTCTCTTCGTCTGGCGATGAGCCAATAGAGGCAGGTCACACCTAGCAGTCCGAGGGCTGTCAGAGCTAGGGTCCAGACGAGTTGATCGAAGAAACTTCCAGCCAAAGTCTTGGGCAGAGACAGACCCAAACCACTTAGCATGAACAGCCTCACAAATCCGAGAGAGACAAACATGCATACGGCGACCGGAGTCAGATAGTCTGCCGCGACCCGGAGATTCATCAACTCCGCTCGACCCTCACACCGTATTCGAGAACAACCTTTCTGTTCTTTCCGTCATAGAACCAGACGGTGAATCTCTTCAGGCTGACTTTATGAGCCGTTTCCCATCGACGGACATTCAGGGTGAAAAGGAACTGAGAGGCCGAGAACCCAATAATCATTCCGAGAACTGAACCGAACCAAATCTCTGGGGGCGCAAGGAACACCAGAATCAGGGGGCCGAGAACTGCAGCGAAGAAGAACGCGGTTCCCGACGTTGCTCTGATCAGCTCATTTCTACTTGAATTTGGTCGCTTCGATGACATGCCGCTACCTAGAAGCTCTCCTGATATCTTCCGAAAGTAGAGGAATCGTGGGAGGCCGACTACCAGAAAGGCTATGGACGCTGTAGTGAAAGCTGCTACACCTTCTATTAGTGCAGTCTTTGGATCGAAGAACAGAGCAAAGGTAGCGCATGAGAGCGTGAGAACGATGGCGGATACATGCAGTTGACGTCGCCATCCGGGAAATCCGCTGATCTCGGTATATGTATTCCCGGGTTTTTCGTGAACGTTGGTCAAGAATACCATGCGACATAGTGACACCGAAATTGATAAATATATTCGCGTCGTGGCGAATGTGAGGAAAAACCTTGAAAAACACCAAAGCTATCGGTCTTCTGACATTGATGCTCGTTTCTGCAATGTTTTCGATGACTTCAATGATCAAAGTGCCTTCTGCGAATGCGGCAGTGCCTTCGTCGGTCGGGCCTCTTGAAGGCCCCTACTTCAAGGAGATACGGTTCAAGATCTACGCGAGTTCGCAGGCAGTGACCCAAGCCCTAGTGGCGGGAGATGTCGATGTGATAGACTTCTTCGAAGCAGAGCAGATCCCGGACATACAGCCGGGGCTGACTGCGGGAACGATTAACTACACTCAGGGTGCCGAGCAGGGCCAGTGGGTGTTCGCACTGCAGTGCCAACGGTATCCTTTGAACATCACCGATTTCCGGAGAGCCATCGCCCACTTGGTGGACAAAAACAAGATTGTGGCTGAGGGTCTCCAAGGGCTGGCATACAAAATCGAAACGTTCTGCGGTTCTCCTGGATACGGGGATTGGGCAGGTAGAGACTATGTGACATATGAATTCAGCCCAACGAAGGCAGGAGAAATCCTAGATCGTCTTGGCTTCGTGAAAGGCGCCGATGGGAAGCGAATAGATCCCAAGACTGGACTGACTATGAGGCCACTCGTCATATACGCAAGGGTTGAACACCCGCACAGGATATTCTCAGCAAGGGAGCTCGCAAGGCAGATGGATGTGGTCGGCATTCCATACGAACTGAATGAGGTCCCCAGAGCAGTCACGTCAGCAAAAGTCTTCCTTGAACAAGACTACGACATCTACACGGCTGGTTGGGGAGGCGGCCCAGACGTAGATTGGATGTACGACAACTTCTATTCAACTTCTCCACCATCTATGAACTTCATGCTATTCAGGAACAGCACGATGGATGCGGCTCTGGACAGGTTGAAGTTCAGCCCCACCAGAGAGCAGTGCGTTCAAGCGCAACAAGAGGTAGAGAGGATTGTGTCAGAGCAGCTTCCATGCATCCCACTCTATGCAAAAGCCTACATTTCACCGTACAGCTCTAGAGTAACCCATGTTGTGGATCTTGCATGGCGGAGCGGCGTGACCAATTGGATGACCTTCTTCTATGCTCGTGATAGGGACCAGAAGTACGGCTCAGTGCTCAACGTAGGATGGTCGTCCGATCCACAACAGCCCAGCCCACTGTACAACATCAACTGGTGGTGGGACGGGATGGTGGTCGACACCGTCTATGAGTACCTGATGGACGCGGACCCGGTGACTTTCAAAGAGATTCCTTGGCTCGCTAAGAGTTGGAGTGTCGAACCATGGACTGCGTCAGGAGACATCCCCGGACTGAAGATAACCTACAACCTGGTTGAGAACGCAACTTGGCACGATGGGCTTCCAGTCACTGCTGATGACGTAGTCTTCACTTGGCTGTACACCCAAAGAGAAGCGAATCCAGTATACATATCCTACCTCCTGAACCTTGTCACCGCCGAGGCCACAGACAGATTCACTGCGGTAGCCTACCTTAACACGACCAGCTACTGGGCACTCCACTGGCTCGGAGAGAACATACCGATGATTCCAAAGCACATATGGGAAAACATCACCAACTCGGTCCAGTACCAGCCAATCACAGAAGGCAATCTGATAGGCTCCGGATCCTACAAATTCAAAGAATACAGGCCAGGAGAGTACTTCATAATCGAAGCCAACCCCAACTACTGGAGAAGACCTAAAGACAGCACACTGGGTCTCACGCCACTGACACTTACACAAGGAGAGTCTAGGACCTTCAGCAAAGCGGTCGTATACCATGGAACTCCGATAACGAACGGAACATATACACTGACACTCACCTCAGCCGGAGAACTTGTGAAGACAGTCACGGGATCGGTGGCATCCAACGGAACATACTCCGCAACCTTGGACACGACATCAATCCAGCCGGGCAAATATCTACTGGGCTTGAAGCTCGCAGTTCCGGTTTCAGTGCCAGAGATTGGTATGGTGGGTCTGGGGTCTCTGGATCAATACGACCTCACAGTCCAAGCACCAACGCCAACAACGACAACGACAACGCCAACGACGACAACGCCAGTACCAATGGACTACACGCTGATTGTCGGAGCTCTCGTTGTGATCGTCGTAATAGTCGCTGCCGGCTACGTTGTCCTCAGGAGACGTGGATCAACCACCTAGCTTCGTTCCCTTTTTTTCTGCTGCGTAAACAAAATGCATATATTTTTTCACGTAGAAGGACTTCGAAAGTGATTCAATGGGGCTTCGTTCTTACGTAGCGAAGCGCGCAGTCTTCGCAGCTGTAACCATTTTTATCATTATGACCCTAAATTTCGTCATATTCAGACTAATGCCAGGCAATCCGATAAGCATGGTCGCTGATGTGGTAAGGTTAAGGGCAGAGCAAATTCAGAGGCTCTATGAACTCTTTGGTCTTGACAAGCCCCTTTGGGATCAATACGTTCAGTACGTGATCCAGACTCTCAAAGGCTTCTACGGATACTCCTTCTACACGCAACGGCCTGTCTCCGATGAAATTATGCAGAGACTCCCAAACACCCTACTATTGCTCGGAACGGCAACGGTGCTGTCGATAGTGATTGGGATGGTCGTGGGAATCGTGGCGGCCGCAAGGAGGGGAAGTGTCATAGATATTTCAGCGATCTCTTTCGGTTTCCTAGGCAATTCGGTTCCAGTCTTCTGGCTAGGGCTTATTCTGCTTGTAGTCTTTGGAGTGAAGCTCCAATGGTTTCCTCTGCGAGGGACAACTAGCGTTCCAACACCTACCGAACCGCTAGCGATAGTGACGGACATACTGTGGCATATGACGCTGCCGACACTGGCACTGGTTATCATACTCTTCGGAGGCTACGCTCTTGTGATGAGAGCAGCGATGATCGACGTGCTGACAGAGGACTACATCACGCTGGCAAGAGCGAAAGGAATCGATGAGCGCACTGTGCTCTACAAACATGCCCTAAGGAATGCGATGCTTCCAATGGTTACGGTCATAGCGTTGGCCTTCGGTTTCCTGCTTAGTGGGGCATTGCTCACGGAGACCGTCTTCTCATGGTACGGCCTTGGGAGATACATCTGGGATGCCATACTCAAACAAGACTACCCTGCTCTGCAAGGAATCTTCTTCATCATTTCCGTCATGGTGGTTGCTGCCAATCTCATAGCGGATCTGATCTACGGGGTTCTTGACCCGAGAATACGCTACGACTAGGAGATAGCGTTGGAACGAAGGAAACAACTCCGGAAAAGCTTCTCCGACTTCGCGAGAATGTACAGTAGGAGTAGGATGGGAATCGCCGGGCTGGCAATTCTGCTGATATTCGCTGGCATAGCCTCAGCTGCACCCTATCTAACCCCGTATGATCCGCAACTCACAATGCAGTTGGCAAGCTTCAGAGCTAAGCCTGAATGGTTGGATCCATCACTTCCACGAAACATGTATCCGATATCGGACCCAACCTTCGCCTCGTCAAATTCCTTGCAGGAGTGGACGAGAGTCGCACCAAATCCATCATTGGTCTCATGGTCAGGGAAGGAAGGCTATCCAGGGATACCTGAGGTCGATACAGGTAGCGGACCCGGATCGATCGAGATTTCTTCAAATCCAACAGGAGGCAACAGTACCGTTTCCATAGAGAAAACTTTTGCCTACACGTATGACCCGCCACGGAGGTTTTCAATACACATAGCATACAAGGTGATAGTCGAGGGCAACGCGAGATGGAACATTCAGGTTCAGGCAAAGCGAGCTGACGGAACAGTCCTGACGCTCTGGGAATCCAGAGAGCAGACGGGTAGTATCGATTGGTCGGTTCCAAGTCCACCAATCGACACCAATGATGTGGTCCTGCGGCTCAGACTCTTCAAAGATGTCCTAGCTGACGCCAGCAGACTCTTCCCAGTCCAAGGAGACTACTCTGTCATACTTAGAGTCTCGACCATGACGGAGGGCGGAACAGCAAGAGTATACGTAGACGACTTCAAAGCAAGAATCTGGGGAGAAGCCTTCGGTCACTTGGGCACCGACAACTACGGCAGAGATATTTTCACACAGCTGATCTACGGAAGCAGGATCTCAATCGTCATCGGAACGTTCTCTGCCATTATCGCTGTTGTGCTTGGCTTGATTGTAGGGTTAGCAGCTGGATACATCGGAGGGTGGGTGGACGAATTTTTGATGAGAACAAACGACATACTCCTCACGATACCTGGCCTTCCATTCTTGATCGTGTTGACGGCAGTGCTGGGACCAAGCATATGGTCGGTGATTGTGCTGATCGGACTTCTAGGCTGGATGGGCATTGCGCGCCTTATCCGCTCGCAAGTCCTTTCTTTGAGGACCAAAGCTTTCGTGGAAGCATCACGCGCAAGTGGAGGCGGAACTCGGCACATCATAAGAAAACATCTAATTCCAAATGTGATGACCATGGCGTACACACAGCTCGCGCTCACCGTTCCAGGTGCGATCGTGACAGAAGCTGCTTTAAGCTTTCTTGGACTAGGCGACCCATTTCTGCAGACTTGGGGAAAGATGCTTCATGACGTTCAATATTACGGAGCAGTGGCGGAGTGGTGGTGGGCGGCGCCGCCCGGCATCTGCATCGCGCTGCTCTCCATGGCATTCGTGTTCATCGGATACGCCCTCGACGATATCTTCAATCCCAAACTTCGGAAGAGGTAGAACAGATGCCTCCAATCCTCGAAGTCAGAGACCTCACTATGTACTATACAACGATGAAGGGTTACATCAAGGCTGTTGAAGACGTCAACTTCACCCTAGAAAAGGGCGAAGCGCTGGGCCTGGCAGGAGAGTCCGGTTGCGGAAAAACAAGCGTCGCTCTCACGCTGTTAAAGCTCCTTCCATACAACGCGAAGATTCAAAGCGGAGAAGTCCTGCTCGATGGCAAGAACATCCTAACGTTGAGCGATGACGAGATTAGAAAGACGGTAAGATGGAAACGAATCTCAATGGTTCCTCAAGCGGCGATGAACGCGCTGAATCCAGTCTTCAAAATCAGCGAGCAGATCGTCGAGGCCATAACCTCACATGAGCAGGTCCCAGAAAGGGAGGCCCGTGACAAGGCTCTAGAACTTCTCAAGAAGGTGGGCATAGACCCGTCCAGAGCCGACCACTACCCACACGAGTTCAGCGGTGGCATGAAGCAGCGAGCCATGATCGCCATGGCGCTTGCCTGCAACCCTGAGATCATAATAGCAGACGAACCCACGACAGCGCTTGACGTGATCGTGCAGGCGCAGGTCCTCAGAGTCATGAAGAAGCTGCAGAAGGACCTCGGCTTATCGATGATCCTGATCTCCCATGACCTATCCGTGATTGCTCAGACCTGCGACAAGTCAATAATTATGTATGCAGGGAACCTCGCCGAGGACGCTTCGAACTGGGAACTCTTCACTCACCCATTACATCCCTACGCTCTGGGACTGATCGGAGCCTTCCCAAGTGCGAAGGGAGAGAGGAAAAGGCTGGAATCCATTAAGGGTAGCCCTCCCAATCTGCTCGACCCCCCGCCTGGCTGTAGATTCCATCCCAGATGCCCATATGCAAAAGAGGTATGCAAGATCGAAGTTCCATCACTGATTGAGACTCACAAGGCACACCATGTGTCTTGTCATATGGTAAACAGCCACCCAAAGTACGTGTGATGTACATGCGCGGCCAAGAGCTCGTCAAAGTCGTCGACCTCTACAAATACTTCCCGATCCACACCGGACTCCTTGCAGGCCTCAGATCCAGAGACGGCCCGAGCGTCAAAGCCGTGGACGGAATCACCTTCTCGATCCGTCAAGGGGAGATATTCGGAATCGTTGGCGAAAGCGGATGCGGCAAGACCACAACAGGTAGGACCATCATAAGACTACTCGAACCCACCAAAGGCAAAGTGTACTTCGAAGACGTAGAGTTGACCGCACTCGACAAAGACGAACTCAAGAAGTATCGCCGAGAGATGCAGATTATTTTCCAAGACCCATTCGAGTCGCTCAATCCAAAGATGACAATATACGATCTAGTGGTCGAGCCGCTAGATATCCACGGCATAGGGCAGAGCGACTCGGAGAAGAGAAAGCTGGTCTCGACAGCCCTCGAAGAAGTTCAATTAGCCCCGCCAGAGGAATTCTTATTCAGATATCCGCACGAGCTCAGCGGTGGGCAGAGGCAGAGGGTCGCAATAGCCAGAGCACTCATACTGAAGCCCAAATTCGTCGTCGCGGACGAGCCTGTCTCAATGCTTGATGTCTCGATACGCACTGAAGTTCTGAATCTGATGTTAGACCTCAAGACAAAGCTTGGCCTCACCTACCTCTTCATAACCCACGACCTGGCCATCGCCAAATACATGTCGAATGACATCGGAGTCATGTACCTTGGCAAGATAGTCGAATACGGAGATGTCTCCGAGGTTTTGGACGATCCGGACCATCCATATACCCAAGCCCTCATGTACGCGGTTCCAGTTCCAGATGTCAGGATCAAGCCGGGTGTCATACCCATAACAGGGGAGACTCCGCAGCCGATTAACATCCCGAAGGGCTGCAGGTTCAACCCAAGGTGTCCCTATGCCTTTGAGAGATGCTTCAAGGAAGAACCTCAGCTCTTCCAGGTTCAGCCGGGCCATGGAGCCGCCTGCTTCCTATACGAAGAGTTTCACAGCGGGCGACTTGAGAGGGGCAAGATGCCAATGGACTGATCTCAACTTTCTAGACTGACGTCGAACGTCTTGCCATTCAGCTTTGGGTGAAGTGACAGACTTCGAACCTATTCAAGCTCCTCTCTCAAGACTGCTAGGCTATTGTCAACATTGCCCTCGGCTTTGGCTATCCTCTTCTCATAATTTTCCCTGAGCTTCTCGAAGGTCTCCTTCGAAATCTTCCCTCCCCTGAACTGAGAGCTGACGCGCTCCAACTCGCCTCTCGCAGTCCCGATCTCGGCTTCCGCCATCTCCATCTTGGCGATGGCGCTGCTAAATCTTCCACCAGCCTTCGTGATTTGCGACTTGAGCTGCGCAAGCTCCCTACTCAAGGAGGCCAACCTAGCATCTATGCTCGCCTTCCGCCTCCGAAACTCCGTCCTTGAGACCTTGCCCCTCGCTGCACTCTTCTCCAAGTTCCCAAGCTCGGTGGACAGGCTGGACTTCTCATCATACTTGCTCGTGAAAGCCCTCAGCGTCTCCAACGGGACTGAAGTAACCCTCACCGCCGGCAGGCGCCTCCTTCTTGAGAATGCCAATATCGAGCCGACCACGGCGGTTGCAACCAAGAGCCAGAGAGTAGGGCGGTATGCAGCCCAGAGAATCGAGTACTCGTAGTCTGCCCGGAGAAGCGTCTCCTTCATAGTTGAGACCCTAGGACTCTGGAGAGCGACGGTGGTTCCATTCACTGTCAGGTCCAGTTCGGATCCCTGCATGACTTGCGCAGACTCATATCTCGAACCCTCTGGAAGCTGAACTAGGACGCTCACGTCGTGGAGAGAGAAATTGGAGCTCGGAGGTAGCACAGGAATCTCCAAGCGACTCGAGGAAGCACCAGAGACCTGTGAGACAAATCTCTCATATGAGACGCCATAGTGAACTGTAAAGGTGTAGGAGTAGTTCTGTTGAAGCGTGATTCTTGATGAGATATCTACTAGTCCTGAATCGTAGTCGCTCGTGATGGGACCAATCGGATCTTCCGCGTGCACATCGGACGAACCGTTCAGCAGGCTGAGGGTTATCGTCGAGAGCGACCGTTTCGCAAGGTTCGTGAATCGATATTGGTCGCTTACCTCGATCGTCTGGGGTGGCTGGAGCGTGATGGTTCTCGCGAAGCTGTCGCATCTAATAAGCATCATAGATGCGGAAGAGAAAGTCATCGAGTCGAGTTTCGACGAATTTGAGGCCAGACTTGAAGCTTCAAGTTTCTGAGTTGGAAGGCCCTGAAATGTAATCTTTGTATAGTTCTGTGGCTGCGATGAAAAACTTGCATCCTCAGGAAAGACGACTCGCAGAACGTAATTGGTGATATTCTGAGCTAGGATCGGGTACCTTGGCACGGTGAGATTGAAGTTCTGTGTCGGCCTGATCATATCCGAAAAGAGCACGCGAACGATGAATGATCCGCTGTTGGAAGGCTCAATCGGAGTCCGGAACTCAACGTGTATTTCGTAACTCCGTTTGCCAGATGAAGGCCCCGTCGAAATTGAGAGGTTCAGACCAGACTGACTGACGGCATCTACGTATTCTATTTTGGGTCCTAACTCGATCGGGAACCCGATTCCAAAAGAGCCTACCGCGCCGGAGCCCGAAGGCGCAGTTATGGTATAATTATCCGTCAGCAGCACATTTCCTCCTATTAGAACACGAATCTCTCTGGAGGCAGTGATCTGGGGTGCAGCCTCGGCCTGGGCGGCAGACGGCAGTGGCGCAAGGAAGATCAGAAGAATCGTAAGGACGACCGCCGCGGCTCTGATTCTCAAGAATCTTCACCGATCGTAAGGCTGAGACTCGCAATATCTTGAAAGACGCTATTTATCTATTTACCCAAGGCGTCGTGGAGATCTCAGGAGGCTCTCCTAGCCGAGTTGCCAGTCTGCAGGCTTCTTCTTTAAGAATCTTGCAGGGTTACCGATCACAATAGACCCGGCACCCACATCCCTCGTGACGACAGCACCGGCGCCGACGAGAGCGCCCTGGCCGACAGTTATCCCAGGAAATAGGATCGCTCCAGCACCGATACTAGCCCCCCTTCTCACCGTGGGGCCGACGAGCTTGCAGGGTTTCTGCTTCGCGTATTTATCGTTGGTAAATATGCAGCATGGTCCCAAGAAGGCATAATCTTCGACCGTCGAGTACGTACATATATAAACGCCTGACTGGATCGAAACGTTGGAGCCTATTTTCGAGGTTCCATCGATGACGGTGTGGGTTCCGACAAGGGTTTCCGCGCCTATCTCTACCTCCTCTCTGACCACGACGTTGTGGCCAAACTTGACGTTCTCTCCGATTTTGACTCCGGAATAGATCGCGCACCCTGACCGTACAACAGTTCCTCTGCCGACAACGGTTGACGATCCAGTTCCTCCGGATCGGCGGGCACTTCTCATGATCTTGTCCAGTCCAGCTCTGGTTGGAAAACCGATCACAGAGTTCGGCCCGACAAAGACGTTCTCCTCAAGCCTGACAGGCCCATAGATGACGACGTTCGACTCAACTCTCGCTTGGGCTTTAACCTCCACAGCCCCGATCGTCACGACGTTGGCACCGATGGTCGCGCCTTTTGCGATGGTCGTTTCTTGGCTGAGAGAAACAGACCTATCGACTTGACTCGAAGTCTTCATTCTTCATTATTCTCCGGATCTGTGAATGACCTGACAGTACTATAATCGTTATCGAGACCTTGAACGGATTCATTCCCACCACGTTGGCCTTTCCCACTTGTCAAGTACCTTGGGACTCGGGAGGAGCTCGTCGACGATAAGAACGCCAAGGTAAAAGACGGGAAAGAACATCACGATGGCGACCAACGTAACGAGGTCCGGCGGAACGAAACCATAGAACACCGGCGTCAGGACGAGCAAGAAATACGTCACCTCGCGAATGCGTCCGAAATAGAAGGTCAGACTGGACCCTCTCGCACCCTCAAGCATCACAACAGCGCCATAGATGACGCAGAAGAGAGAGAGAATTACTCTGAGAAAGATCTCAGAGACAGGCGTCGGATACATTCTTACGCTCGTTCTCAGCCAATCGACCCCCACCCAAAGCATCACAAAGCCGTTGCAAATCGCATTCGGGAAGTCAACACCCCTTTTTTCTTGGAAGTATTCGGTGACTAACCAGTTCAGATAGATAGGCAAAATCACCCAGAGGCTGTCTGGTATGTAGAAGGGAGCAGCGAATAACATGAATTCCCGCTGGAAGATCGACCAGACGACGGATAGGATATCCATTTCAACCCAACTTGAGCAGGTGCTGTCGAAGTAGGAAGGCGTCTCATCTATGACGATATTCAACCGCCGTAAGGGACTCTTTAGTCATGCCCCCTTGGAAGAACCACTTCATACGTTCCATCACAACGAAAGCTCGACAACTCATCCTAAAATCGATGAGGCGGAGGAGTCGAAATTGACATCTTCGACTAAAAGAAGCGGTGGTATACCGCAACAACTAAAGCGACGACATCCATAACTCAGAAAGTCCCGCGGTGGAGTCTAGATGTCGCAAAGCCACCCATATCTTCCAAACAGCACCGGGCAGACTAGAAAGAAGATGTTCGAAGTCATTGGTGTCTCCGACATAGAGGAACTGTATTCCGATATCCCTCAAACGATCAGAATGAAGGAGCCTCTGAAGATCCCTCGACAGAGGTCGGAGTTAGAGGTGGAGAAAGAGGTACAAGAGCTGCTTGGCAAGAACACCTCGATGGACGAAAGCTTGAGCTTCATCGGCGGTGGAGTGTGGAACCACTACGTCCCGCCAGCGGTCGATGAAATAGTCTCGAGAACCGAGTTCCTCACCTCCTACACTCCCTACCAAGTGGAGATATCCCAAGGAATGCTGCAGGCGCTCTTCGAGTATCAGAGTATGATCTGTGAACTGACAGGAATGTCGGTTGCCAACGCGTCGCTGTATGACTGGGCTTCCGCAATCGCAGAGGCAGCGAGAATGGCTACCAGAGTAACCGGCCGAAATACGCTGTTGGTCCCCAAGATCACTCACCCAGAGAGGCTCCAAACGCTGAAAACCTACTGTGAACCGGCTGGAATCAAGGTAGAACAGATAGGCTACGTCAAAGAGACCGGACAACTGGACATGGCCGATCTCAAGTCAAAGTTGTCATCACAGATCTCATCCATCTACATAGAGAATCCATCATACCTTGGATTCATCCTAGAAGACGTCGAAGAAATCTCCAGACTCTGCAAATCCAACAGCTCGCTCTTCGTGGTAGGAGTTGACCCGACCTCGCTCGGGATTCTGAAGCCCCCGGGGGATTACGGTGCAGACATCGTGGTTGGAGAAGGCCAGCCACTCGGAAATCACGTGAACTTCGGAGGGCCGCTCCTGGGAATCTTCGCCTGCAGAGACGACATGAACCTGATCCGGCACATGCCTGGCAGACTCATAGGAATGACGACGACAACAGACGGAGCTCAACGCGGCTTCACGATGGCTCTGCAGACTCGAGAGCAGCACATCAGAAGAGAGAGAGCGACCTCCAACATATGCACGAATGAATCCCTGTGTGCAGTCGCCGCCGCCGTTTACATGGCACTCATGGGCCCGCAAGGTTTCAGAGAGCTGGCAGGCGAGATAATCTATCGTTCCATATATGCTCAAAGGAAGATTGGTTCAATCAGGGGCGTCAAGAGTCCACTCTTCAAATCCAAGCACTTCAAGGAGTTCGTGGCAAACTTCGATTCAACAGGGCTGTCAGCCTCCCGAGTTCTGAGCACACTGCAGAAGTCCTGCGTTCAAGCAGGCAAGCCAATCTCCTTAGACTTCCCTGAATTCGGAGAGAGCATTCTGATCTGTGTGACTGAGAAGCATTCGCTGAAGGACATAGACCGACTCGCCTCTGCTGTGGAGGAATGCGTTGGGAGGTGAACACATTGGTCGAATTCAAACAGGCAAGATGGAACGAGCCCACCGTCTTCGAGCTGGGCAGCCCGGGGAGGAGAGGTGTCATCCTCCCGCGGATAGATGAAGATATCCGCAAGAGCTTGGGCGAACTCGAGGAGCTGGTGCCGCCAAGCCTCTTGAGGAACGACCCACCAGACCTCCCAGAGCTTTCCGAGGTCGAAGTTGTAAGGCACTTCACGCGGCTCTCCCAGATGAACTACTCCGTCGACCAAGGAATGTATCCGCTCGGAAGCTGCACGATGAAGTACAGCCCCAAACTCAACGAAAAGATCGTGAAAGACCCGAAAGCAGCCGATATTCACCCATACCAGCCAGAAGACACCATACAGGGAGCACTAGCCGTGGTCTATCAGCTGTCCAGATGGCTTGCCGAGATAACAGGAACACATGAGGTGAGCCTTCAACCGGCTGCAGGAGCTCAAGGCGAGTTCGTTGGCGCCATGATAATGCGAGCCTACCACAGGAAGAGAGGCGACCTATCACGCACTGAGATCATAGTTCCCGACTCCGCGCATGGCACAAACCCAGCAAGTGCGTCCATGGCGGGATTCAAGGTCGTGGTCCTGCCATCCGGAGCGGACGGATGCGTAGACCTGGAATCGTTAAAGGCAGCTCTCTCGAATCGCACGGCCGGCCTTATGCTCACTAATCCCAACACCCTCGGAATCTTCGAGAAGAACATTGTCGAAATGGCTAGACTCACTCATGATGCTGGAGGACTGCTACACTACGACGGAGCAAACCTGAATGCCATACTCGGCAGGGTCCGCCCGGGGGACATGGGGTTCGACATCGTTCACGTAAACCTTCACAAAACCTTCTCGACACCTCACGGAGGGGGAGGGCCCGGATCAGGTCCGGTAGGCGTAGTTGAGAGCCTAGAACAGTTCCTTCCCACCCCAATAGTGCGGCGCGATGGCGACAGATATTGGCTTGACTACAATTTGCCCGACTCAATCGGGAGAGTCAAAAGTTTCTATGGAAACTTCTCAGTACTACTTAGAGCATACGCCTACATTCTCACCATGGGAGAGGAAGGCCTTAGGGACGCCGCCGAGTTATCACTCCTGAATACAAACTATCTCGTCAAACAGATTCAGAAGATCAGGGGCTTCACACTTCCATACTCACCTGAGACGCCGAGAAAACACGAATGCGTCTTCAGCGCAAAGAACCTGTCCTCTGACACGGGCGTAAGGGCGCTAAACGTCGCCAAGAGTCTTCTGGACGAGGGAATACATGCTCCGACCATATACTTCCCGCTCATAGTTGAAGAAGCGCTGATGATAGAGCCCACCGACACAGAGACACTCGAAGAACTCGACAGGTTCACCTCGGCCCTTCAAAGGGTCTCCAATAATGCGTATCAGAACCCCGACCGGGTCCTCAACGCTCCAACAAACACTTCCGTATCAAGGCTTGATGAGGTGAAGGCGTCGCATCCAAAGACCCTCTGTCTGAGCTGGAAGATCTGCAAACTCAGGGAAGAAACTCAGATGAAGAGCCCTAGTCTATCGAGAGGCAACTCTGAATAGGTGCGGCGGGTTCGCTGCATTTATGTCTCGGCGACATGAAGTAGCGGAGACAAGTGAGCGAAATTGAAGGTCACGGTCAAGTACTTTACGACACTCCGAGAAATTACCGGCATGCGTGAAGAGCTAGTGGAGGTCGAAGAAGGTACGACTATCCTTCAACTAATGGAGAACCTCGCCAAGAAGCACGGAAGCGAATTCAAGAAGTACGTCTTCGAGAACGACAATACGCCGAAAGACTTCCTTCAATTCCTCATCGATGGCCAGAGTACAACAACAATGCAAGGAAATGACACGGAGCTGCGTGAAGGAGTGAAAGTCGCAGTTATTCCCCCGGTCGGCGGCGGATGACAAATCTAGGTGTCCCATAGAGGACACCATCAGCGCCTTTTTGACGGTTTTCTGGCGATCTTGAGAGAACGCACCGAACCCTAGAGGATAGCCTCAATACACATACCAAAGTGAGGGCTTTATCGAAACGTGTAGAATCACAAGCTCTTCCAGTTCGTCTTTTCACAGGTGCCGTGTCGCGACAGAAATCGAAGCGGAGATTATTTATATAGGATGAAGCCCGTTCATATTTAAATCGTATTTACCTCTAAATACCATCCAATATATCGCGGACGATGTACTCTCCTTGGACGGCTAGGAGGCAGAGAGGTCATTGAAACTAATCACTGTACACGTCCCTGACACCTACCTCGATGCTATCGATGAGCTGGTTGAGCAAGACTACTATGCTAGCCGTGCCGAGGCCATTCGATCTGCCATCCGAGACCTGCTCGTAAGTGAAGTATGGGCGAAGCGATGAGACCTGAAGTTGATTGGGCCATGACTCCTCACGTTCGCTACCTCGAATCAGGAGGACCTAGTGAGTGTGGACAGAGGATTCTAGTCGTGGACCTGTATGGAGACACAGACGCTTCCAATCAAGTCATGGCCATCGGTCAAGAAGAAACTAGGTACCTCAAGATGCCGAGACACGAGATTGAAGAGACCTCGAAGCTCGGAAAGGCGGTCATCGATGAAGCGGACATCGAGGCACAAGTCCAGACCAAAGTGGCGGAATGTCTCGACCTGGAGGAGTTCAATGAAGCAATCAAGCGGGCTGAAGTCCTGATTCTGACCGCCGATGTAGAGAAGAACCATGATGTGCAGTTTGCGCATCAATTGGCTCAGATCGCTCGCTCGAAAGGATTGTCAGTAATTGGCATTCTCGGCTCCCGAGAAGATCCTCACGCAGAGGGCGACAAGGTCCATCCTCTCCGAGACTTCTGCAGCTTCATGATTATGATGAGGAAATGTCAACGCTCTGATGCTTCAGACCACGAAGAAATTGGCGCAAGCGATGCACACGCCATACCAGACACCGTCTCATTGGCAGGGCGTCTCCAGCCGAGTGATGGAGCAAAGCTGTGTGGGCTGGACTCCACATCGATTTCCGGACAGATCATGGTAGCGGGTCATGCCTGTTCTAGAACTGAAAGCGCGCTACTCGAAGCGACCTCAAAGGCCGTTTCGCAGGCGAGTGGGACTGGTCTTGGAACATCAGGGACGGCATTGGTCCAGGTCCTCTCTCAGAGCGAAGTAGCCTCCGATCAAAAAGAGAAGGTGATAGACATCGTGCGCGATTCCACACAGTGCAGCAACGTTATCGTCCTGACCGGAGTCGACGAGTCAGCGCCGACAAATGAGGCTCGCGTTACAGTCCTTTTCACACAGCGTGATAGGAGCGTGAACTCAATTCGACCGAGATGGGGGGTGTTTGAGCTGCTGGATTTGGATCCAGATGAGTATCCTGAAGAACCTATAGGAATAGACCTGAATTTGTATCAACTAGAGGATCTGTGAACCAGCCAACTCCCGACCTCTTTTCCCGGGTGGGTTGGCTAGACAAGTTAATTGTCTCCAAATCTTCTCGATCCTCTCACTGATCGTCGTGCCCATTCCTACCGGTGTGGTCCTGCCACGTCTGATTGATTCGAGGATATCCTGTGTTCTTTCGCTGGGTGTATCGACAACCGTGTAGACCTTGCCCACCGTCTTGGGTATATGTGAGTCGCTTCCCCCAACCTCTGCAAGTCCATATTTCCTAGCGATGGCGTGGTTTCTCTGGGTCATCAATCTGAAAGGGAAAGCGAGAGAATTCATAACCTCAATCCCATCAGGCGCGAGCTCAGAGATCTTGCTCGTCGATACACCGTTTTCCAGCCTTGAGCCCGGATGCGCGATAACAGCGACTCCACCGAGGTCTCTGATGGTTTTGATCGTCTTAGCAGCAGACATCCCCTTGGCTATCGCCCTTAGCACTCCAAGAGCCAAGATATGACCATCTCTGGAAGTAACCTCGATTCCTGGGATCAGAAGGAAGTCATCATATCTGGATTCGTCAACCTTGACCAGGTAGTCGTGGTTCGTCAGCGCTATCCCGTTTAGTCCCCTCTTCTTTGCCGAGGCCACAGCCTCTTCAAGAGTTGTGAACGCGTCCTCGGAGTGATATGTGTGAACATGGATGTCGAGCTTAATTTGCAGCTTATCTCACCGGATCTTCGTACCCTCACCGACTCTCTTGTCAGGTGTCAAGATCGCCAACTTCCCAGAGTCGTCGGCCGCGAGGATCATGACTTCAGACTTCTGCTTCATTACCTCAACTGGCACCAAGTTGGCTACAACAGCGACCTGTCTGCCGACGAGCTGACCGAGCTTGTACTGGTCGGCCAGTCCGGCGATGCTCTGCCTCCGCTCACCGCCTCCTAGATCTATGAGGAGTCTGGCAAGCTTCGTCGAGCCTGGAACGCTCTCCGCCTTGACGATCGTTCCAACCTTCAGGTCGATCTTTGAGAACTCCTGGAGCGATAAGATCTGCGTCCCCTTAGAGAACGTTGTTTTTTTGGTGGTTTTTTCCTCCATGAATTCATCGGATAGTTTTCTGAAAAGAGGCTCCGGCCTCGGAATCTCGTGCCCTTGTCTCAAGGCTAGTTCAGATGCTGTGTCCCATTTGGCCGAGGAGATGGGAGGAAGGTTCAGCTGTGTCCGCATCTTTTCTGATGTGAAAGGAAGGAATGGTCCCAACAATATGGACAAGGTGTGCGCGAGTTGTCCGCAAAGATGAAGGGTCGTTTCCGCGTTCTTGAGGTCATCTTTCATCTTGAGCCAAGGCTGTTTGACACTGAGATACTGGTTGCCTTTCCTAGCAAGTTCGATAACCTCTTCGAGCGCTTCCCTTATCTCAAACTTGTCGAGGTGTGCTCCAACCTTCTCAGAAGCTTGTAGGATGGTGTCCCTTAACCCATCGTCTACAGGGGTCAGATCATTGAGTCTAGGAATCCTGCCGTCGAAATACTCCCAGATGAAGGTGAGTGTCCGATGGATGAAGTTTCCCAGAACGTCATTGAGTTGTGAATCAACGTGGCTCCTGAACTCTCTCCACGTGAAGTTGGTGTCCCTCGTCTCAGGTCTCATAAGGAGAAGGCTGAACCGCCAGTAGTCTGGTTCCAGAAGTTGGATGGCCTCGCCGAGATCTATCCCGATTCCTCGGCTCTTCGAGAACTTCTGGCCCTCGAACATTAGGAACTCGGTCGACGCGACGTTCCAAGGCACTATGTAGCTGTCTCCACTCGCCATGAGGAGCGAAGGCAAGATGATCGTATGGAACGGAATGTTGTCCTTTGCTATGAAGTGAACATTCCTAGTTTCCGGATCCATCCAGAACTCTTTCCATTTCTCAGGCGTTCCTCGCTGGATTGCCCATTCCACAGTTGCTGAGACGTATCCGAGGACCGCCTCCATCCACACATAGATCGTCTTCCCCTCCGACGACGGGAAAGGCGCCGGAATCCCCCACTTGTTGTCTCTGGTCAGCGATCTCGGTCTCAAACCTTCCGACAGCCATCTCTCAGAGAAGTTTCGTGCATTCTCCGGAAACTGCTCGTTCTTCTTGATGTACTCTCTGAGCCTCCCTTCGAACTTAGGTAGATCAAAGAACCAATGCTTCGAGCCTTTCGCGGTCGGAGATGAGCCGCAGAAGACGCATCTGCTATCAACCAGTTCGAGTGGATCTAGGACCCTGCCGCAGTTCTCGCACTGGTCGCCTCTCGCCTTGTCGTATCCACAGTGCGGACAGACTCCTATGACAAACCTGTCGGGCAGGAACCGCCCACATTTCTCACAGTATGGCAGAGTTACCTCTTGTTCGAAGACATAGCCATTCTCGTAGATCTTCGAAAAGAGCTCCTGAACATACTTGACATGGACGGGGCTTTCAGTCCGTGTGTAGTTGTCGTAGGATATTCCGAATCTTCTGAAGAGGTCGGCCACTATGGCATGATTTCGGTCCGTCAGTTCTCTGGGTTCAAGGCCACTCTTGATGGCTTCAACCTCTATTGGTGTACCATGTTCATCGGATCCGCTGACGTAGACGGCCTCTTCACCCTTCGATCTCAGGTAACGCACGTAGACGTCGCCCGAGAGAACCGAGCCGATGAAGTTACCCAAATGCGGGATGGCGTTGATGTATGGCCATGCCGAGCAGACTATGTACTTACCCATTCTATTTCACAACTCTCTGAAGAGCTAGATCTAGCGAAGATTAGCAAGGACGTGACTGCGCTCAGATAGTGTAGCTTTGGCACCTCCAAAAGGAGGAGACGCAACTCCACTGCGCACTACGGTTCATTCCTAAACCGTTTAAGTGTTTTGGCGTCGTCACCTCAGATACTCATCCGGCGGAGCAAAGGAGTTCAATTGATGACCTACATGCGGTTTGCAGGCCATCAGACCAATGCGCTCTTGAGAGCTCGTGAACATTCACAGGTCCTCTCTTTCGGGAAGCGTTGGATAGCGTCGCTCAGCAGTCGCCGAACTGTCTTGATATTTCGGCTCATCGTCTCTGCCACTTCGATCGCGCTGACTGGCTTCTCCGCCCAAACGTCATAGTCAGTCACCATCGCAACCGACACGTAACATATCTCCGCCTCTCTGGCTAGGTTGCACTCGGGGCAAACGGTCATCCCTATTACATCTGCACCCCACTGTCGGAACAACCTCGACTCAGCCCTCGTTGAGAATCTCGGGCCTTCGATGCATACGTACGTCCCTACTTCATGGACGGAGACGCCGGTGACCTTGGCGCTCTCGATCACTGTGCTTCTCAAGTCTCTGCAGAATGGATCAGCGAAAGAGACGTGGCAGACCTGCCCTCCATCATAGAATGTCGAGAGTCTCCTCTTCGTGAAATCTATGACTTGGTCAGGGACAACAAACTCACTCGGCTTGATGTTCTCTCTTAAGCTGCCAACCGCCGACGGCGAGATGATCCTTGTCACCCCCAACTCCTTCATAGCCCAAATGTTGGCCCTGAAGTTGATGTTGTGAGGCGGAATCGTATGCCTCCTTCCGTGTCTGGGCACAAACGCTACCTTTTTTCCCCTGAGATTTCCCAGCGTGATCATGTCGGAAGGAGGACCGTAGGGAGTGTACACCTTGACCTCCTTCGTGTCTTCAAGGATCTCAGGATCGTAGACTCCGCTTCCCCCAATTATTCCGATGTCAGCCTCGCCCAAGAGCATTCCTCCAGTGGTCTCTTCACTTATCTCCTTCAAACGTCTTTAAGACGTTGGATCTAGTCGATCCTCTCCGAAATGGAATTCGCCATAGTGATACGTGCCTCAGCTTCGCCTTCTACGGAAGAACAGTTACACAGGACAAAGCCTAAAATGGCGGCTCCCATAACACTCCTTGAACCGTGATAGAAGGTCACGTCTCGAAGGAGCACCGTAGACGGTGGAAGATTATCTAAAGACGCTCGAGAGGGCTCGTTCGAAGCTACCGCCTACGGTCGATGCTAGAGATCGCTATGATCTTCCGAAAGCGAACACCGGGGTCACAGGGAACCGAACCATTTTCTACAACTTCATGGAGTTCACCGAGAAGCTTCGAAGAAAACCTGAGCATATTCTCAAGTTTCTCACGCGTGAGATGGCCACGGCGGCATCGATCGAGAAGAACTACGCGGTCTTTCAAGGCAGATTCACCGCCTCTGCGATCGAGCGTCTGATTGCTCGATACGTCGAGGAGTTTGTAAGATGTCCAGTCTGCAAGAAGCCGGACTCCCGGATGGAGAAGCAAGGGCGGCTCACCTTCCTTGTATGCGAGGCTTGTGGCGCTAGGTCTTCTCTGAGAGCAATAGTGTAGAGGCGCTGGATCGTGAATGACGTATGGATCAAAGTCACGAAACATCGAAAGCACGTGGTCGTCGCGGCATGTGATGAGAGTCTTCTCGGGAAGACTCTACAAAAGGGACAACTGAGATTTGAGATCAGCGCTTCGTTCTACAAGGGCGACAAGGTCGCGATCGGAGAAGCCGTGGCGTGTTTGAGAGAGGCTACGATTGCGAACATAGTGGGAAAAGGGATTGTCGACGGGGCGACAAGAGAAGGACTCGTACATCCTGAAGGCATCGTTAAGATCTGTGGAGTTCCTCATGCTCAGATTGTGAAGTTGTGATCGCCATAGATATGGAAATAAACATGCGGAATCAATGTCGTAGGTCCTCGACTGGGGTTTATGGATGGGGAAGAAGAAAGTAATTAGCGAGTTGGAGATCAGCGAGCTCAGGCTACCCGATCCAGGCGAGGTTCTAGGCATAGTCACTCAAATGCTTGGGTATGATAGGCTTTTCGTCAGATGTGTTGACGGGCATGATAGGCTCTGCAGAATTAGAGGGAAAATGAAACGACGGGTTTGGATCAAGCTGGGCGATGTTGTGATAGTGGCGCCATGGGACTTCCAGAGCGATTCAAGGGGAGACATAACTTGGCGCTACACCAGAGGCCAAGTCGACTGGCTGAAGAGGAATGGATACCTGAACGTCTAGGAGATACTTGCCCTGGAGACGAAGCAAGAAAAGAGGCTGAGGCTGCGCATCAAACGGTTTGAAACGGAACGGTTGATGAAGGAGAAAAGATCAGAGGAATTCGAAGCGCTGGAAGAGGTCTTCGACAAACCAACTCTAATGACGATCTACGGAATGATAAACAAAGGAATAATCAAAGAACTGCACGGAGTGGTGAACTCCGGCAAGGAGTCCAGAATCTATCTCGGCAAGGCACCTAACGGCACAGATCTCGCAGTCAAGATCTACCTTACTGGAACATCAGACTTCAGCAAAGGTATGCTTCAATACATTCTGGGCGACCCAAGATTTACCAATGTCAAGCAGGATAGAAGATCGCTGATCCGCCTCTGGGCGTCAAAAGAGTTCAGGAACCTTGAGGAGGCATACAAGGCGAGCGTAAGAGTTCCGAAACCTGTACACGTTGAGAGAAACGTCCTAGTAATGGAGTTCATTGGTAGCGGGGGTGTCTCGGCCCCGCTTCTCAGAGACGTTGGGCTTAGGAGTCCGAGGAAGTTCTTCGACCGGATTATGAAGGACCTCAAGAAACTCTATCAGAAGGCTAATCTCGTCCATGCTGACCTGAGCGAGTACAACGTCATGGTAGACGACGACACGCCAGTCATTTTTGATATGTCGCAGTCCGTGTCCTTGGAACACCCGATGTCGAAGACATTTCTTGAGAGAGATCTGCAGAATCTGAGGCGGTGTTTCAGACGATACCGGCTCAATATCCCGGAAACTGATCAACTCTTGGAGAGTGTCGTGAGTGGCGCGACCTAGCATACTGCTTACGATTCCAGCTGAGAGGGTAGGCGTTCTCATCGGTGAACACGGAAGTGTGAAGAGCAGGATTGAGAAGACATGCGGGGTTGAACTCAGGGTCGATGGTGAAACCGGGAACATCTCGATCTACGCTGGCGGAGAGATGACGGACCCCTCCGTTCTATTCACAGTCAGGAACATAGTATCGGCCATCGGGAGGGGGTTCTCTCCAAACAGAGCCTTCAAGCTTTTCGATGATGACATGATCCTCAAGACCATCGACCTCAGAGAATACTTCGGAAAGTCAGATTCAGAGGTTCAGAGGATTAAAGGTAGGATCATCGGACGAGACGGAAAGACCAGAGGCCTTATTGAAGATTTGACCAAGACCGACCTATCGGTCTACGGACATACGGTATGTATAATCGGAGATGCTGAGAAATCCGCCATCGCCTCCGAAGCGGTCGAGATGCTGATCAAGGGTGCTCAACACGGAACGGTCTACAAATATTTGCACAGAAAAAGGCGGGAGCTGAAAAAGAGAGAGCTTGAGATTTGGGAGAGGCCGCCAGTCTGAGGGAGCCGACATGGCTGCCGTGAAAGACGATTTCATGGAGGTTAGCCCAGCCGACTTCTTCTATAGAAATCGCGACATCGCTGGCTTTAGCAATCCCTCAAGAGCCATTTACTCCACGGTAAGAGAGCTCGTGGAGAACTCACTTGATGCCTGCGAGTTACACTCTATACTTCCGGATATCTATCTCAGGATATCCCATGTAGAAGGGCCTGCTGAAGGGCCGGCTGTCTATAGAGTGAGGGTTGAAGACAACGGTTCCGGCGTGCCATCCGAACACATACCATCGGCATTCGGCCAGATTCTGTACGGCTCGAAGTACAAGCTCCGGCAGAGCCGGGGAACCTTCGGACTCGGAGGGAAGATGGCCTTCCTCTACGGCCAGATCACAACGAACAGTTCGCTCCGAGTGACCTCGAGCACAGGTGGTTCAAGAATATCTGAGTTCGAGTTGATGGTGGATATCCAGAGAAATCGACCGATAATCGTGAAGAAGGCGTCGAGACGGAACGAGAACGCTTGGCACGGAACCGTAGTCGAGTTCAGTCTCGAAGCGGACTTCTCTAGGGCTATGCCGAAGATCGTTGAGTACGTCAAGCAGACGGCCATGGTCAGCCCATATGCCAACCTGACCTTGGTTGAACCTAGAGGCCGGCTCTACAAGTTCGAAAGAGTGCTGAAGACTCTTCCAACACCTCCTCGCGAGACGGAGCCACATCCATACGGTGTTGACGTGGAGACGGTCCAGCGAATGGTAGCCTCCACGAGATGCGATGATATGGTGAATTTCTTGACCTACCACTTCCACAGGGTTGGTAGCACAATCGCTGGTAAGTTCCTCAGGGAGTCGGGAGTAGATCCAGACAAGAATCCCAAGAGGCTTGCGCCAAGCGACATAGTGAAGCTGGTACAGAACATGAGGAGCTTCACTGGCTTTCTTCCTCCCGACGCATCTTGCCTCTCGCCGCTCGGAGAGGAGCTCATGGCCGCCGGGATTCGAAAGGAGTTGTCGCCTGAGTTCGTGACTGTGGTCCAGAGGAAGCCAGCCACTTACTCCGGTTTTCCGTTCATAGTCGAGGTTGCGGCGGCTTATGGTGGCAGCGTTCCGGCCACCGGTAGCGTGCTTCTGTACAGATTCGCGAACAGAATACCCTTGTTGTATGATGAAGCAAGCGATGTCTCATGGAAAGTAGTCAACTCTGGGATCAACTGGCGGCACTACAAGGTGACCCCGGAAGCGCCGGTTGCGTTGATTATTCACATCTGCTCCACGAAGGTTCCGTATAAGTCCGTTGGCAAAGAGTTCATTGCTGACCGGCCGGAGGTTGAGAGGGAGATACTCAATGGTGTCCGCGATGTGGCGAGGCAGCTTATGTTGTTCCTATCGAAGCGTGAGAGCATTGAGCGGCAGAAGAAGAGGTTGGATGTGTTTCGAAAATATCTGCCGAAGATAGCCGTGTTCTCCACCAAGTGTGCGGGCAGAAAGAAAGCTCCAGGAGTGGAGAAGCTGCTCAGGAGTGTGGCAAGATATGGTTCAGAAGAAGACTGACAGAGTATCGATAAAGGAGAAAAGAAGTCGGATCATACGTCAAATGGAGTCTTTCGGCGGCCGCATATGTGACCAGATCGTCGGCGGTGAGTTCCCATGGATAAAGATGCCCTCTCGTTCCACCCGCAATATATTGTTCGACTCCAAGACCCGTCAGTTTGTGCTTGGTGAGAAGAGCGTCAGACGAAGCTCTAGAAACATAAGGCATCTCAAGCCCTTTGCTCAACTAGCGTGGGTGGCTAGCTTCGCAAAGGAGCTGATGGGGGAGAACCGGACGAGCACGCTCAGGGATGTCTTCTATCAGGCTCAGGCCTTTGATATGACCTTCCAGAATCAGGCGGAGTCTGATGACATCATAACTGACCTTGAAACCGTTCTTGAATACGCTCGGGAAGACTTCAGTGTCTTCCCCGAGGAGCGGAGCGCGATCTTCGGCGACCTTACTGTCGAGTACACCGTGCCGGGATACGAGGGCAAACAGCTGAATTTGACCTCGGCCCCAGACGGCATGATGATTGGCCCCGCTCTGACCAGCTCTGAGCTCATCGACACCAGCGCGGACAGGGTGATCGTGATAGAGAAAGGAGCCATGTTCACTAGGTTCATCGAGGAGAAGGCCCACAGACGGTTCAAGGCTCTACTCATACACACAGCAGGGCAGGCCCCGAGAGGTACGAGGCAGATCATAAGGCGCCTGAACCGCGAACTCGGTCTTCCCATCTTCCTCCTTACGGACGCCGATCCTTGGGGGATGCATATTGCAGCTGTCATAGTCTCTGGGTCCGCGAACGCCGCTCATCTGAGGGAGCTGACGACCCCAGACGCCAAGTGGATAGGCGTATGGGCGACCGACGTCGTCAAGTACAAGCTTCCACACGAGCGGCTTTCTGAGCTCGATGTCAAACGTCTTCATGAGTTGAAGAAGGACGTACGCTACAAGGAGCCTCTCTGGCAGAGGGAGATCGATTCCTTCTTGGAAAACAAGATGAAGGCGGAGCAGGAAGCATTCAGCAGATACGGGCTCTCATTCATTGTGGACAAGTATCTTCCGGAGAAACTAAGGGGAGCAGGAGACTAAAAGAAACCAAAATCCATATTAAAACCGTAGGAGAAAGCGTGGCGAGGCGCCGAAGGGAGCCGCCGTATGTAGTCCCACACTATAGGCGAGAGCTCAGTCTGGTAGAGCAGCGGGCTGTTAACCCGTTGGTCAAAGGTCCGAATCCTTTCGGCGGCGCCTACTGAAACGCGCGCCATACAAGAGGAATTTCTGGCTGGCGAACGTCGCGAGCCAAGCAAATCTCCATGTAGAACACGGGTGGAACCGTTTTCAAAGGTCAAATTGCATGGCTGAGCACCCTAACATCTAGACGTAATCGAGGCGTTAAGCTCCAAGAACGCGATCGTTCAGTCGTCGGCCCGATGGGTGGTGAAAGACATTTTGTGTAGTCACCTATCATAACGCCTCAGCCCAATCCGAAAAGACTAATAAACGTCGGATCGACACAACCCCTCTTGCTGGATGGGCCCGTAGCTCAGCTAGGTAGAGCGACAGGCTCATAGCCTCAGAGAGACCTGTTGGTCATGCGTCCGAATCGCATCGGGCCCACCACGATTCTTGTGGCGGCTTTCTCTTTATGACATGGGATCTTCTGGTCTTTTCTTGGCCTCTCCCGGTCTTCCAGTCCATAATGGTCTGGGGCCGCTTTCAGCTTTCCGAACGAAAAGCACATGTCATTCCGTAGCGCATGTTCGGGCCGCGAAAGACAGGTGTGAAGAGTCGCCATGTCTTCGGCGAACTCCATGGCTTTGACAAGAGAGCTAAGGAAGGAGTGCTCGGAGAGATTCGATCTTGTCGGAATCTGCTCGGCAGAGTGGATAGACGGATTTCCAGAGATGAGACAACCAGCCGCCTACTTGGAAGGTTCGAGGAGCATTGTCGTGGTCGCCAAGCATCATGGCTGGCCAGGGCCACGAGACTCCGTCAACCCGTTGGAGGGAAGAATCTGCGGACTCGATGGGTCAGGATTCTACTGGGGCATAACCAAGGAGACGATGAATCCGGTAACTGACTTGCTCATCAAGAAGGGATTCAAAGCCAGATCAACAGGATATCTGACCAGCAACGAGCCACCTCTCAAACCCCTCGCAGTCAGAGCAGGGCTGTCATGGTATGGAAAGAACTCCGTCACACTGACAGAGCGGTATGGATCTCGACTCGCGCTAGGAGCCGTACTGACAGACGCCGAGCTTCTCATGGACCGACCAAATAATGGGGAGATATGTGGACGATGCGAAGCATGCGTTCGAGCGTGCCCGACAAGAGCCCTGAACACTCCATTCAAGCTGGACAGGAGTCGGTGCATAGCATATATCTCAGAGCAGGATGGCATAGTACCATTGGAGTTCCGCAGCGCCTTCCGCGACTGGGTCGTCGGCTGCGATTCGTGCTCAGAGGTCTGTCCGAAGAACCGCATTCTCAACGGGAAATGGTTTGACAGCTCAATCTATCGGGTCTCTCTCGACTGGCTCATCAACGCCACCGATGGTGAACTGTGCGACAGATTCGGAAACATGGTACGAGCGGGCGGCTACAGCACAGAAAGTTTGCGCAGAAACGCGGTGATCGCGCTGGGAAACTCCCGTTCCAGTGAGGCGATCCCTTTCATTGGTAGGGCGCTGAAACACGAAGGCAAGATAGTCAGAACGCATGCTTCATGGGCTCTCGCAGAGATAGGCGAAGAATGATCATGGCTCTTGCTCGAGGACGCGCTCATCGATGAGTGAGATGCCAAAGTGCGTATCGAACTTCATGCGGCCTCAGAGAAGCGACCGCCTCAATCAGGCGCATAGGTCGAGCACCTCTCAGCATGATGGCCGGAGCACCAGAGAAACATAGAAATATGGATTCGAAAGTCTAGAATCGATGCTCCGGTGGTGTAGCCCGGTTAACCTTTGACTGAAAGCATAGCGGCCTTATCCACAGCTTGGAGGCCAATCGAGCCGCCGATCGCGGGTTCGAATCCCGCCCGGAAGAGAGCGAATATGAAGTCGCTCTTCGGGAAGCACCAGATTCAGACCCGCCTCGGACAAACTCCTAAAGAGGAGTCAGCAGGTTCGAGTTGCAGTCACGCCACCCAAGCGTCAGATCAACTATCAGCAAGCAAGAAAGCCGATTCAACGAGTGAAGAACGCATTTGGAAAAAACGAGGAGGAAAGTTGTTGTCATCACAGGAACCCCCTGCGTTGGCAAGACCGAGGTCTCAGAGATTCTACACGAAGAATACGGCCTGGACATCATCCACTCAGGCGAGGTGGTCGCCAAGGAGAGACTGTATTCAAGCTACGATGCTTCTAGAAAAACCCACATCGTCGACCTCAGGAGAGCGGCCAGAAGAGTGTCGAACCTAGTTCAGCGTAGTACTTCGGACGTAGTTGTCGAAGGGCATTACGCTGAAACCTTAGTTTCAAGGAAACACCATCCCATAGTTGTAGTTCTGAGGTGTGACCCCGAGGTTTTGGAGAACCGCATGATGAGCAAGGGCTACAGCGTTTCAAAGATCAAGGAGAACCTCCTATCCGAGATACTTGACTCTTGCCTCATCGAGTCGATTAAGAGACAAGGGAAGGAAAGAATCGCTGAGATCGATACCACAGGCAAGTCACCATCAGCAGTGGCGAGACTGATCATCGATATCATAAAAGGGGAATCGAAGGCGGGTTTCGGAGGCATAGACTGGCTTGGAAAGCTCGAAGAATCTGGAAAGCTCGAGCGCTTTCTCGACTAGGGGCTTATGTCTCTCTTGGACACCAGAGTCACTCCCCTCCTGTTGGCATAGGCTTTCGCGTGGTCACTGAACTTGTCCGCCACAAGTATCGGCCCGGCAAATCCGACATCATAGGCTGCCTTGTCCATCTTGATGACCATATTCACCCCGATCGTCCTCTTCCAATCCATGATCCAGATCGGATGACGCAGATCGTTCTTCGAGATGACAAGATCAAACCTCTGCACCATTCCAGAGCTTCCCTCAAGGAGGACATCGCTCTGCAGGTTGTACCCCTTCTGCCTGAAGTATCTCGGAGCCAGTTCTTTGAGAGACTGGTGTGACAGAGTAGACACCCTTAGACTGAGGTGTTAGCAACCGTCAAGATAATAAGACTCATCATCAAGGGGGGTCTATGCTTATAGTCGTTAGATGCTATCGATGCGGTGAGCTTCTTCTGGCCAAAGGAGAGTCAAAGTCCAGAAGATGCCCATACTGCAACACCAAGCTGAGTCTAAACAAGGTACAGATCTTGGGAGAGTCAAAGGCTGCCAGTGAAGCAATAACCCTCCTGAAGAAGCTGAGAGAGACTACGGTGGCGAGACGTATCCAAGGAATATCATCCCAAAGATGAGCAAGACGGAAGAGGGTGATTACGGCTATGAGTAGAGATTCGGCGACTTCGAGACTGAGAATCGGCTCACTGCTCTCCATCTTGGGAGGCGCGGGAATGGCAGGAGCCGGATGGTTGAAGAACAACGCCGTCATCGAGTTGGCCTCGAAGGTCCGTCTCGGCGACCCGACCATTTCCGTGCCACCTGGTATATCACCCGAAGTGTGGGCTCTGGCGCTGGAAAGCTACGGCCAATTGTACCTTGCAGGAGCCATCGTGGCGGGGCTATCCGTCTTCCTTGGGAGCTTCATAGCTAACGGCTTTCAAAGGAAACTCCTAGGAGGTATTGTCTCAATTGCTGCCGCTATCATCGGCCTTATCTTCCTAGGGACCAGTGTGGAACTCGGCGCCATACCGATAGTAGTAACCCTCATAGCCTCTGCATGCGGCGTGGTCGGAGGAATATTCATGATCCTCTCCACCAGGCGCAGAGAGACCGGCAGGCTCAGATAGACACAGAGCTTCCTTTTCGGCCACTTGCAGATATGCTTAAGACCGTTCGTGGTCAGATATGAGCGACCGACACGACGTATGAGGAAGAATTCATGTCGTCACTGGCGGCGAGGAAGTTCCATGAGGAACTGGCCTCTCTGGTCTCCAAGAATGTTACGGTGATCACCGATGCGGGCAAGAGCTACAACGGAACTCTGGTAGGATACCATCCTGACAACTTGAACATATGTTTAGACGGCGCCGTGGACGATTCAGGAAGACGCGTTCAAAGACTCTTCTTGAATGGTTCTAAGGTGGTTCAGATCTTCACCACTGAGAAGCCTTTCGACTTGAGGGGTTTGGCCGAAAGGCTTGAGAAGGTCTTCCCACGCTTGGTTAGGCTTTACGAAGAAGAGAACGTGATCATTGTCATGAACAAGATAAGGTTGAACGAACGCGGGATTATCGAAGGCACCGGCCCAGCAGCCGAGAGAGTGCAACGAGTCTACGAAGAGTTCATGAAAGAACGGGCTAAGTAGAGGCTATACGGGACCGACAAACTCGGCCCTTTTTTCTTCGGTCTCTAGGGCAAAGGGCTCGATCGACTTCCTAACCTCAGCGGCGGTCTTCTCCAAGCCAGTCATCGTCAACCTTAATCCAAGAATCTCGCCGAGAACCTGCAGCACCGCTCTCGCCGCTTCCACGTCATGCCTTCTGCTGGAGGTCTCTCCCATAAGGCATAGAGCCCTTAGACCTTCCACTCTTGCGATGCCCACGATCAATCCAGCGATCCCGTATATCTTCCCTTTAAAAACCCTAGCCCCTTGCTGGAGAGCCAGTTTGACCATGTCCTCATCAGATGCCGCAGCGAAGACCGAGGTCTCGCGAAATGCGCCGCTCCTCCGCATTCCACCGAGAGCGACCACGACTTCGGTCCCGCACTTCCGAGCAAGTTCCAACGCTCTCTGACAGAGGTCGTACTGGCCGAAACGAGTGAGCGCCTGCGTATTGCCATGCATAACAATGAAGTCCCTGTCACGACTTTTTCCACAGAAGAAATCTATCCGCGGATACAGCGGTTCGCTCTCCTCACCAGCTGCAACGAGATCCTGAAAGTATGGTGAGCGGAGTTCGGCAAACTTCTTTGCCTTCATCTCGTTTATCAGCTGCCGGGAGGATATACTTGCGACCAAACCGACGCCAGGGAGCCCAACAACTAGCTTAGACTTATGAAGTCTAGGCTCCTCTACGTAGATTATCTCGCTCTCCATCATGTAGTTGTGAAGCCCCCCGGAATTCAACTATGACGTCTGTCTCACGTAGAAATTCGGAGGTTGATAGCTGTTGTCCTTCGAGGTCGTCGAGAAAGATCTCCTAGGCAGAGCAGGCAAGATCTTCAGCCCCAGCGGATCGATTGAGACTCCCGCGCTCCTTCCTGTTATCAATCCGCCTATCCAACCGATTTCACCGCGAGAGATGAAGAACAACTTTGGGGTTGAAGCAGTGATCACAAACGCATACATTTTGAAGAAGAATCTGGGAGAGAAGGTCTTCTCGACCGACGTACATTCGTTATTGGACTTCGATGGACCTGTGATGACGGACTCTGGAGCATACCAGCTCCTCATTTACAGGAACGTGGACATGACCCCGGAAGAAGCCGTCGCTGTCCAAGAAGGACTGAAGTCGGACATATCCGTAATCTTGGACGTCCCGACCGGATGGAATGTCAGCAGAGACCGCGCCAAATGGACTGTCGAGGAAACGATCAGAAGAGCAGAACTGACGATTAGGATCTCGGAAAAGAAGCACACCCTTTGGACCGGACCCATTCAAGGGGGAATGTACCTAGACCTTGTGAAGCACTCCGCGGAACAGATTGGAAGAATGGACTTCGATATCCACGCGCTTGGCAGCCCAACGCCGGTAATGGAACAGTACCTCTTCGAGGTGCTCTTCGACATGATCTACACAGCGAAATCGAATATCCCTGCCAATAGACCACTCCACCTTTTCGGCGCGGGACATCCCATGGCGTTTCCGTTGGTCGTGGCTTTGGGTTGCGACACATTCGACTCTGCTGCCTACGCTTTGTTCGCTCGCCGGGACAGATATCTCACGGAAAGCGGGACAATGAGCGCCACGGAACTCGGATACCTACCATGCAACTGTCCGATCTGCTCATCCCACACTGCAAAAGAGCTGAGGATAACTGGGAGAAGAGAGAGGGAACTCCTGCTTGCCAGACACAACCTGCACGTTTGCCTGGCCGAGATCAGAAGAATCAAGCAGGCGATACTTGACGGAAGACTCTGGGATCTGCTCAGATCTCGTTCTCTTGGCCACCCCGCCTTGGGAAAGGCCATCAAGAAGTTCCGTCAAATACAGAACGAGCTTTCATCAAACACTCCTACGACGAAAAGAAGAGGTCTGCTCATCCTAGACGAAGTCGACATCTACAGGCCTGAGGTCACGACCCACATCATCAGATTGCACGAAAACTATGTCAAGCCGGAAGAAGCCAAAACGCTGTTGCTGATGCCTGCGCCAGAGAAGCGGCCCTACCACTCATTTCCTAGAGCGGTGAGGCTGAAGGCGGCCCTGCGAGATCAACTCTTGTCCGGCCATCTGCATTTGGGCTTCTACTCACCAGTCTTTGGTGTGGTTCCATCCGAACTTGATGAAGTCTACCCTCTCTCACAGCACGAGCTTGTCGACCTTGGTGGAAGAGAAGTTCAAGCTCGAGCAGAGAAGGTGATCGTCAGTTACATTGAACAAAACGGATATAAGACCGTCATATTAGTCCATGACGCAAAACGCTGGACGAAGACACTGACACGTTCATGCGCTTTGGCCTCCAGTCGATCCGGAAAGAGTTTCTCACAGGAAACTGCCGACGATCCTTGGAGCGAGAAAACGCTTGACTCAGTTCGTGGACTTCTGGAACAGCGAGAGGAATCACCTTGAAACTTAGATTCTTAGGAGGGACGATGGAGGTTGGAAGATCGTCCGTCTCATTGAAGGCTGCCGGCAAACAGATCCTATTGGACTCGGGCGTCATGGTGGACCACGCTCCCGGCTTTCCTATTCACGTTCCCCCCAGAGAAGTTGATGCAATTTTCCTAACTCACGCTCACCTCGACCATTCCGGCCTCACCCCAATCTTTCATATCAGAAGCCGAATCCCCGTCCATGCAACCGGGCTGACGTTCGAGCTCGCGAAGCTGCTGATAGCTGACTTCATCAAGCTATCGGGATACTTTCTGCCCTTCGAATACGTAGACTTGGAGAACATGATGCAAGCTAGCAACGAGCTCGAATACGGAGGCGTTGTTGAGCTCGGCGGCATAAGGATCACGATGTTCAGGGCGGGTCACATCCCCGGGAGCTCGCAATTCTTGGTGGAATCAGAAGGGAAGAAGATACTCTACACAGGAGATATCAACACCGAAGAGACGAAGCTTCTGGACGGAGCGGAGACACCCTACGAAGGTCTAGACGCCATCATAATGGAGAGCACATACGCCAACGAAGACCATCCTAACCGAGCAGAGACTGAGAAGAGGTTCGTGGAGAAAGCCAGGGAGGTTGTTGAACGCGAGGGAGTTGCGCTCGTCCCTGCCTTTGCCGTCGGCCGCTCACAGGAGATCCTAGGCGTCTTTACGGCTTACCACTTCGAACACACGGTTTCCATCGACGGAATGGCCCTAGAGACAAACGAGATCTTGATGCGGAACATGAGATACCTCCGTGATCAGAGGCTCTTTATGGAGGCCGTACGTTCGGCGCAATGGATGAACGGCTGGAAGGACAGGAGAACCGCTGTCAGGAATCCTGGAGTGATAGTCTCCCCGGCAGGCATGCTGAAGGGCGGAGCTGCCGTATTCTACACTGAAAGGGTTGCCAAAGATCCAAACAACGCGATCCTGATAGTCAGCTACCAAGTTCCCGGCACACCAGGCAGGCAGCTTATCGACAAGAAGATGTTCTCAATTGGTGGCAAGATGCGCAGAGTTGAAGCCGAGGTAGCTCAGTTCGACTTCTCATCTCATGTTGGACGGAAGGAGCTACATGACCTAGTCCATAAGTTCGACTCAAAAACCAAAGTCTACCTAATGCATGGGGCTGAAGGCGCGTGTCAGTCCTTCGCCAGCTGGATTCGTTCTGATACCGGCCTTGAGACGGTTGTCCCTGAGGCGGGGGAGACCTACGAGGTTTGAATGTATCGAAGATCGTTGACGTAGAGGTCCTCCCATTCGACGATGTTAATGGCGAGATTCTTTCTTTCCTTTCTGAAGAGCTACCGCTTCATCTACCACTACTGCACTGCAAGACAGCAGGGAAAAGATCTGAGCTGCCCATGGACAGCTATGATCGTCAAAGAAAGCAATACAACTCCTCAAAGATTCTAGACATGCTGGCCAGTACTCATCCTCAGGCGGAAAATGGCCGGATTCTAGCAGTCACCTCTCACGATCTCTTCGTTCCAAGTCTGAACTTCGTCTTCGGACAGGCTATGAGTAGATACGCGATAATTTCGCTCACAAGGCTCTCTCCCCGCTTCTATGGCTTAAGTGAGGATGTCGACATCTACTGGCGGCGTATTACAAAGGAAGCTGTCCACGAGCTCGGTCACACTATGGGCCTGCCGCACTGTCGAGATCAATTCTGTGTGATGTACTTCTCGAATAGTATTTACGACACAGACCGCAAATCGAGCGATCTCTGCGTCACATGCAAGCGCCGCATAGGGATGAGGTGAGAAGAGGGTGTTTCATGGAGTCCGACAAGTTCAAGGCTAGCTTTCGCTATCTGGCGCCCGTCTCCTTCTCTCTCGCTTGTGCGTACGCTTTTTCGCTCATCATTTTGGAGGCGAGGCCCGAAGGAGTGATCATCGTTCCCTTTCCAGAAGAGGGACTGGGACCGGCGCTCAATGCCCTCATGATTGTTACTCTCATGGCTGGTACGGCGTTTCTGATGTATGTGTTGGTCAAACTGAAGAAGTTCTCGATCTTCAGAACAGTAATTCAAGTTGCCTTCGGGGTTCTCTTTCTGATCATGTTCTTCTTCTATGGATTCTCAGTTGCGTCACTGCTCGACTTCAATCTCAACATGATATCCGCTCCGATCATCGCAGTCGGAGTCGCGATCACCATCTTAGCTCTGCGAGAGTTGTTCCGGAGACACCACGATTGGAAGCAGACTCTGGTCGTACTAGTCGTCGGTGGTGCCGTTGGAGCATATATGGGAAACTTCATTCCGACCATCAGCGCCGTAATGATTCTCCTCATCCTCTGCGCTTATGATGTGCTCACGGTCTACAAGGGACCCGTGGGGAAGCTTGTGAATGAAATAGGCCCGGACGACATGAGGGGGTTGAGCTTCACATTCAAAGATCTTCAGATGGGACTTGGTGACATAGTCTTCTACTCTATGCTCCAATCTCACATGACCATATTCTTCGGACTCCCAGCAGGTCTGGCGGCGACTGTCGGACTTCTGACAGGAGTATACGTTGGCCTAAGAGTGCTTGAGAAGAGGCATACCTTTCCAGGTCTCCCGATAGCTCTTCTAATTGGCCTCGCGCTGTCAGGTGCAGTTGCGCTACTGTAGCGGCAATACTTGATCTGAAAGAGCACGATTCGAAGTCGCGTTGGGGCCTAGAGCTCGACTACCTTGCACTTCATGGACTTTAGGAGTCTATCGGCTTCTGAAGGCTCGACTCTAAGCGTGTAGAGCGCTGATGGCGTTCGCAACTTGAGCTTCACAGAATCTTCCGACCTCTTCACGCGACATTCGCTCGCCTTTTCTGAAATTTCGAGGAATTTCTTCGGGTCTTTGACCTCCTTGGGCAACAGAACCCCTCCGAAGCATCTTGCTCGTTCTTAAGAGCGTCATCAGGAGTAGTCAAGGCCCAGATTAACCTTTGGGAACCCGCTTCATGAAGACAAAGGTATATCAACCGATTCGAATTAGACTGAAATCGGCATTCAGGCTGGGCCGGTCGTCTAGCTTGGTTTGGACGCCACGCTCACACCGTGGAGGCCGAGGGTTCAAATCCCTTCCGGCCCACCAAGGACTCGTATTTTCGAGTGCCCCTACCTGAAACAATGAGAGTTTGCTGGTATAACAGCCATCTGCATCTCTTGGTCAAGGTGCCTTTTTCCGATGGGCTCTACGGGCCTTGCCTATTCCCCCTCCGTTTCTAGAGATATCTATGAGGAAGAACTCTCCTCTGCCGTCCGCTTCGCCGAAAGCGAAGCGGAACCCCTTTCCACCGTCGGCTCTGCTGGTGAGGTACCCATGACTTCTCAAAGCCGAAGCGGCCGACGGATATCCTATACCGTAGTAGACCGCTGCAATGTCGCCACCGGACCACTCTACGAATATCCGATGCCCCTGAGTGGCGTACATCTCCGTTCTCCATCTGCGTATGCTGAAGACCCTGTTCGGCTCAAGGGAGTCGACTCCAAACTTGTCGTCGAGCAGCTTCAGGAGCGCTTTCAGTTTCTCCCTAGTCCACACGGATCTCCATACCCCATCCGAGCCCGAGAAGGAGAACGATCAGCTTACTTCTGCCACGATTATGCTTTCCAAGCGAATCATATAGACTTATTGAATAAAGACGAATGAAAAGAATGCAACCAATCAGAATATTGCGTTACGACGACGGAAAATTTCTGAATGAATGCAGAGTACGTGGAAACTTTGGCAGTCCCAGTTGAGGACAGACCCTAACCGTAGCCTGAGATCAGAGAGAACAGTATCAAAGGATGCCCCCAAACTAACATCAACATTGCAGGTCTGGCAGACATGAATAGGATGATGGAGGGGGTGAAAAGAGTCACGCACATGTTCGTTTCAATATCTGTTCCTGAGCCATCAGCAGGCTCACCTTACCCAACACTTGCGCGGCCTCTGAGACAGCACGACGGATTCTGAATGACGTCCACCGTATGTTTCCAAATGGGAATAACCTCGGGATGATCTCTGAAAAACACGTTCCAGACGTTTTCACTTCTCTCTTGCGCCTCGGACAAGACCTCATTCATCTGCCATGTGACTAGTCACCCATCAAATCAGCTGTAGACGTAGAGGCACACACGCCCTACCAGTCTTTGCCTACGTGACGACCATCTGCCTTTTACCGATCTCCTCCTTCAGTCGGACAATGTGACGTTCGAGATCCTCAACCTTCTCTGTCAACGAGGCGAAGAGGTCTTCCTGCTCTCCGGCTGATGCCCTGAGGTATTTGGACACGACATCATCGACATCTCGTACACTTGACGCAATGCTGCCCAGCAAGCTTCTGCCTTCAGAGGTTCTAAGCCAGATCTTCCGCTCACTTTCGAGAATAGCGTTCTGGCATATACGCACTCTAAACAGGATTTCGCCCAGAGCCCCACTGCGAGATTCGTCAGCCTTTCTAATGTTCTCAACGCATCTGTGTAACAGCTCTTTAACCTCTACGACCTGTTCACCCATTGTCTCCTTCACCTCTAGATCAGACCCGCGTTGTGTGCCGTCTTCTTGAGCCTGTTCACAAAGACATCGAGATCTGTTTCTTGGTATCTTAGCGCTCCTTGCGAACCTTCAGTGTCGTACCAGTCAAGCCACGTGTAGCTTTCCGAGTACTGGGCTTCCTCCGAGACTCCCAAGAATCCGTACAGCTTCTCAACGTATTCTTCCCCTCTCATCTGCCATGAGGCTCCTCCTGCAATGTTGAACGTTGCGTCCTCGCAACCGCCGCTCAGCGCGTTGATGAAAGCGAGAGAGACATCATCACGGCTAATGAACTCCACCCTCTGATCTCTTCTGAAAGGAAGCCTATCGGGGAGTTCAACGAGCTCGGGGACTGCTATGCCAGAGATGCGCAGAATCGTGTAAGGGATTTCTGAGGCTCGAATCAGGTTCTCGGCCAGAACCTTGCTCTCCGAATACACATCGCACGGGGCTAAGTGATGATCAGGTCTGACTGGCGCATCCTCTCTTGATGTGTCTCCGTAGACTGCCGTGGATGAGCTGAATACTATCCGACAGGTTCTGTTTGCTCTCCTCAACGATTTAACCAGCGCCTCCGTGCCGCCCACATTGATCCTGAGCGTCTTCATCTGATCGTATTCGCTACGCGGCGGAAGGATGGCTGCCAGATGAATGACAGCGTCAACGCCACGGACGACCTCCTGCAGAAGCTCAATGTCATTGATGTCTCCTTTGACTAGCTCGACCTTCGGTAGATCGCTCAAGGCACCAAAGTCCACCAAAGGCAGATCGAATGCTCTGATAACTGGCGAATCGGGCACGCTCGAAAGCTCTGAAATGATTGCGCGCCCTAGCGAACCAGCTCCTCCCGTGACTAGAACTCGCAATGTGAAGGACACCTCTGAAGCTGTAGGATCATGGCTTAGAGAGCTGTTCCACAGAAACCCTCGGCACTTCGTTGAAAAGGAAACCCCCGTCTGGAATCGGTTGAATGCGCTCAAATATCGGTCTCAGGTAGTGCGCATTTGTCCTTCTTGGAGAGAACCTTGGAAACCAGAACTTCTCATCCTCCGCCGAGGCAGCAGCGGGTATAAGCTCGTAGTTCTTGGTGCCGACACCAAGTCGCTCGCAGACGTTAGTCTGCAGCCACTGGCTGGCCCCGACCCGCGTGCAAACGGCGGTGAACTTCTCGACTCCCTGATTCATTGCACCTTTCTCCTCAGAAGCAGAACCGGGAACCCCGCTGCTCTTCATGGACATGTCGAGAACCGCCCTATCTATCGCAACAAGATCTTTGGAGGCGAAGACGCCGAGATTGGGGATGATTGCTCGGTCAGACTGGTGAGCACAGTCGCAGGAAGGGCTTATGTCTATAGCATAGGTCAAGTAGCCCACACTTTCTTTCCCGAGATATCTGACATAGGCAGCTGCTGCATCGGCCATTGCTATATCGGTGTGTTCAACCCATCCTTTCGGGACGTCCCAAACGCCACAATCATATGCGGATCTGGTGTGAGCCAAACAGCCTATGCATCTGGCAGGATCCCACTCCATCCTGTCTTCAAGGACTCTTATGGCATCGGCAGGGCACATGTTGGAACACATCTCCCAAGTTGGACAGATCTCCCTGCCCTTGCACTTATCGCCGTGAAAAGGCCACTTGGCAGGCCCGTACAAAGGATGTCCTGCAAGGTGGGCGCAGAATTTGCCTCTCTTGGAGGAGCAACCTATGCCTACATTTTTTATAGAGCCGCCGTAGACTCCCCATCCATGTCCTTTGAAGTGGGATACGACGATGAGAGCGTCTGCCTCAGCTATACCCTTGCCTAGGTAAGCTTCCTTGAGCAAGATTCCGTCGGGCAACTCGATTCTCACATCATCGAAACCGGAGGGTCCATCGGCTATGAGAATTGGGCAGCCCATGGTCTCCCTTGTGAATCCGTTTGCAGCAGCACACTCAAGGTAGTCTTCAGCGGTCGTCCTCGCGGAGTAGGGCGTGTATGGCATAACCGTGCAATCGGTTACAAATGGCTCGGCGCCCATCTTCTTCAATTTGTCCACGATCGCCCTTACTAGTATAGGCCGCAGGTATCCGGTGCAGAACCACTCGCCCATGTGCACCTTCACGCCGACGCAGTCGCCCTCTTTGAAACAGTCCTGAAGCCGCGCATAGTCGAAAAGCTGTTGAGCTTTCGCGGCCAGACTCGTCTGAATGTTGATGCTCCTATCGTCCATATAGTAGACTTCCGCCTTCACCATGCTTGGACACCCTTGATCTTCCATCTGTTAGGGCGACGTCTCTTTTTTACGGTTTAGGAAGGCCAAGCACATTGTATCTGGTTTAAGAGTCTCTGGAAGAGCTGACACCTACCAGTCAGGAAGAGTGTAAAGCAGCAAGACGCCTGCCGTATCTAGTATACAAAGGAACCTCTCAGCACTACGGGCTCTCCATGAGGTTTGCCGGCCATCAAGGCAAACCTTGCGGCGTCTTCAGCAACTGCTTCTACTGTTTCACCAGCTGTCAATAACGCTGCTTCACCTCTGCGAATTTGTGAGTTGCTGAGAGATAATGTCCCCTCCAATACATACAGCATCATATTCAACGAAGGATCAATGGAACGAGAGAAGGTGCTTCTGGGATGTAGCCTGACATCCAGATACTCTGCCTTGGTGTGCAACTTTATCGGCGACCCTTCGCCGACGATCGTACGCACGCGGGCAACTCTTGAGATATCTTCGGGTATATTGGTAGGCTCTATCTGCTGATAATCAGGCTCCATATCTCTAAGCTTGCTGGGCAGCCTGACCCAGAGTTGCAGTCCCCTATTCAGACCTTTGGTCCCGGGTAATTCAGAATGAACGATTTCCCTTCCAGCTGTGAACTTCTGTGCTCCACCGGCCAAGACGATGCTGTCGTTTCCGAGGTTGTCCTTGTGATGGAAGCCTCCTTCGAGCATATATGTGATGGCCTCAAACCCGCCGTGAGGGTGGGCTGGAAAACTTGCGGGTGGCTCAACGAAGAACTCATCAAGGAGGGCGAAGGGATCGAAATGGGATAGGTGACGAGTGGGGAAGACCCTCTTGACTGTTGCACCTGCGCCTTCTTCGGTTTCGATGGCGACGACCTTTCGCAAGATCTTCCTAGAACTCTCCACGGCTTTCGCCCTTAAGGCCGAAATAACAGCTCTCGTCCTCTATTACTTTGCGCCGAGCTCACGTTTCTTCCAGCGAAGGTGTCTACCTCTGCAACTCCTGCAACGGACAGCCGCTCTGGAGTTTCGGCTTCCACAATCTCGGCAGATCTTGTAGTACAACCTGTGTTGCTGAGCGAGCACCTTTTTGAATGGGTCGGTGATCGGCATTGCGGGTGCCCCTGCGAGTTGCGAGAAGTACGCTGGCCCAGATTTACGTCTTTCCCTCTACAACCTCTGGGCGATGAGGCGGGGCATTTCGGAAGGTCTTTCCGCAACCTCGATGCCAGCGCTCTTGAGCGACATAATCTTGCTCTCGGCTGATCCAGTTGACCCTGAGATTATCGCGCCCGCATGACCCATTCTTCTTCCCGGCGGCGCGGTTCGTCCGGCTATGTATCCGACGATCGGTTTGGAGTAGCCAGCGGCCTTTACATATTCCGCGGCCAGTTCCTCGGCGTTGCCACCAATCTCTCCTATGAGGACAACTCCTTCCGTATGCGGATCCTCGAGGAACAGATTCAGGACTTCGATAAAGCCGAGGCCCACTATTGGGTCTCCGCCCAATCCAACACACGTGGATTGGCCAAAGCCTGCAGAGGTAAGCGCGGAAGCAATCTCATAGGTGAGAGTACCGCTTCTCGAGACAACTCCTATGGGACCCTTTGCGAACACATGACTTGGCATGATTCCGAGCTTGCACTCAGCGGGAGTCACAACTCCGGGAGTGTTGGGGCCGACAATATTCGTTCCTTTCACTCGAGCTCGTGCCATAATCTCGATAGTATCACGAATGGGAAGATTTTCAGTTATGATTACAACCGGGTCTTGGTCGTACTCTATCGCTTCAAGAGCTGCGTCCTTTGCCGCTGGAGCGGGGACGAAGATTATTGAGGCATTTGGCCTGGTTTCGCGAACAGCCTCTCTGACGGTGTCAAAGACGGGAATCCCAGACACAGAGGTTCCGCCCTTTCCCGGCGTGGTGCCTGCGACAACTTTTGTTCCGTACTGCAGCATCAGCTGCGTGTGGAAGCTACCTTGAGCCCCGGTTATCCCTTGGACAAGGACTCGTGTCTCTTTGCTGACCAGTACGCCCAAGGTTCGTCCCTCATTAAAGTCTGGAAAGCCGAACCGCTTCTCTGGCTGCATCATCCATGGTATCCGCCACAGGGATGCCTTCTCTGCCGAGGAGAAAACGTCCATCCTGTTCGTTTGTTCCAACCATTCGGATTATCATTGGCTTTGCGGATTTCAGCGTCTTCCTTACGTCCAAGATGCCTTTGGCAACTTCATCGCATCTCGTTATGCCACCTAGGACATTAATCAGCACGACCTTAACCCGGGGGTTTGAAAGAAGGATCTCTAACCCGTAGGAAACGCGGTCCATGGTCGCTCCGCCGCCGATATCGAGAAAGTTAGCGGGTCTCCCGCCATAAGACTGAACGAGATCCAATGTCGCCATGACCAATCCAGCGCCATTTCCAAGGATGCCGATGTCGCCGTCCAACTCCACGTAGACTAGATCTCTCTTTCTTGCCCTGAGTTCGTCGGAGGATAGTTCCCCTGACTCGTCGAGTATCTTGGCCATGTCTGGATGCCGGTACAGGGCATTGTCATCCACGACAAGGCGCGCATCTGCTGCAATGAAGTTGCCATCCCTAGTTTCAACTAGTGGATTGATCTCGAAGGTTTCCGCATCAAGAATCATAGCTCTTGAGAACAGAGAGACAAGAGATTGGGCTACCAAGACAAGAGCCCTCCCCCTGCAGCCTATCGACGCAGCCATCTCTCTGGCCTCGAATCCATCGAGAGCTCTTATTGAATCTAGTCTCTTGATCGTCACCTCATTTGGGCTCTCCTTAACTGCCTCCTCTATGTCAACTCCACCCCGCGAAGATGCGATTGCGACATAGGATTTCTTCGACCGGTCTACCGTGACGCCGACATAGTACTCCTTAGAGATGGTTAGTTTCTCCTCCACGAGTACTCTGTTGACAGTCAATCCCTGAATCTTCGAGCCTAGAAGACTTCGAGAGGCGTTCTCAGCTTCTTCGGGTGTATCGGCGAACTTTATTCCACCTGATTTCCCTCGGCCTCCGGCCAGAATCTGAGCCTTGATTGCCACAGGGGCGGCGAGTCTTCGCGCAACCTCTCTAGCTTCTTCTGGTGTGGATGCGATTTCTCCCCTAGGGGTTCTTACTCCGGAACCCTCAAGGAGTCGTTTGGCCTCGAATTCGAAAAGTTTCAGGGGCATATAGCCTCCATTGGGCGAGGGAGGCAGTCTATCTCATCACTTCGATTGTGACGTAGGATTTGGTGTCTTCTACACCCTGAACTGAAGAGACCTCCCTCAAGACCTCGTCCAGTTTCTCTCTTCTTGCAGCAATAAGAACATCCATATCGCCGGCGACGCGGTAGGCCCTCTGAATCGGCAACTTTGTCATCGCTTCATAAGCGCTCTTTCTGCTCTGCGGGGAGACCTTCACGAAGATGAAAGTAGGATTCGAGGAGTACCCGAGAATACCCAGACCCCTTTCAGTTATGTCTATGAACCCTCTGCCCGTTCGCACGTAGCCTTTGTCCCTTAGCTTGCGCAGATGCACGTTTAGAGCTTGCCTCGTGATCTTAAGGTCATTAGCCAGCTCACTCTGCTTCAACTGAATACTGTAGGTTGTCACAGGCTTGCTCCTGTCATGCAACATATGCAGAATCTTCAGAGGCTTTCCTGTCAAAATCTCTTCAGACAAGGTCATCACATCTTTCCGCAAAGTCCCGAATAGGTTGACATAGGGAAAGGTATTTGCATAATAAGACTTTCGATTGAACGGACAAGTCCAAACCGTAATCTATTTATTTGAAATTGAGTTACGTCTTAGGAGTCGAAGGGAAGGGAAAAGGCAATTACCGAATAATCAGGCATCTGAAGGCTCGAACGCCAAAAAGAAGGCGAAAAACGCCTTCAAGTCCAACAAGGACCTCACCTAGAGGCACACGCTACACCAGTCTCAAAAAAACGGCATAGCAGATAGAAAAAGCGTGAAGATCAGAATGAGCCTGAAACGGGGCATCACGCCGTCCCTCCATTCGCAAGATGGATGGGGAGACCTTGAAGACACCCATTTGCAACTTTTGCCTGAAGAGCGGGATGCTCTGCTCAAACTGCCAAGAGAAACTTAGGACAGGCCAAATCAAAGAGCTTGACATAATGGCCGCCCGAATCCTGCAGAGGCTGGAAGAGAAATATCCCGTCATTCAAGATGTGACCTTCAAGAAGGCGGAAGAGGGAGATGATGTCTTGGCCTTGGTCGTGGGAAGAGGCGACATACCAAAGCTCCTGAGCTTTGGAGGAAAGATACTGCGCATGGTAGGAGAGGAGACGGGCAAGAAGATACGAGTTCTGGAGTATGGAGGAGACGACCGGAAGTTCTTGGAAGACCTTTTCGCGCCGCTCACCATAGTGACGATAAATACGCTTTGGCTCCCCGATGGCAATAGAGAGACTAAGGTAATCTTGGCAGGAAGACCCCGGTCCTTGCCAGTTGACGTCAAAGTCCTGAAGGAGCTCGCCAGCAAGATTCGGGGCATAACGCTGAGGGTCGAATTCGAGCGGACGTAATGGATGGGGAAGCGACTGGCAACGGACTCCTTGGGCTCTTGGCGCCGAACCCACTACGCCGATAAACTGAAGCAACATCTCGACGGAACAGAAGTCATCATCTTCGGTTGGGTTCAAGAGATACGGGACTTGGGTGGCATCAAATTCCTCCAGCTGAAGGACAAGAGTGGCCTGATGCAGGTGACGCTTCCAAAGAGGCTGGTTCCCAAAGAAGTCCTTGAGAAATGCGAGTCCCTGCAGACTCAAAGCGCTATAGCCGTCAAAGGCGTCGTCAGGAAGCTCAACCAAGCTCAAAGGGAAGTCGAGGTTATTCCCAACGAGATAAGGACCCTAGGAGCCGCGAAGCATCCGCTGCCGATAGACCCAAAGGGGAAGGTTCCGGCTGACTTGGACATCAGGCTCGACAACCGGATCTTGGATGTCCGCAGACCAGAGATCAACGCCATCTTCAGGATCAGGCACACTTTAACACAAGCGGTTAGGGACTACCTCTCCAAGAACGGGTACGTAGAGATCTCGACCCCAAAAATAGTCAAGACGGCAGTTGAAGGAGGAGCGGCCCTATTCAGAGTCAAGTACTACGGCAGAAACGCGTACTTGGCACAGAGTCCACAACTCTACAAGGAGGAGCTGATAAGCAGCTTCGAAAAGGTCTTCGAGATTGCGCCCTACTTCAGAGCCGAGACCTCTCATACCCGCAGACATCTAAGCGAGTTCATCTCCGTCGACTTGGAGGAAGCCTTCACTTCGTGCGAGGACGTGATGGAGACTCTGGAAAATCTCATCTCCGAAGCCGTCTCTCAGATGATCGACCTGCATTCTGCAGAACTGAAGCTACTGCACTCCAAGCTTGTCAAGCCAAAGGTTCCATTCCCGCGTTTCACCTATGAAGAAATCCTCAAGAAGCTCGAGTCGGTCAGAACGAAGGTAGAATGGGGCGAAGACCTCTCGACGCCTCACCTCCGAACCCTTGGGAGCATCATTCACGGCTTCTACTTCATAACCGACTGGCCAACAAAGGCGAAGGTCTGGTACATAAAGCCACGTGAAGATGACCCTATGCTTTGCGAAGCATTCGATCTCATGTATGGGTGGCTTGAGATTGCTTCAGGCGGATCGAGGATAAGCGATAGGTCTCTCCTAGAGAAAAGGCTTCAGTCCCAAGGTTTAGATCCCGAGAAGTTCCGACATCATCTCAAGGTCTACGATCTGGGTATGCCGCCGCACGCCGGATGGGGAATGGGCCTAGACAGGCTCGTTCAGATCGTTGTGGGAAAAACAAACATCAGGGAAGTGGTCCTCTTCCCTAGAGACAGATCTAGGATCGTCCCTTAACCTTCTGAGCTAAGGGCTGTACTTCAGAGGATGTCTTGCCTTCTCACGATCACGCAGAATCTCTTCCAAGCTCGGTCTGCCTTCCACGGCTCTCCGGACAGCATGCCTCATCGCTTTGTAGTTGTTGATATACACCCGTTTCCTGTCGACCGCAGCCGGATGAACGAAGACGTTAGCCAGCACGATTAGATCTTCAATGAAGCTCTTCGGGATTGTGCCGTCGGCGACAGAGTCAGCAACAGCTTTGGCGACTCCTCCCTGAGCTGGACCATATACCATACTAGCTTGCCTCATGTCTTTCACCGATACCGTTGGAATCATCAAGGTCACAGGTTTCACCATCAAGTTGGGCTCAAGTATGGCTAGCAGAGGCTCATGCCCCTTCGACGGAGTAGCTTTGGCCTTCGTGAACGCTGCTCCAACAGGGCCGTCCTTCGGTCCTATCATGACATCTATGTGGGCTATCTCAGGCTCCTCACCGGCTAGTCCCTCCCCGACTAGAAGTCTGAGCTCTCGGATGAGTTGTGGCGCAATCTCGATTTGTTCGAATCTCTCCTCTAGCTTCTTCGCCTCGACGGGTTCGATAACTCTCGCCTTTGCAGGTGCTTTTCCAAGCTTCTCAAGGTCGAGTCTGATCTCCTCCGAATCCTCGAAGGACAGCTCGCCTCCGAGCGAGAGGGGCAAGCGGACCGCCCCCATATCCACTCCAATGCACTTGAGCGCGGCTTTGGTGCCGACTGGCCCACTTCGAGCGATAATCCTAGCAATCTTCTGGATCGAAAGCTGTATCTTCCGAGCCTCATCCACTTTGCCCTCTTTCATTAACCGGTGGAGTTTGAGCCACAGATCTGGGATGAAGTTGGCACTTGCTAGGATCATGCCCTTGCATCCCGCCGCCAGCGCTCCTATCACAACCTCGTCGTGTCCCACGACGACGCTCAATCTGTCACCGACCTTTTCTAGGACGGAGAGTATGTACCTGATCTCTCCGCTGCTGTCCTTCAACCCCACTATGTTTGAGAACTCAACCAAATCCTCGACGACCTGCCAAGGCAATAGGACTCCTGTTACTTGCGGGATGTTGTATAACACGATTGGAAGATCGACTGATTCCGCGACCAGTCTGTAATGTTCATAGAGCCCTCTGTTGGTGGGTTTATGATAGTAGGGAGTAACAACGATCGCAGCGTCGGCGCCAACGTCCTTGGCGTACTTTGTCATCTCAATGGTGGCTCCAGTCTCACTCCAAGCGGTTCCTGCAATTACTGGAACTCGGCCGTTGACTTCGTCAACGACGAGTTTGATCACTCGTTTCTTCTCATCCATCGTCAGATTTGCCATCTCACCGGTCGTTCCGCACGGAACTACACCAGTGACGCCTTTCTCGATCACAAAGTTGACGAGCCGTCGTAGCTTCTCCGCATCTACGTTTTTCAGGTCGTCTGAAAAAGGGGTTACTAGGGCTGGCAGTACGCCTTCAAGCCGAAAAACCAAGTGTTCCACCGATCCTAGAGATGGATCAAGTCGCTTAAAAGATTCGACATGAAGTTCTCTGTGCTTTAGTTATCATTGTGGGCCCTCCAAAGGAGCGCTAACTATTGGGAGGAACAAGTCTGTCTAGACGTTGGGTGCAAGTCCGCGTCGGTCAACGCTCCTATGTTACGATTGCTCCTTCCTCTATGTCTCTGTCTATCGTAAGCAGAGCCAACCTATCGCCTTTCTCAGCTGCCAATAGCATCCCTTCGGAGAGTTCTCCACTGAATTTTACGGGCTTTAGATTGGCGAGGAACACTATCTTCTTGTTCAGAAGTTGATCGGGCGTATAGTAGTCGGTCAGGGAGGAAATGGTCTGTCTTGTAGTTCCGGAGCCTAGGTCGACTAGAATCTTGTAGAGTTTCTCAGTCCGCTTGACTCGCTCCACGCTGATAATCTTGCCCACCCGCATATCGAGCTTCTTGAAGTCTTGATACGTGACCTGTTCGCTTTCTGACGTGTTGACCCACCCCAGCCATCAAGTACCAAATCGGAATTCAGCCGACTTCAAAATAAAGGTTGAACCCTTGGACGCTCTTCTTCGCTTCAAGCACCTTGAGATGGCCAATCTCTTGCACGTCTAAGAGGTGGGTTCCCCCGCATGGTATCGGTTCGCATCCATTGATAGATACAAGTCGGTATCTGCTGAGTTTGGGTAGACGGAGCAGGTTGGGAGCCTTCGCCGCAAGCTCGGTTATCCTATCTTGCGATACATATTCCCAAGAGACCCTTGCTCCGTGGCCTATCATCTCATTGGCGAGATTCTCTGCGTCTCTCAACTGCTCGCTACTCGGCAGCGTTCCTCTGTAGCCCACGTAGCAGTCATCGCCGAGCCAAGAATCCGTGGTCTCTACCCAAGTTCCAGTCTTCTTTGTCAAGCAATGGTCTAGTAGGTGGCCAGCGGTATGTCTCTTCATTAGTAGATAGCGCCAATTCCAGTCTATCTCCATGGTTGCAGGTCCCTCGGAAGGCTTTCCCGTCGATATCTTAGCCCAGTGAATTATGACCTCTCCGCAGGCCATTGCCTTCTTGACATCTGCCTCGAATGCGTTTGACCTGATTTTTCCCTTGTCAGAGGGCTGGCCTCCACTCTTTGGGTGGAAGAGCGTCTCTGAGGATACGAAGTAGAAATGGTTCTTCTCGTCCGGTTCGACCCTGAGGACCTTTGTCTCCGTGGATCTGAGATACGAGTCGAGCAGGTAGAGCTTCTCGGTTGGGCCGACTCCTTTGGCTATGTCTTCAAGCCTCATCGCTGCCGCCTTGAAGTGGCTAACCGTATTGAGACTGGTTCTTAAAGGGTTTGGGAAGCTGCTGCTCTAGTCGCCTCGCAAGCATGTGGTTCGGCTGAGAGGGAGCGTCGAAAATGTCAGTCTTCGCGCTAGGCTTCAGAATCTTCCTTCAGTAGCTTATCAACGAACACTTCGATGTCCATATTCTGTTGAAAGTGTTCGTTGTACCCTTTGCTATGTCTCTTACAGACCTGAATTGCTCTGCCAAACTCGTCCTCATCGTAAATGCAACCGCATTTCAAGCTACGTTTCAATGTTCATCACACGCCCTTTCCGAAGAATTTCAAGTGCCCTATGGTCTTGTATAGTGCGAATCCGATCAGCACTGTCGATATGAAGATGCCTATGAATACATAGACGTATGTTTCAAGTGGCGGCAGACCGTACAGATGTGAGAGCATCCATGAAACGGTGGCTGAGAGTACAACAGTGTATGATAGTAACCCTGTTATCACTCTGACGTTTCCACCTTTCAACTTCATGACTACATATGCCATTACGAACGACGGTATTGTGTTCAGCAGGTCTAGGAATCCTGCCGGACTGAAGCTATTCGATACTGCTACACCTATTGTATGTCCGATGACAGCTGGCCATCCAAGAAGTGGCACTAGGCCCACCATTGCATCAGAGATTCTCACCTGTATTGCCAGGTAGCTAAATGGCCCTAGGCCCACCGTCAATACAGCGTACAAAGCAGCGTATACTGCCGCGAGGGATACATCCCTAGTTCTCATTCTCACTACAGATCACGCCCCATGTCATGATTAACTGAAGCTTATGCTTCACGGTTCGATGGGCGAGGGCGCTGGCAACGAAGTTCGCGAACGACCTGAATGCGACTTCAAACATGATGCTTGGGAGCGGCGTAATCACGTTGGAGACGATAGCGCCCAGAGTCACGCCGACGACAACCGGCCAACCGTAAAGTACTGATAGTGGGATCAAGGCGTCAGCCACACGCACTTCAACAATCCAGAAGCTTATGCCCGCAAAGACGTAGACTAGGACGGCATGAAGGGCTGCCACAACCGCGGTCGTAGCGATACCCTTTGGCTTCTGGATTAAAAAACGGCTACGCACTTCTTCAGGGTGCTTGGAGCCAAGGAATGAGCTTTGTCTCGATCCTCGAATTTCGCTATCTTTCGTGTTGAAGAGCACAGTCCGACACCGGGGTTTGTATAGCGGAACGGGTCGGTCTCACCCGCTAGCCTCTTCTCAGACGCCAGGCGCGTTAATAAGCATGTTTAGAGCTGGTAGGCGGATCCGCTCGTCAGAAACCGGCCGAAATGGGATCGCTCGGTTTCATGAACTCTCGGAGAAGTACTGTTGCGTAGCTTCCCTTTGGCAGCTTGAATCTGAGCACCACAACAGGCTTCCCTCGCTCATTCCGAACTCCATAGGAGAGGCGTGAGGGAGTGACTGCTATCGGTCTGAAACTTCCTTCATTGCTACATTCCTGAATCGCTGGTATGTAGAAGCAACTTGGATTTACTCTCTCGTGCTTCAGTACTTCCCTCTCAATGTCTCCTTGCTCGCCCTCTGATAGCCTCGAGGCGAATCCTATAACCGGCAGCGCTACGGCGTGCGAGCCCGCTTCAATCTTCTTGCGGGTTTCCTCGAGATTCGAGTTGTCCACTCTTGCGACCCTCACAGGATCTCCGATTGACGAAAGCTTGAGCACGAAATCTCCAACAGTGGGCCTCCCGATCGGCAGTCCTCGCTGAATTCGGGCGCTAAGCATTCTGTTGAAGAGAAATGATTGGTACGCGCTTACGAAAAATCGCCTCAGCTGAATAGGCAGCTTTCGGAGGGCCGCGACGAAGTCATCGGGTCTCTCGCTCAGAGATCGAAGTAGAAGGTGCTCGAAGGTAAGTCTCCTTGGAAAAGCCTCAAGAGCTCTTCTGTAGTTTCTCGTCTCTAGCAGGTTGCCTCTTGCCTGACTCAGCTGTTCGTCGTCACGCTCTCCTCTAGTGCACAGAAAGAGGAAAACGGCTCCCATGAAGTTGCCTCTAACCATCTCGCGGCCAACTAGGTCTGTCACGCGCCTGACCGTTCCAAATCTCTGATATCCATAAAAGTTCGGCGCACACTTCGAAAGATCACTCCAAACCTCATTCAGCGCTTCCGTGACTCGTGACACTTCAATCTCGATCTGCCGTATCGTTACACGAAAGAGATTGGTCTCCCACGTTGATCTACCAATAGGCCTTTCTCGACGGCCGAGAGCGATCAGTTTCGCCCGTTTCACATCCAGAATTGCCGGAGGGCGAAAATACTTGGCAGGGACCGTCACGAATTGGCTGGTGATCGCCCGCTTATCTTTGAACCCCGCGAAGCCAAACAGATCTGGCGTCATGCCCAGCCTCTTTGAGAGCTCAAGCAAAAGCGGGAGCAGATCGCGATCTCTCTTGATGAGCATGCAAAGGGTGAATGAGCCACGTCCCAAGATCGCTGGAGGCCTTCGAAGATATATCTTGGATTCTAGGCGGTCCTCGAGTACTTCTTTGACCGCGAAGTCTCTGGGGCGTGATTTTATGCGCCCACCAATGCCTGAAGATCGAGTATAGTAGAGTTCGAGGCCGATCTTCCGGTCGATCTGGGGAGGCTCCTGCAAGAAGATCTTCTCGCGCTATAGGAGGGGTAGACCTCCAGTGATTATGTCTAGAACAGATGATGGCGCAGGGCCTATCCCCAACGCTGTTACTGTGTCCGGAGGAAGCTGAGTCAGCCCCCTATCCCTTATCAACGAGGTCGGAAGTTTTCTCTTTCTCGCCTCGCGTTCAAGCCTGAATATCTCTTCCAAGTCTCTCGCTTTAACAACGATCTTGGCTTGCCCCTCCTTAATCCAGCTCTCCCATAGTTCTCTGCTGGTTCTGCGTGCTTCCTCAGAGGCTGCAAGCGACGCATGGGCGACTTGGGCTGCAAGTTTGCCCTTTCCGATCTTCAGATTGGCGGGGACGACGATCACCTGCTTGACCTCCGTTTCTAACATGACCGCGTTCACAACGATTGGTGATTCATATCTTCATAACGCAAATATTGAGAAGGCCATTAATCCGCGAACAGCAGGAACAAGAGAGTCAACTCAGATCCGATGGTGGCTAATGAATGTCTATGTTCGAGAAGATTAGCTTAACGAAGATTCGACAACGCCCGGGATGGAAATGGGGTGGAATAGACCCGGAAGTCATTCCACTATGGTTGGCCGAGCCTGACTACCCTGTGCCTTTGGAGGTGAAAGAGGCCATAGTCGAAGCGATGGGAAGAGAGGATTTCGGATATGGCGAGCGCGGCGGCAGCTCAGAACTGAGAAAGCTGATGGCTGAGAAGCTCAGAAAGGCCAACAAGATCGAAGCCACTTCCGAAGATATCTACGTGACGCAGGGAGTCAACCCATCGATGTGGCTCGCATGCAAATATGCCTGCTCACCTGGCGATGAAGTCGTCGTAAACGACCCCATGTACTTCCCATTCTTCAAAGCAGCAGACGTGACACTGGCAAAGAAAAAGTATTGGAAGCTGGACATGGAAGATGGCTACAAGTTTGATGCTGACAGACTGAACGAGATCATAACTCCCAGAACTAGACTAATCATGGTTTGCAACCCACACAATCCGACCGGCAGAGTGATGACCGAAGACGAGCTCAGAGCGATAGGCGAGATAGCTGTTGACAAGAGACTAATGGTGTTGAGCGACGAGCTCCATGAGGACATCCTCTTTGATGGAAGGAAACACGTGAGCATAGCCTCCATAAGCCCGGAGATCGCCGACCGAACCGTCTCAGTCTTCGGATTCTCAAAGACCTATAACGTGGCTGGTCTCCAGATTGGATACATAGTCTGCACCAACAGAGAGGCGCTGGCTGGCATGAAGAAAGCAGCCGAGGGCGCATTGAGAGGAACTAGCACCCTCTCACAGGCGGCTGCGAAGGCCATGCTGACCAAGACTGGAAAGTACGTCGATGAACTATTGTGCTATCTGCACAGAATCAGAGATCTCGCTATGAGGAGGCTCAGCTCCATCGGAAGGGTTCGTTGCCCGCCGTTAGAGGGCACGTACCTTATCTTCCCACATATCGCCAGATGCGGATTGGACAGCACCCAGATGACAGAGTACCTCTACAACAGAGCGAAGCTCATGGTTTCTGACGGAATCGAGTTCGGACCGAGCGGACGAGAGCACATACGAATGTGTATATCAACGACCGAGGAACTGCTGAACGAGGTTATGGACCGAT